>CAZQPC010000018.1:0-28600 GCA_964595005.1 uncultured Magnetovibrio sp.
CCTGTATCCGGGTGGCGGCATGGCGGTTCTGCGCGGCAACCTTGCGCCCGACGGTGCGGTGATCAAACAATCAGCGGCGAACCCCGACCTGCTGTCCCATGAAGGCCGCGCCGTGGTTTTCACCTCACTCAGCGATATGGCAGAGCGGATCGATGACCCCGGTCTTGATGTCAGGGCCGACGATGTCCTGGTTCTCCAGAACGCCGGGCCCCTGGGCGCGCCGGGCATGCCTGAGGCCGGTTATCTGCCGATCCCGAAGAAACTGGCCGAACAGGGCGTCAAGGACATGGTGCGGCTATCGGATGCGCGCATGAGCGGCACGGCATTCGGCACGATTATTTTGCACGTTGCCCCGGAATCCGCGGCCGGAGGACCGCTGGCCCTGGTTCAAAACGGCGACCACATCCGCGTTGACGTGCCGACTCGCAGCCTGGACCTGCTGGTCAGCGACGATGAATTGGCGGCCCGGCGGCGTGCCTGGGCACCACCGGCGCCTCACGACGGCGCCGAACGGGGGTACCTGAACCTATTCTTGGACACGGTGACGCAAGCACCGGAAGGCTGTGACTTCAGGTTCTTGAAATCTTCATAGTGCATACAGTGACACTCATCGCCATTTGGTATTTGAGGCGGTTCCCTGTTAAGAATGGCCCCCGGGGTATTTGGGGGGTATTTGGGGGGTATTTGGGGGGTATTTGCGGTTTGACGTCACGGAAAGGCGCACAAGAGCATGCGAGAAATTTTGCCCACGATCCTTCGTCCCCTTGTCATCACCATCGCTTTGACACTGGCTTCGATCGGCACGGAAGCCGGCGAATTGAAGATGTCGTACAATTCCGATTGGCCACCCTATTCGGCCGGTGTCGGCAATGAAGTCAAAGGCATATTGCCGGCCCTGATGACGGAAATAGTCGAAAAGCACATGGGCATGACGGTCGCCCATCATGGCTATCCCTGGAAGCGCGCCCAGCGGGCCGTCGAAATGGGTCAACTGGACGCATTCGTCACGGTGCCGACGGATGCCCGCCTGTCTTATGCAGACAGCTCAAAGGAAACGGTCTACACGATCGAAATGCATCCTATTGTCGCGGCGGGTAGCGCGGCGGAGCAAAAAATCAGCGCTGCCCCGGTGCCGTCGACACTACGCTCGCTGCGCGTCTGTGAGATTCTGGGGAACGGTTGGGGAAAACGGTTTGCCGCGCAAAATGACATTACGCCGATCATGGCGACCAAGGTCGCAAGTTGTTTGCGGATGGTCGCCAAGGGACGGACGGAAGTAACCGTCCAAGCCTTGGCCGTTGCCAACCAGCAGATATCCGGAGAAGGCCTGGAGAACCAATTGAGCATACTGCCGATCCAATTCGGCCAGATGAACTTCACGTTGCTGCTGTCGAAGAAATCAGCCCACGGACAGGCGTTTCTCCAGAAATTCGACCGCACTGTTAAGGCAATGCTGGCCGATGGGTCTTATTCTAAAATTGTCCATCGGCTTCGCACCGGCGGCGCAAAATAGACCACAAGCGAGCGCTTAATTTATTGTTCCGGAGACCCACTGGCCGGTTTCGCGCCGGGCGTCCAGCGTTGGACGGTGACGTTCTTGCCGGACTGGGTCCGATACAGCTTCGGTTTCACGACCTGGCTGACGCCGGGCGTTTGTTCCGCCCGCATGAATGATAATTGCATTTCATCCAAGGGAATTGCGGCGCGGTGGCCGCGCCCCCGGGCCTTCTTGTAGGCGCTGGTTTCCTTCGCCATGGTGGTCAGCTTGTCGGTGCTCATGTGACCGAACCGCCGCCAGATGGCATCCAGAAAACTTTCCACCTCGGCCGGCAGAAACAAGTCCGCATCGACCTCCGGCCGGCCTTTGGAAAATGCGACATAAACATTGGGTTCAAGCGGACCGCGCTCATCGGCGACAAACACCGCGGGCATGAGTTTTCGCCCCTTGAAGGCGACGGCGAAATAGGCTTGCGCCAGGAACAACAGTCCCTGCAGTTTTTGCGGTTGCAGATATTCGTTTTCCGCCAATGCCGTGTCAGCGAAAAAGAAGGCGATATCGAAGGCGTTGTTGACTTCCGCCGGCATGGCCGCGAACCCTGTCCGTATATTCCCCGAGAAGCTGCTTCCCGTCTCTCGATTATATAATTATTGCGCAAAAAGATAAAAGAAGCCGTTAAGGACCTCAACCGATGATGTCGATGAGTTCATCGGCTTGTTCGTCGGCGGCTCGGACAATATGGGCGTTTGCCTTGTAGGCGACCTCGGCGGCGATCAACTTGGAAAATTCCCGCACCAAGCTGACCGTATCGTCGGCGGTCAAAATCTGGGTTTGGACGCCGGCACCGGTGCCAAGCGCGCCCTGCGAGACCACCGATGTGCTGCGGACATCCGAAGGCTGGAAATTCGGCGTGTTCCGGTTGACGATATTGTGGGCGGCCGAATTCGTCCGCGCCGCATTGGCGTGAAGGCCCGAAAGCGCTGTGCTGAGGATTGCGTTGATCGCCATAGGGCCATGCTAACGCCGCCGCACCGGACGCGCCGTGACCGCCATCACAGTCAGGCGCCCACGGGGCGGCCTGCGCCAGATGCAAAAGAAATACCCACAAAAAAACCGGCACCGCCGGTCAGAAAATCCAGCACGTAACGTCCGATTACAGGCTGATGCTGAGCTCCGTACCGGTGACGTCGGGCTCACCATGAATAACCTTGGCGTTGGTTTCATAGGTGCGAATGGCTTGCGTCACAATACCGCCCAGCCGCCGCGCCCGGATATCGGGATCGGAGAGGTCAACATTGGCACCGCTTGAATATTCCAGCAGCGTCGAAAAATCACGGCTGGGGAGGACCACGCGGTCACCGTGCTGCGGCAGGTTCTGGTTGGGGTTTTGATCATTGCCGGCATTGCGGCGCTGACCTTCGGGAAGCGTGAAGGCGGCATCAAAAGTTGCTGGGTTGCTGCTTGACGATTCCTCAATAGAGCCATTCAGCGAAGCGACTTTGCTGACAGGCATACCACGCGCCGCGGCAACGCTTTGTGCCGGCGTCGGAGCGTAAATTTTTGGCACTTGTGCCATCGGTATATCCTGCGCCTTTCGATCCGCCGCATGCATGATTTTCATGCGCGGCGGATGCACTTTGGGTACACTTACACCACTTCACCATAAAATTGGCACGGGCAAGGTTAAAAGTCAACCGGAACGGCCCGCGGGACGGACCCTGCGCCCCTGGATTACTGCGGTTTTTCAGGGTTAACGCTTGGCCGATTGCCGGTCGACAAAGCGGATCACTTCGTTTGCTGCGCCGAAGTCGTAAAGATCATTATGACCGGCCCCGGTGATCCAGTGGGATTGCTTGGGCTCATTGGCCGCCTCGAAAAGCGCGATGCCCAGTTTTTGCGGCACAACCCCGTCCCGATCACCATGGAAAATCAGCAGGGGCGCCGCGATTTCCTTGATCTTTGCCAACGAATCATATTTGTCGCGGACCAGCATGCGGGCCGGCAGATACGGGTAATGATTGGCCGCCGCGTCACCCATTGTGGTGAACGGCGCTTCAAGCACCACGGCATGGACCGGCGAACTCTTGCGGGTTTGACGGCGCGCCATTTCGACGGCGATACCTGTGCCCAGGGATTCGCCGTACAATACCCATCGCCGCGGCTCTATTCCTTGTGCCGACAGAAATTCCAGAACCGCCTCGGCATCGTTGTAAAGACCGGCTTCGGTCGGTGAGCCCGGATTGCCGCCATAGCCCCGGTATCCGGCCAGCAGGACACCATATCCGTGTTCCAGATAAGGGCGTATTTTAAAGCCGCGATCGGCAATGGAGCCGGCATTTCCTTGAAAGAATATCAATGTCGGCTGGTCATTGGCGCCGGCCGAGAACCATGATTCCAATCTTAGCTGGTCAACCGTGAGCACGCTGACCGATTGCATTTCAGGAACGCCAAAAGCCGTTGGATCGCCGTTGGCGGCGCCCGGGTGATACATCAGGTTGCGCTGGGCGACAAAAACGATCCCGACCAGCGCCACATAGGCGGCCAAAAGTCCGGTCAGGATTCCCATCATTTTACCGAATAAGTTTGAGCGCTGTCGGGCGCCCTTCAACTGAACTCATCGTGCAGTTTGATCCAGTTTCCATTGGCCTGCTGACAGGCGGTCCCGCCGCCGGAATATACACCTTCATCGAAGACCACGGACGAGCGGTATTTGCGGCACGTTTGCCCGTCGCCGCGCTTATAAGACGCAACGGAGCGGAAAATACCTGATCGTCCGGTTTCCGGGTTGGCCCAGCGCACCACATGACCGTCGGCCGACACGTTCAACGCCTGACGGACGGTGGTGTCGTAGTGGGCCTGGTCCGACGGCCCAAGCGTTCTGGCCGCCGTGTAGCCGGCCGACCCGCCGACCAAAACACCGGTGGCCATGAAGACCGTCTTGGCAAATCCGCCGCCGAAATAGGATCCGGCGTAGCCACCAACAACAGCACCGCCGAGCGTGCCGCCGACTTCAACCCAACTCATTTGCGAAGCCCGCTCCATGGTATCGGCGCAGCCGCCGAGTGCGAGGGCAAAAGCACCGGCAATCAGGGGTTTTGAAAGCTTCATGGTCAATCTCCTTCTGGAGTTAGCGGTTCAAGTCCGATACCCGCTCGCCAGGGGCAAGGCAACGGTAGATGGCGGCCACGGGTGTTACTAACGGACATTCCTGGAGGCTTCGTGTATTGAATATGGCGCGCTTGCCGAACCGTCCACATTCTTCGTTGGCTAGGCGGGCGACTTCGGCGGATTGCGATGCCCGCTTGGCGTAGCAGATGGTCACACTACTGCGTTCCGTGATGCCGTGCAGGAACACGTCGGATTCGCGGTTGAACTCACTCGCGACATGAACATAGGGCTGACCACTACAGGCAGCCACAATTCCAATCAGGGCACCGGCAATCGGAATCCGCAGGTGTTTTCCGTATATCATATTGAAATTACATAAAGAATCCCGGACTCACATGCAACCATTTATGCACCCATGGACATCAACGCCGCATTGCCACCTGCCGCCGTCGTGTTGATACTGCGGCTTCGTTCAACCGCAAAACGATGCAGGTAACGGGGCCCGCCGGCCTTCGGACCGGTTCCGGAAAGGCCCTGCCCGCCAAACGGCTGCACACCGACGACGGCACCGATGATGTTGCGGTTCACGTAGGTATTGCCTGATCGCACCATTTTGTGGATTTGCTCTTGGGTGGTGTCGACGCGGCTATGAACACCCAGCGTCAGGCCGTAGCCGGTGGCATTCAAGGAATGGATTACGTGTTCGAGGTTTTCCGCACGGTAACGGATAACGTGAAGCACCGGACCAAAGACCTCGCGTTCCAACAGGCCGATATCATCGATTTCGTAGGCACAGGGGGCAAAATAGTAACCGTTACCCGTATCCCCGCCCAATGGCGCGCGGCACAATAGACGGCCGTCATTTTCCATGCGCTGGCGGTGTTTTTCCAACATCGCCAACGCGTCGGCATCGATCACCGGACCGATATCGGTTTCAAGACGTGCTGGATTGCCGACCCGCAGTTCGGCGGTCGCGCCGCGTAACAAATCAATGACCCTGTCGGCAATCTCATCTTGGACAAACAACACACGCAGCGCCGAGCACCGTTGCCCGGCACTTTGAAATGCCGACATGACGACATCGCTTACGACCTGTTCCGGCAGCGCCGTGGAATCGACGAACATGGCGTTTTGACCGCCGGTTTCGGCAATCAGCGGCACGATAGGCCCGTCCCGGCCGGCCAGGGTCTGGTTGATCACCCGGGCCGTTTCCGTCGATCCCGTGAAAGCGACGCCGGCAATTCGCCGATCACCAACCAACGCCGCGCCGACCGACGCCCCGTCACCGGCCAATAGCTGGACGACATCCTTCGGCACCCCGGCGCCGTGCAGGATATCGATGGCGCGGGCCGCGATCAAAGGCGTTTGCTCGGCCGGTTTCGCCAGAACCGTATTGCCGGCCGCCAAGGCGGCCGCCACCTGTCCGGTAAAGATTGCCAACGGGAAATTCCATGGCGAGATGCAGACAAACGGTCCGCGGCCGTGCAATGAGATTTGGTTCGACTCACCGGTCGGCCCTGGCAGGTCTTGAGGGTGGGAGAAGTCGACCCTGGCGCGAACCGCGTAATAGCGGAGAAAATCGACGGCTTCGCGAACTTCGGCAATGCCATCGGCAAGGGTTTTTCCGGCTTCGCGTATGCACAGGGCCATCAATTCCGGGGTCGCCGCCTCCATGGCGTCGGCGGCCTTTTCCAGCATACCGGCACGTTGATCAGCCGGCGTCGCGTCCCAACCGATAAATGCCTGATCGGCCGCGTCAATGGCATTTGCCACGTCTGCGGCGGAAGCCGTTTGAATTGTGCCAACTGTTTCGCCCGGGTCCGCGGGATTATGAACCAATAAGAGGCCGCCATTTTTGGCGCCAATCGGTTCGGTAGGCGGCGTATTTGGCGCCCCGTTCATGACGTCTGAGAGCCTCCTCAATTCAGCTTTGTCGGCAAGGTCGATGCCGCGCGAATTGTCTCGTTCGCGGCCGAACATATCTCTGGGAAGGGGGATTTTTGGATGCGGCACTGACGTATAGCCGCGCACCGTATCGATGGGATCGGCAATGATTTCTTCGACCGGTGCCGTCTCATCGACAATCCGATTGACGAAAGATGAATTGGCGCCGTTTTCCAGCAACCGGCGCACCAGATAGGCCAACAATTCCTCATGGGAGCCCACGGGCGCGTAGATACGGCACGGTACCGCGGTTTCATCCGTTCCGACAATTTGATCGTACAAGGGTTCGCCCATGCCGTGCAGGCGTTGGAATTCATAGGCCGCCGGTCCGGCGAATTCCATGATGGCCGCCAGAGTATGGGCATTATGGGTGGCAAACTGCGAATAGAATGCGTCCGGTGCCGCCAATAACTTGCGGGCACAGGCCAAATACGAAACATCCGTCGATGCCTTGCGGGTGAACACGGGATATCCGCCAAGACCCAATTCCTGGGCGTGTTTGATTTCCGTGTCCCAGTAGGCGCCCTTGACCAGCCGGACCATCAGCCGGCGGTCGTGGCGCCGGGCCATATCCTGAAGCCAGTCGATGAGCGAGAATGCACGTTTCTGATAGGCCTGAACGACAACCCCCAAACCTTGCCAGCCAACCAGCGAAGGATCGCCCGATACGGCTTCCAAAAGATCCAGAGAAAGATCAAGGCGGTCTGCTTCCTCGGCGTCGATGGTGAGACCGATATCGGCTTCCTTGGCTTCCTTGGCAAGGCGCATCAGGCGCGGCAGAAGTTCGTCCATCACCCGCCGCCTCTGCGCCAATTCGTAACGCGGAAAAAGCGCTGAAAGTTTCACCGATACCCCCGGTGCGTCGACAACGCCCCGGCCCGCCGCCGCGGTTCCGACGGCCTTGATGGCTTGTGAATAGGATTCCAGGTAATTCAGCGCATCGGCGTCGGTGTAGGCGGCTTCGCCCAACATATCGTAGGAATGACGGTAGCCTTGCGCCTCGTCGTGCTTCGCCCGATCAAGGGCTTCGTCGATGGTACGGCCCATGACGAATTGCCGGCCCATGATCTTCATGGCCTGAACCATGGCCTGACGGATGAACGGCTCGCCGCTTTTGGCGACCAGCTTTCCCAGATAATCCGTTGGCGCCGACAAGATTGAGCGGTCCATCTCGATCACCCGGCCCGTCAACATCAAGGCCCAGGTCGACGCGTTGACGAACAGCGATTCGCTGTGTCCGAGATGAGCCTCCCAATCGGCATCCATTAATTTCGACTTGATCAGTTTGTCGGCGGTCGCCGCGTCGGGAATGCGCAGCAGTGCTTCCGCCAGGCACATCAAGGTGACGCCTTCCTGGTTCGAAAGCTCATATTCCTGCAAGAACGCGTCCAGCCCTTCTGAGCCGCGCGTGCTTCGCCGAATTTCCTCGACCAATGTTTTCGCGCGGGCCTGAATGCGGCCCCGGGCGGCGTCGCCGGCATCCGCAGCGCGAAGCAGGTTTTGAACTGCTTGTTGCTCGTCCATTCGGTAAGCGGTCTCGAACCGTCCGCGAAGTTCGGTTGGTTCCGGAAATTCTCCGACGAATTTTGCGTTCATTTGCTGAAATTCCAATAAATATGGTGATAAACTCCAATATACTATTTAATTGATGATATTAATGACTAAATATCGTAAAACTTCGATATATAAGACTGTAAAATTCGAAAAATCAGGATGACATGCCAATGAAGCTCGATGACACGGATCGCCGCATCCTTCGCGAATTGCAGCGCAATGGACGGCTTTCGAACCAAGACCTTTCGAAGCGGGTCAATCTCAGTCCGACGCCATGTCTGGCCCGGGTGCGGCGTCTGGAGCGCGACGGCGTTATTACCGGTTACGCCGCCTTTGTCGATCCGGCGAAACTTGATGCCGCCCTATTGGTCTTTGTTGAGGTTGTTCTGGAGCGGACCACCGAGGATGTGTTCGACGCCTTTAAGGGCGCCGTGATGGACATGCCGCAGGTGTTGGAGTGCCAGATGGTATCGGGCGGGTTTGACTATCTGTTAAAGGCCCGGGTCCGCGACATGGCGGACTATCGCCAATTTCTGGGCAAGTCGCTGGTCAGCCTGCCCAGCGTGCGCGAGACCCATACCTATGTGGTGATGGAAGAAGTGAAGAACTCAACCGAGATTCCCATCGGAACCACGTGACCGGCATTTTATTTGCCGAACATGGCAAGAATCTTACTCGGCGCGATCGGTGCGGTGCGACACAGGGCCAGCGCTTGCTCAACGTGGTTCGGCTGTTTTAATCCAACAAGTGCCGTGCCGACGCCCGGAGCCGAACGGGTGAACTGTAAGGCGCGCTGAGCGTCCGACGCCAGGTCCTCGCCAAGGGCCAATTTCACATGCGCCGGCAGTTCCCCCAATTTTGCCTGCCGGATGGAGCCGCTGGCCATCACCCGAAGTCCCAGGTTGGTGGCTGCACGGATTGGCGTCAGGCCCTTGCCGCCCAAGTCCTGAACCGGTTTGATCAGGGCTTCGGTCATCGCCAGGTTCAACGGCAATTGAACAAATTTCATGTGGTCGGGAAGATCACCGGCCACCTGTTGGGCGGCGTTCTTCGTCGCCGTCAGGGACATGGCGCCGGCTTGGTTTCCTTCGACCCGGAAGGCGTTCCACGTGGCGGCGCCGTAGGCCCGGATTTTTCCCGCCTGTACAGCGCCTTCCAGCATTCGGAAGGCGGCCTGCAGGCGTTCCTTGAAAATCGCACCCGGCACCTTGCCGGCCTGGGATTCCGGATTGTGAACATAGTGCACGTCAATCGTTTCCACCCCTAGATTGGCAAGGCTTTGCTCAAGCTGGGCTTCCAGGTAGTCGGGATGCATGCAGTGGGATCCGCCGACAAGGTCATCTGCCGTGATCTCGCCCGTTCCGACAAACTCCTTTTCAAACCAATCACCGCCATGCGGCAAAAAACCACCCTTCGAGCAGACGATCAGCTCATCGCGGCGCACGTCGCCTTTCGTCAATACGCGATCAAGAGCCGATCCAACGCTTTTTTCACCACGCTCGCGGCGGTAATTGGCGGCGCAGTCGATGACATTCATGCCGCCTTCGACGACGGCCTCAACGGCGTCGGCAACCAAGGCATCGGTCGCATCATTGCCAGCCCCAAGATAGGTGCCGATCCCGATGGACGACCACGACAGGTTCTGGCCGCGCCGGAAATGCCCGTCCCCGCAGGCCTCTCCGTGCCGCGCCGCATAGCGCGCCGTGCCTTCATTGGTCGCATATCCACTGGCGGCCATTCAACCGGTCTCCCGGGACTTCAGGATGGCATCACAGACTTCGCGCACTGCCGCATCGCCACCGCGCCGGCGGGTTACGATATGTGCCGCCTCACCGACCGCCTCAACCGCGTCCGCGGTGGCAATGGCCAGTCCGGCGGCCTGCAAAAGCGGCAAATCGTTGACATCGTCCCCCATGTGAGCGGTGTCAGACATCTGAATATCCAGTTTTTCAACCAGCTCGCGGAAAATCGCCAATTTGTCGTGGGCTTCCGTAAATACATGCGGGATACCCAGGCGTGCCGCGCGGAGTTCAATGGCCCCAGGGGCGCCGGCCGAGATGATCGTCACCTCGACCCCGGCGCGGCGCAGCATGACCAATCCCATGCCGTCCTTGGCGTTGAACTTTCGATAGGTGTTGCCGTCATCGGCATAGTAGATGCCGCCGTCCGTCAGAACGCCGTCAACGTCGACAGACAGCAATTTCACTTTTGCCAGTTCCGCCACGGCATCCTTGGGCGCCGGCTTCTTATGTGGATTTTTCTCGGACACGTATTTGCTCCAGTGGAAAGTCAGGCCACCCTGCCCTCTTACCACGAACGCCAAGCCGTGACCAAGAAACGTGCCTCTAGCGCGTTCCTCGTCGGCTGAAAATTATTCGTAGACGGAATCTTTGGTGTCGAGCGCGATGGGTTCGATGGAATCGGGATCGATTTCCAACAATGCACAAAGCTGGTCGATGGTTTCCTGTTCGGACTCATCAAGGGCCCCGTCGGCTTCGCTCACCGACGCCGTGATGACGATCAACAACGAAGCCCATTCCGGCTCGGCCTTAACGGCCTCAATGGCTTCCAGGGCGCTGGCGCGGCCTTCATCGGGTTTGTCCATCAGATCGCCGATGTATTTTTCATACAACTCGGTGCCATGGACCTTGGAATAAATATTCAGTTTGTCCAGGGTCCCGATGAGCTGCTTCAGACCCGCCGTCTCCTGCACGTCCGCACGTCCATCGGCGACCGCCACCATGGCGGCGGCAGCCATACAGGCTTTGAAGAAATCGAAATTCTCCGAGCGTTTTTTGTTTTTGATCTGGTGCTGGACAAGCATACCGAAAATGCTTGGCATGAAGGCTTTCCTCTCACTGATACTTACAGTTGATATCACCATTGGCTGCAATTTCATCGGATGCGTCAAGCGTAACATAAGATAAATTTTTCGATTGCGGCATTCCAACCCTTAACAGCGGGACAGACAGCCATCTTGCACCATGGCCCATATGGGCTAGGCTCCGCTGGCATCGACCGCAAACGGGAGACTGGCATGAACGGGACGGCACCTTCGGCGGACTTTGACTATATCATTGTCGGCGCCGGCTCGGCGGGGTGCGTCTTGGCCAACCGGCTAAGCGAAGACGGGAAATCCACGGTCCTCCTACTGGAGGCCGGCGGTGACGACAAAAATATCTGGATCCACGTCCCCGTCGGCTACATCAAGACCTTGGCCAACCCCAATCTCAACTGGTTGTTTGAAACGGAACCGGAAGCGAATCTGCATGGCCGCAACATTTCCATTCCGCGCGGCAAAGTGTTGGGCGGTTCCAGTTCCATCAACGGCATGCTGTACGTTCGCGGCAACAACCGTGACTACGATTCCTGGGCGCAATTGGGCAACCGGGGCTGGTCTTACGACGATGTGCTTCCGTATTTCAAAAAGGCCGAAAACCGGGAAACGGGTGGTGATGACTGGCGCGGTGCCGGCGGCCCTTTAAATGTTGCCGACGTCCGCACCACCTACGAAATTTTGGATCGGATCATGGATGGCGCCGAACAGGCCGGGTACCGCCGAAACCCCGATTACAACGGCGAAGAACAGGAAGGTTTCGGTTATTTCCAATTGACCCAAAAGAACGGCCGGCGCTGGAGCGCCAAAACCGCCTATCTGAACCCGGCCCGGAACCGCCCCAACCTGACCGTTGAAAGCGGCGCCATGGCGACCGGCATGGCCCTGGAAGGCACGAAGGTTACCGGCGTGCGTTATCTGCTAAAGGGCCAGGCCCGCGAAGCACGTGCCGGACGCGAGGTCATCTTGTGTGCTGGATCCATTCAATCACCCCAATTGTTGGAACTTTCCGGCATCGGTCAGCCGGACATGTTGAAGTCGCAGGGTATCGACGTGCGTCATGGGCTTCCTGGTGTCGGCGAGAACTTACAGGACCATTACGTCAGCCGCTTCGTCTGGCGGTTGAAGAACGCATCGTCGATGAATGAGGATGTCCGCGGTCTCCGCCTTGTCGGCGAAGCCTTGAAGTATGCCTTCGCCGGCCGTGGCGCGCTGACCATGTCGGCCGGTATCATCGGCGGGTTTGTCCGCACACGGCCCGAATTGGAGGTGCCGGACGTTCAATTCCATATGGCCCATGCAAGCTTCGATGACCCGGCCAAACGCGTCCTGCACAAGTTTCCAGGCCTCACCTCGGCGCCCTGCCAATTGCGCCCCGAAAGCCGTGGATCCGTTCACATCAAGTCCAGCGACCCCCTGCAGGCGCCGGCGATCGTGCAGAACTTCCTGAGCGCGGACTTGGACCGCCGAACCCACGTGGCCGGGCAGAAAATCCAACGTCAAATCATGGCCACGGAAGCCATGAAGCCCTATATCAGTTCAGAAATTACACCCGGCCCGGATTGCCGGACGGATGATGAGCTGTTGGATTACGCCGCGCGCACCGGGGCCACGGTGTATCACCCCGTCGGCACCTGCAAGATGGGTAATGACCCGGCCGCGGTCGTCGATAACCGCTTGCGGGTGCACGGCCTGCAAGGTGTGCGTGTCGTCGACGGCTCCGTCATGCCGCGCCTGGTTTCGGGGAACACCAACGCACCGATCATCATGATCGCCGAAAAGGCAGCGGACATGATCCGCGAGGACGCGGTTTCTTGAACCTTGTCTTCACCACCGGTGCCGACAGCAAGCTGTTCCTCAATCTTTGTATTCTGATGGATTCTTTTGCCGCCGAGCTGCCCGAAGAGACCCTTCACATTTGCGATTTCGGGTTTGATGGACCGCATCGGCAATTCCTGAGCGAGGCCGCAAACCTTGCCGTGACGCCGCCGCATTTACGAAGCGAGGCGCAGACTTGGAAACACAAGGCGTCGCTGTATGACTATTTCGCCGACATGGACCCGCGCCCTGATGCCATCGTCTGGTTCGACGCCGACATGGTTGTTCTGAAGCCGGTTGGCGCACCGATCCGGGCAATGGCCGCGGAGATGGCGGCGGCGGATATGGACGGCGCCGCGTGTACGGACAGCAGCGCGTCGGATATCGCCGGTTTCATTGCCGCCAATGAGACGCCGGAAATTGATCTGCAGGCGTTCCGCGTGCTCATAGACAGATATCGTACGGATGCCGCCTCCCGATACCTGAATACGGGGTTTTTTATTCTCCGTTCCGGCCAATTCGCTGACACTTGGCGCGACGAGACCATGCGCCAGCCGTTGTTTCTGCTTTATGAGCAAAACACGTTCAATGCCCTGGCCGGCGCGCCGGACACCGGCATGCGGGTTCTTGATCCAAGGGTTTGGAATGTGCACGGTGATCTATTGGGAGATGTGGCCGTCGACGGTGCTGCCGCGATCCTGCACACAACCTCTGAAGGGGCGCACCACACGATGAGTCAATTTGGCGTGCCGATTGGCGAAACGGATGTCTCCGGCGCCTTGAAAGTTTTCACCCGTCCCGATCTGATGAAGATACAAGGTGATCACCTCATGCATTTCCTACTGGCGCATCAGGATCTGGTTCACAGGTATCTTGGGGCGAACGGCTAGAAAAACGCCATCGGAAAAACGTCGCGGCCCATCCGCGCATGCATCCACAGCATGCCAATGTAAAGTGCTATGCTCAAAAGGCTCTGCCACCAACGAATATCCCCTCTTTCCATGCGGGTCCGGCCGGCCAAAATGGCGCCCATGGGCCAAAAGGACGTGGCGTCTTCAAAGGCTTGCCAATCTGCCCCGTGCTTGGCCCGCCGTTTGGCATCGATATGGGCCGCACCGGCAAGCGCCAAGATAATAAAGCCGCCGAAAAATATCAGCGCCGCCAAATGACCGTTGCCCAGGATATGGGATATCCCCCACAGCGCGACGCCCCACATTGCCGGATGGCGGGTAATTTTCAGGATTCCGCGGGCGCCGGACTGCAGGCCCCGGGTCTCCATGCCGACGATACCCGGATTGGGCGTCGTATAGCCGGCGACGACGAAGAATGCGGCGAAAAGCATAAGGGACAGGGAAGCGTGCCGCATCGCCGTGTTCGGCTCATAGAGGCCGACTAGGGGTGCCGCCAGATATGCAGAGATTGACCAGGTCAGCAGAGCCGCGGAAATAGCGGCAAAAACCCCCGTGAACCCCCATTTTCCCAGCCGTCCGATCAAAGGTCTTCGAACGGTGCGGGACGAGAGAAACAGGTGCAGACCGACAAACAAGCCGGTCGAAATGGCCAAGTGAAAAATGCTGCCGGTCATGCGACGCACTTTAACGAAGCTTGTTCCGCGCCGCCACCTCGCATAAGAAACGGCGTCCCAGCACCCGGTGAAAGGCCCTTTCCATGCATTGGATTTTACTGTCATTTGCGATTGTTACCGAAGTCATCGGCACCTTGGCCCTGAAAATATCCGACGGGTTTACGGTCCTGGTGCCCAGTACGGTGGTTGTTGTCGGTTATGGTGTCAGTATCTGGCTTCTGGCCCTGTCTTTGAAATCGCTGGATGTGGGCACGGCCTACGCCATTTGGGCCGGCGCCGGCACGGCACTGATTTCCATCGCCGGGGTATTCCTGTTCAAGGAACCGGTGACCGTCATCAAGACCATATCGGTGGCGTTTATCATTCTTGGCGTGATCGGGCTGCATTTGGCCGAAGGTAAATCGGTTTAATGGCCGGGACTTCACGTGAAATGCCTTCAGTTCGGCGCGCAACGGTGCCGTCGCAACGTATGATCAGCAATTTGCCGTTCTCCGCGAGCGGGTTATGATCCACGCGACGCATTTCCACAATTTGAGGGTTTCCGCGATTTACAGTGATTTTCTCATGCCACGACACCGTGCGGCGGGCCCGGCATGAGCGGCAATGGCCGCCTCAGCTATCCGCCCCATGTCGATGATGACGGAACATGGTGCCAAGTCATGACAGCCGTTAGCGGCGCGACGCGACCGGCATTATTTCTGGATCGCGACGGCGTCATTGTCGACGAAGTCAATTACCTGCACCGCGTTGAAGATATGCGTCTTTCCGAAGGTGCAGCGGCGGTCATCGGCATGGCAAACAGCGCCGATATTCCGGTTGTTGTGGTAACCAATCAAAGCGGTGTTGGGCGCGCCATGTTCGGCTGGTCGGATTTTGAGGCAGTCCAGCAAGCCATGATTGATGCGTTGGCGGCCGAGGGCGCCCACGTCAATGCCGTCTTCGCCTGTCCGTTCCATGGTGACGCGCGCAGCCCATGGGACGTCGCCGAACATCGGGATCGCAAACCGCAACCGGGAATGCTGGTCCGTGCCGCCGGAATATTACCGATCGAACTTGCCGCCAGTTGGATTGTCGGTGACCGGGCCGGAGACTTGGGCGCAGGCAAAAACGCCGGTCTCGCCGGCGGCATGCACGTGCTTTCCGGACATGGCGACAATGCGGGCGAACGGGCCGCCGCGTTGCGCCATGGGGATGATGATTTTCGCGTCATCGCGGGTACCGGCATCGGCGACTTCCCCGGCGCGACACCGCTTTTGCGCTAGTTTTTGAAACGCATTGACCTTCTGCCGGATGCCGTTACGTTAGCGAATATTCGAAAGGGCGACGATCATGAAGCTGCTGCGCTATGGACCCATGGGCGAGGAAAAACCCGGTCTTCAGGATGAAAACGGACGCATCCGTGATCTCTCCGATCAGATGAACGACCTGGATGGCGGAAATCTCGATCCGGACCGTCTGGCAGCGCTGGCGAAGCTCGACCCCGACACATTGCCCGTGGTGGAAGGCACAGTCCGCCTGGGTGTTCCGGTCGCCGGTGTCGGCAAAATCATTGCCGTCGGCCTGAACTACCGCGACCATGCCGCCGATTCGGGGGCGGAAATGCCCGATGAGCCGATCCTGTTTGCGAAGGCCGTTTCCTCTCTGAGCGGTCCCGATGACGAAGTGATGATCCCCGAAGGCGCATCCAAAGTTGATTGGGAGGTTGAATTGGGCGTCGTTATCGGGCGCACCGCGCGCTACGTCGATCAAAACGCCGCGGCCGCGTGCATCGCCGGATATTGCGTCGTCAATGACGTTTCCGAACGCACCTTTCAACTGGAAGGATCCGGCCAATGGATCAAGGGCAAGAGCGCCGACACGTTTTGCCCCGTTGGCCCTTGGATGGTGACGACAGATGAGATTTCCGATCCCCAGAACTTGAACATCTGGCTTGAAGTGAACGGCAAGCGCTATCAGGACGGCAACACCCGGACGATGGAATTCGGCGTCCTCCACCTGGTCAGCTACGTCAGCCGCTACATGTCCCTGCAGCCGGGTGACATCATCGCCACCGGCACACCGGCCGGCGTCGGACTGGGCCAGCGGCCGCCATGGTTTCTGAAAGCCGGAGACGAGATGCGTCTCGGCATCGAAGGATTGGGCGAACAACGCCAGAAAATTGTCGCGTTCTCGCCGCCGGGCTGAACATAAAAACGGTCGTTCCCTACGAAAATTTGTGCTCGAATTAGGGCTTCCAGCATTGATGGAGGCCGGTTTCATGCACGACCAGGAAATATGCCAGACCTGCCGCTTTTGGGAGCCTCTGTGGAAGTTCAAGAAAGAACAGCGCTACGAGAGCGAGGCATCGGCGGTTGATCGCAGCAATCCCCGCCTGACTCGCGGGTTTCGCAAGGATTCGAACAAGGGCCTGTGCCGCCGCTATGCGCCGCAAGCCAGCGCCTTGACCTCGGTCTGGATGGAAACCAAGAATTCCGACTGGTGCGGCGATCATCAGCCGATTGCAGAGGATCCCTCGGCCTAGAGTTTTGGCGGCACTTTAATTCCGTAAGGCGCCGCCCAGGCCAACCCGTCCAGGGTTGAGACCGCCGGCCGGTATTCGGCGCCGACCCAGCCCGTGTATCCCATATCGTCGAGCTCATTGAACACCGACGCCATATCAATGTCACCGCTGTCGGGTTCATGACGACCCGGAACCCCAGCCATCTGCATATGGTCGATAACCGAGAGATGCTCACGCGCCCCGGCGGCAATGTCCTCGCCATTCATGCCGGCGTGATAGAGGTCGTATTGCATGAACAGGTTGGCATGTCCGGCCTGCCCCAGAATGTCGCGGGCCTGGGCCGCCGTGGTCAGAAAATATCCAGGGTTATCAATGCCGTTTAATGGCTCGATCAGTATACGGACGCCATGGCGGGCGCCCAGATCGGCGGTCCAGCGAAGGTTTTCGACAAACGTTTTCCCGGCCTCCACCGGCGTCAGGGTATCATCCAGGCGGCCCGCAACGACATGCAGGCGCGGGCAATCGATGCCGGCCGCATAGATCACGGCGGCCTCCGCAATTTTCCGGAATTCAGCTATTCGATCGGGAAATATGGCCAAACCCGCGGCCTCCGGTTCACGCGGGCTTGGCGGCGTGTTGATCAAGACCATTTCCATATCCGTGTGAGCCAGGAAATCCTTCATCACCGTTGCCGGCACGTCGTAGGGCCGCTGGCATTCGACGGCCCTGAAGCCCACGTTCGCCGCCATGGATATGCGTTCCATAAAATAAAATTCATTAAATAAAAATATAATGTTAGCGCAAAAATTTGGCATCTTACATTAACTTACCAATAGCCGGACTTTCGCCGCGATTTCTGTCGCCGCATTCAGTGGATCGTGAACCCAATTCGCCAGCTCATCCGTTAAAGGCCGCGCATAGCCGCCGGCGAACAGCACTTCATGGAAACGCCGATGTTTGTCGGTGGTCAGGGCGTCGGGCGCGAATACATAAACCGGGTCCGTGCCGGCGCAGGCTTCCGAGCACATGGATATAGAATCACCGGTGACGATTGTCGCATCGGCGCAGGCCAGAAAGCCGCTGTACGGATTCTCCCCGGGGTCCTTCCAGCGGTAAATTTCGGCCGGTGCGCGGATGTTTTCGATCAATGATTGCGTGGCGGCACCGGTCCGCCGGCTGGTCGTCACCAGCAGTGATCCGCCGGCCTGCAAAGCCATTGCCGAGGCCATCTTGGCCAGTTCTCGCGCCATCTTGTCGGTGAATTGCCGGCGCCGGGTGGTGCCGCCCACAATCAGTGCGATATAAGGCGGTGGTAGGTGTCCGATCTTTGATATCCGGCTATCGCGGGCCGCCGCCAGACTTTCCGGTGTCAGGCCGTGGGGGGCGCCAACAATAGGCAGAACGTTGTTTCCAGATTGGGGCGGGTCGTGGCTGGGCACGCAAACCAGGTCCATATCGTCCGTGGAACCTCCAGGGTGCATGATCTGAACCAACCGGCTGCGTCCACCGGAGGCACGCTTGATCTTGCGGGCAACGGGGGCTGTGCGCCGTCCGGCGGCGATAATCAGACCGGGCCACGGGGGCGAAAATTGGCGACGCGATGGCGCCGTAAGGCCCAGGAACGTCGGCGCCATCAAGGCGTTGGGGATTGCCGCGAAGGGGCTGTAGGATAATTCTCTAACCTCAAAGGGATCGTTCAACACGGTGGCGACGCCAAGCGCCTGGGATCGGTTCCCCGCCCGGTCGTCCGCCAACACCCAAATTGTTTGCCCGCTGTCGGTCAACGAACCACCTGATTTCAATTGCCCGCCCATACCTAACACCGGTTTCTCACAAGGAAAACAGCCGGCGTCGTATTCAAGCCAGGGAAATGCGCTTATAGTGCCTCTGTATTCGGATTTTGGATTGTTGCGCCATGCCTGAAACGAAAGCCGCAAAGTTTGCCATTGGGCAATTGATTGTTCATCGGCTTTTCGAATACCGCGGTGTGATCATTGATGTGGACCCGTATTTCAAGGGCACGGACGACTGGTACGATTCCGTGGCCCGGTCGCGGCCGCCAAAAGATACGCCATGGTATCATGTGCTGGTCGACGATGCGGATTTGCGGACCTACGTCGCCGAGCGAAATCTGACCCCGGATGCCAGCGGCCGACCCATCGGCCATGCCGATGTCATGGACTATTTTTCCGCATTGGGAGAGGACGGCTATATCGTGCGCCGGCAGAACTAAGCTGAATTTTCCGAAGCCGTCCCGGAAATGGCGCCTTGCAACGGCTTCAAATATTTCGCGTAGTGTTCCGCCCGGCCCCTTGATGAGCCATAGATGGGTTGGCGAACTTGCCAGTTCGACGCCGTCAGGACGGGCCGGTCGGCTTTATGTGGTGCCAGGCAGGCGTCGTCCCATTCTAATCCCAGATAGTCGATGAGTTTTCGGCTTTCCGTCTCAGGGTCGGCGACAAGATTTTCATAGGAAATGTCATGGAATCCACCCGGCAGGACGTCATGCCAATGGGCCATGATATTCTCATAGGCGCTCAAATAGCGGCCGATATGTCCCAGATCGGCGGCCCATGGGTAGTCCGCGACAAAATTCTGGAAATAGCACGAAAGCCCCGTATCCATCGGATCGCGCCGGCAGTGAATGATCCGTGCGTTTGGGAACATGCGGCGGATGGCGCCCAGATGGAAATATTGAAACGGCGTTTTATCGACAACCCGCAAGCCTTCGTTGCCGAGGCCTGCCAATGCCGTGGTTGCGCACTCTGTCCAATCCACTTGGTCAAGGCCGTCGGGAAAATCCTGGAACAATGAGGATACGGAAGCAATCTCCCCTGCCCCGTGAACGTCCGGGTGGCTGGCCAGGATCTGTTCGACCAATGTGGTGCCGGAACGCGGCATGCCAACGATGAACACCGGCGTCTCGTCCGCAAGACCATCGGCGTGGCCGAAAAATGCCGGATCGAAGGTATCGCGGATCATCGCGGCGACCGCTGCTTCGGCATTCGGATCGTAAATATGGCCCAGATTTTCGAGGAAAGCCTGGCGGGCTTCATTGCCGGAACGGTAATGGGCGAAGGCCGCATCGACCTCACCACGCCGGTCGCAGACCTCGCCAAGCGCGAACCGGATGGCAATCCTTTGCTCCATGGTAAGACGCGTATCATCGGCCAATTCCGTCATTGCCGCGATATCTTCGTCGGGCATGTCTGCGCCGAGCGCCGACGCCAAATTCATCCAGGCTTCACCTTCCGACTTGTCCAGGTTCACCGCATCGCGAAACGCCGCGCCGGCGGCATCGAGGCGGCCAGACGCCAGCAACACAATGCCGAGGCCCGTATGGGCGGGCGCCGCGGCAGGGTGCGTATCGATGATCTGTGTGTAGGCGGCCTCTGCCGCCACCAAATCGCCCGACTTGAACTCTGCCGCCGCCAGGTTCATTTGGGCGGCGCCGAAACCGGGGCGCAGCTTCAAGGCCTCGCGAAAAGCCGTCCTGGCGCCGTCGAAATCGCCGCGCGCCGCCAACACCATGCCCAGCCCGGCGTGGCCTTCCGGGTAATCGGGCCGGTACTCAATGCCCAACCGGCATTGATCTTCCGCCGCGTCCAGTTCGCCGACCATGCGCAGCGCCGTGCCCAGGTTGACCCGGGCCAGCGGATTGTCCGGTGCGACGCGAAGCGCATCGGAGAAGGCTTCAATGGCGGCCACCGGATCATCCATTTTAACCAGCAGGTTGGCCTTGTTGACCAGGGCATCGGGATAATTCGGGCGGCGTTCCAGGGCAGCGTCGCAGACCGCCAGCGCTTCATCACGCCGGTTTTGCAGCGACAGCGCGACGGAGAGGTTGTTATACGCCTCCACATGGTCCGGGTCCAAGTCGATGACGTGCCGGCAGGCGGCTTCCGCTTCCTGCGGACGGCCGAGCATATTCATGATGGCGCCGCAATCGGCATTGATGGCGACATCGTCCTCGGCCCGCATGGTCGCTTCGATGATGTGGTTGCCGGCTTCTTCCAGGCGTCCGGCCTGGTAGGCCATGTGGGCCAGCATATGATGCGGCGCCGGCTCGGAAATCGAATCCGCCGCGGCGGCCTTAAATCCGCGCTCGGCTTCATTGAGGCGGCCTTCCTCAAGCGCCGTCTGCGCCGCTTTCATAAGCACGCGGAACTGTTCGCTTTGCTGTTTTTTATGCCGGCGTCGGTCCTGGCGATTGCTCACGGGGCCTCCTCCCATGCGGCATATGTGCTTATGCCGCGTTGCAGGTCAATACATGGCGTTGGCCGTCACATCGCGTTGGCGGGCCGGCCTGTGGAAAGGTTTTCGATTCGCGGATTGTTTGCCGCACCTGAAGGTTTTAAGAAGGATGAACCGCAGGAATTGGAGATTGATTGATGACAAACGGCGCCCATACGGCGGAAAGCCTGGAAACGGCGAAATGGCTGCTCGATATAAAAGCCGTGAATTTCCGCCCCGATGAGCCCTACAAACTGACGGCGGGATGGGCAAGTCCGGTCTACATTGATTGCCGCTGGGTGATCTCTTTCCCGGACGCCCGGCGCCGCATCGTCAAAATGGGTATGGAGATGCTCAACCGCGACACCGACCTGGCCGGCACGGACTATGTCGCCGGCGGCGAAACGGCCGGTATTCCGTACGCCGCGTGGATTGCCGCCGGCACCGACAAACCGATGCTTTATGTGCGCAAGAAACCGAAGGGCTTCGGCCGTGATGCACAAATCGAAGGGGCCCTGGAAGAAGGCAAGAAGGTTCTGTTGGTGGAAGACCTGGCCACGGACGGCGGCTCAAAGATCAACTTTGTCGATGCGCTGCGGACCGCCGGTGCGGAGGTCAGCGATATTTTCGTGGTGTTTTTTTACGGCGCCTTTCCGAACGCGCTTGATGTGCTGAAGGAATCGGGCGTGACGCTGCATTACCTCTGCACCTGGGCGGATGTGCTGAAGGTGGCCGAGGAAGGTCAATACTTCGACGAAGCCGCCATTGAGGGCGTGCGGGCCTTTCTCGCCGATCCGGTTGGCTGGTCGGTGGCGCAGGGCGGTAAAGGCGAGGCATGAATGAGAGGGCTATTGTCATTCGCGGCAGCACTGGCCGTTGTTATCTATTCCCAGATGGCGGCGGCCATGCCCTTGGTCGACAAGGCTTGGGTAACGGCGCGTATCGGCAATCCCGGCATTGTATTCCTGGACGTCCGTTCCCCCCGCGCCTTTGCCCAGGGCCATGTGCCAGGCGCCGTCAATACCAGCTACGGCCGCGCCGGCTGGCGGGTGAAAAAGGGCAAGGTTCCGGGCATGTTGCCGTCGATGGCGAAATTGGAAGTGCTAATCGGCGGCCTCGGCATTTCCAACGCCAAGCATGTGGTCATTCTACCGGGTGGCTATAGTTCCGGCGAAATGGGTGTCGCGACTCGCATCTATTGGACCTTCAAGGTCGCCGGGCATGATGCCGTTTCGATTTTGGATGGCGGCATGGGTGCCTATATGGGCGACCGCAAGGCGCGCCTGGAGAAAGGCCCTTCAAGGCCAACGAAAACGACATTCAAGGCGGTGTTCAATCCCGCCTACCTTGCCACCCAAGCGCAGGTAAAAGCCGCCTTGAAAGGCGGCGTGGGGTTGGTCGACAGCCGCCCCAACGATCAATTCGTCGGCGTCAACAAATCCTCTCAAGTCAGCCGCCACGGCACACTTCCGGGCGCCATCAACGTGCCGGGCCGGTGGGCCACGATCGACGACGGTGGCCGGTTCCGTGACCGTTCGGCCCTGAAAAAGCTTTTCGATGCCGTCGGTGCGCAAACCAAGGGTCAGACGATTGCATTTTGCAACACGGGGCACTGGGCGTCGTTGGGATGGTTCGTGCAGCGGGAAATTCTCGGTAATAACGAGGCGCGCTTGTATGATGGGTCGATGGCCGAGTGGAGCCAATCACCGGCCAATCCCGTCGAGCGGAAAATTCCTCTCGATTGAACAACCAGTGTGGATGCGGACACATGAGCGGTTTTCTTCAAAACCTCATGGACAATTACCAGACCCACATGGAACGGCAACGAAACCGGCCGTTCCTGGAGGGCGTGATGGCGGCGTGTGCCATGGTCGCGACCGTCGACGGCGACGTCTCGTTCGCCGAACGGGTGCGGGTTGACCAAATTCTCGGCACCCTGGGGCAATTGAAGATCTTCGATCCACACGAAGGCATCGATATCTTCAATGACCTGACCGACGCCATTCTCAGCAGCCCGAAAGAAGGCCACGAACGCGCCTTTGCGGCCATGGCGGCCATTGCCAGCGAACCGGAAAACGGCGCCCTGATGCTGCGCATCTGCTGCGCCGTCAGTGAGGCTGATGGAGAGAAAACCCTGGCCGATCAGATCGAAATCGTGTCGCTTTGTTCGCGCCTTGGCATCGATCCGGCCGACTGCGGGCTTTATATCGATGGCAACGCCGAGGACCTGGTCAAAGGTGATTAGCGCCCCCTCACATACTGAAACTTTTGGAAACATCGGAAAACTGGTGCCCGGTCTTGGGGATCGCTAGTCTTTCCAAGGATTACGCGGCGTAAAAAGGCAGCATTATGGAAATTTCACCACAAGACCAAAGCATCATTCAGGCAACGTTCGCCGTGATTGATGGCGGCCCGGAAGCTTTTGCCAAGGCGTTCCACGATAAGTTGACGGGCATGGATCCATCGCTGGCGAACGATTTCAGTGGTGATCTGAGTGCCTTCAGCCTGGCCTTCATGACCCTCATGAGCGATCTCGTCGACAACTTGGATTCCGCCGGCGCCATGCGTGGCGCGCTGCACGATTTTGGCGTCGACAATGCCGCCAAAGGCGTGCGTGCCGACCATTACGACACCTTTGGCGCCGCCTTGTTGGCCGCCTTGGAAGAGTCTCTTGGCACGGATTACATTCCCGACGTCGCCGCCGCGTGGGCAACGTTCTACAACGAGATCGCAAACACCGTTCTCGATGGTGTTGAAGGCGCCAATTCCATGAGTTCGACGGCCGCGCCGGCGACGGCACCGGAACCTGCTCCCCCACCTGCCCCAGAACCGGCCCCAGAACCGGCCCCAGAACCGGCGCCCGAATTAGCCTCTGGGCCGGCACCGGCACCGGTTGCTGCCGTTGCGCCGATGCCCACCATTGCACCGGCACCGATAGACGAAGAGCCGGCCAAGCATGCGAATGCCGATGCCCTGAACGAACAACTTGCCGAACTGCGCACTGAGATCGAGGTGGTCGACAAGGTGGCAACGCAAATTGACGCCATTGCCAAGCAGACCAACCTGCTGGCCCTCAACGCCACCATTGAGGCGGCCCGGGCCGGCGATGCCGGCAAGGGGTTTGCGGTGGTCGCCGGCGAAGTGAAAAGCCTGTCCAACGAAACGGCCCGCGCAACCGGCGAGGTCTCGGAAGTCCTGAAGCGATTGCGGGCCCGCGTCGACCAGCTTGCCGACCTCATTTGATCGCTGAGCGTGCGCCGACATTCGGTCAATAAACCGTCGATGGTTCGGCACCTGATTGTGACCGGGCTGTTCCTGTTCGGCCTTGCTGCAGCGGCGCCAAGCCATGCGGAACCGCCGTCGTTCAACGGCACGCGCAAACCCTTCACGCTGGTCAAACCGCTCAGGCCGGCACCTGTAACACCCCTGTACACGGCAGAAGGCGGCGTTACGAACGTGACGCGCCATGGCGGCAAAGTGATTTTGCTGAATATTTGGGCGACCTGGTGCGCCGCCTGCCTGCACGAACTTCCGGCCCTGGATCGCCTGCAGGCAAGCTATCAGAAATCGGATTTGGTTGTCTTGACCGTCTCCGTCGATGACAGCGTTCCGCAGCCGGCACGCACCTACCTGGAACGCCTCGGCATTCGAAACCTGCCGGCGCTGATGGACCCGGCCGGACGAACACTGAAGGCGTTCGAGGTTTATGACGGTCTGCCGTGGAGTTTCATCATCGACCGGAAAGGCCTGTTGCGGGGCTATCTCATGGGTCCGGCGGATTGGCGATCGGACGCCGCGAAACAACTTCTGGCCTATTATATCGCCGAGAAATGACGGCGCCAGGCGTCCGTGTTAAGTTGCCGCTATGTTGAGACTGGCCGCCTTCATATTGATCACCCTCCTGGGCGCCGGGCCGCTGCAGGCCGCGGCGCCGAAAGACCAGTTGGTCATCGGCATCACCCAGTTTCCATCGACATTCCATCCGAATATCGATGCCATGCTGGCGAAAAGCTACATCCTGGCGATGACCCGCCGGCCGTTCACGGTCTACGACAAGACCTGGAAGAATGTCTGCCTGCTGTGCACGAAAATGCCGACCATCGAAAACGGCCTGGCCACGCCGGAGCCCGCGCCCGGCGGCCGCGAAGGAATTGCCGTTACCTACACCATTCATCCGAAAGCCACCTGGGGGGACGGCGTGCCAGTAACGACCAAGGATGTCATGTTCACCTGGAAAGTCGGCCGCCATCAGAAGTCCGGGGTCGGCAACATCGAATTCTACCGCAGCCTCTACAAGGTCGACGCCGTCGACGACAAGACCTTCATCCTGCATTTCGACAAACTGACCTTCGAATACAATGCCATCGGCGGGTTTGAGTTATTGCCGGCGCATCTCGATGAAAAGAATTTCACCGATCCCGTGGCCTACAAGACCCGCACGGCCTTCGATACGGACACCACCAACAAGGGCCTCTACTTCGGCCCGTATAGAATTTCCCATGTGGCGCCGGGCTCTCACGTGGTCCTGGAACGGAATGCCACATGGTATGGCGCCAAACCGCACTTCAAAAAAATCACCGTCCGGGTGATCGAAAATACCGCCGCCCTGGAAGCCAACCTTCTGTCCGGCGGCATCGACATGATTGCCGGCGAATTGGGCCTGACCGTGGATCAGGCCGTCGCTTTCGAGCGCCGCCACGCCAAGAAATATAATATTCTGTTCAAGCCGGGCCTTATCTACGAACACATTGATCTCAATCTGGATAATCCCATATTGGCCGACATCCGGGTTCGCCGGGCGCTGATCCATGCCATTGACCGTGAGGCCATTTCCGAGCGTCTGTTCGGTGGCCGCCAACCGGTCGCCCACAGCAGCGTCAATCCGCTGGACTGGGTCTACGCCAAGGACATACCGAAATACCCCTTTGATCCCAAGAAAGCGGCGAAACTTCTTGATGAGGCGGGCTGGACAGGACGCCGCAAGGGGATCCGGCACAACAAAAAAGGCGAACCGCTGCGCCTGGAGATCATGACCACGGCCGGCAACCGGTCGCGCGAACTGGTCGAGCAGGTCATGCAAAGCCAATGGAAAGCGGCCGGCATCGATGTGCGGATCAGGAACCAGCCGGCCCGCGTGTTCTTCGGACAGACCGTGACCGAGCGCCGGTATACGGGGCTTGCCATGTACGCCTGGATTTCAGCGCCCGAGAGCGTGCCGCGCACGACATTGCATTCGGCCCACATCCCGCACGCCGGCAATAATTACGCGGGCCAGAACTATACGGGCTTCAAAAACCAGGAAATGGACGACTTGCTGGAAGTCATTGAAACGGAATTGGACAGGGAAAAACGCCGCAAACTGTGGCACAGGCTGCAAAACATCTACGCCACGGAACTTCCGGTGCTGCCGCTTTATTTCCGGGCCAATCCCTACGTCATTCCAAAATGGCTGAGCGGGATTGAGCCGACGGGCCATCAATTTCCGACCACGCTGTGGGTTGAATACTGGAAAGCCCGATGATTGACGCCGGCCCGGCAGACGCCGGGGTCATCATCCGCGGCATTGCCGTGCGCGATATTCCGGCCGTGCATGGACTCTGTATGGAGCTGGGCTATGACGTGGACCAGGCCGGTGTCGGCCATCGCATCAACGAGATCGTGCACCGCCCGGGACATGCCGTGTTTGTTGCCGCCGATGACAACGACAAACCGGTCGGCTTCATCCACGTGTTCGGCCGCCACGCCATCGAAATCCAATCCTGTGCCCAGGTCCAGGCATTGGTCGTCGATGAAGCGGCGCGGCGGGCGGGTGCAGCCGGCTTGCTGATGGGGGCCGCCGAACAATGGGCGCGGGCCGAAGGATTTACGTGGATGTCGCTTTATTGCACCTCAAGCCGCGATGCGGCCCATCATTTTTATGAGGCCCAGGGCTATGACGGTGCCCTTTCCGCGACCCGGTTCAACAAAACCCTGAGTTAACGACGAAGAGAGACAGCCCGTGAAAAATGGAACCGACACCGACACCGCCACCTGGCAAGTCCCGCCCCTCGCCTACCTGGACCGGCGCCCCCCGGAATTCGACGGCGAACGGCTGATCTCCCAATACGTGACGGTCCGCGACGGCACCCGGTTGGCTGTCGACGTCCATCTGCCCGGCGCCGGCGAGACGGACGTTGCCTGCCCCGCCATCATGATCCTGACGCCGTATTACCGGCGCTTCGCCCTGCGCCCCGGTTGCCGCAACGATATCGACGACTGTCCGACCATCGCCTTCTACCGCGACATGTTCGTACCCCGGGGTTATGCGCTGGTGATCGTCGATGTGCGCGGGTCGGGTGCCAGTTTCGGGGCCCGCGACGGGTTTCGCTCACCGGCGGAACGTTTGGATCACCGCGACGTCGCCGCGTGGGTCTCGAACCAACCCTGGTGCAATGGCAACATCGGCGCGACCGGCATCTCGTATCCCGGTGCGGCGTCGGATTTCCTGGCCTCGACGGCGCATCCGGCGGTGAAGGCCGTGGCGCCGCTGTTCGCGGTCTGGGACACTTGGCTGAACCACCTCTATCCCGGCGGCGCCTTGTTAACCTGCGTGACGAAAAGCTACGGGCAATTGGCGGAATCGCTGGATCAGGACAAACGCGAATTGATCCCGGCCTATGCCTATTTCAAGGATGATGACCTGACCGGCCCGGCGCCGGTCGATGACGACCCGGACGGTGCGCTTTTGGCGCAAGCGCTTTACGAGCATAAGGCCAACTTCGACATGCAGGATTTTGCCCAGCAATTGCGGTTTCGCGATGCCGGCCTGACGGACGACCCCGATTACACCGGTGCCTTGATCAGCCCTTATCATTACGCCAATCGGGAAGCCGATGCCCAGACGGCTTATTACTCCATATCCGGATGGATGGACGGCGGCGGTTATTCGACCGGCACCATACAGCGCTACCTTTGGCTGGAGAACCCGGAAACCCGCCTGATGCTGGGGCCATGGGATCACGGCGCGCGGGGCAATGTCAGCCCCTGGCGGGCCGCCAATGATCCGCAACAACCCATCGTCGGTGCCGCGGTGCTGCGGTTCTTCGACAAACATCTCATGGACCGTGACACCTCCATAGACGAGGAAAAACCGGTGCACTATTTCACCATGGGCGAAGAACGTTGGAAGGCCGCCGACACCTGGCCGCCTTTGGCCCACGAGGTTTCACTGTTCGCCGCCGGCGATGGCGGCCTTTCACCATCGGGCCCAGGAGACGCCGGCGCCGATATGTACCAGGGCGATTACGGTTGCGGCACGGGGTTCCATTCGCGCTATGACCGCCTCTACATCCAAAATGTCGAGACCTATTACGACGACTGGCACGGCCGCGAGGATTTGATGCTGTCCTACACGGGCGAGGCCTTGGGCGCAGACACGGAGGTGACCGGCCATCCGTGGGTGCAACTGCATTTTGCCGCCTCGGAGAAGGACTGCGTTTTCCATGTCTATATTTCCGACGTGACGCCGGACGGGAAATCCATCTA
>CAZQPC010000019.1:0-1713 GCA_964595005.1 uncultured Magnetovibrio sp.
TGCCATGGTCGCTTCTTACCTCAAAACCTTTTTGCAGAACTATTTGTACAGAACCCGATGTCTGTCCGTCTATCCGTGCCTGACATCCGCGACTGGTTGATCGAAGACCGGCAGGAGCCCACCGTCGGACGTAATCTTCGAGCCGTGGAATTCCAGCTTCAGGCGACGGTTAAACCCGACCCGCAACACCCCGGTTTCGCTTTCACCCATCGGGTGCGCCATTCGATCCCCTCCTGCCCCACGATAACACCATGATTTTTATAGAAGAATCGCGATTTTATGTCAGCAAAATGCTGTTTCATATGGGGAATAGGGGATCAATGGCTTCGCAGCCCGGGACACAAACGGGCCGATAGGCAGACCAAGGAAGGTCAGGCCTGTGTTGCCTGCCATTTGAACGAGGAAGCCGAAATCGGCAAGAAACTGGTTGGCGGACACGATCTGGAACCCATGCCGATCGATGGCAAGAACGGCCTGATCAACCTCAAGTTCCAGCTCGCCTACGACAGCCAGGACGCCTATTTCCGCTTCCAATGGAAAACCTTGAACAATTACGCCGGCACGGCGCACCCGTACGACCGCTTCGATGGCAAGAAATGGAAAACCTTCGGCTATCCGAAGCTTGATGAAGTTGTCCACGACGGCGACCAGCCGGGCATCTATGAAGACCGCATGTCGATGATGATCGGTGACGGCAAGGTGCCCATGTACGATACCCAGGGCTGCTGGCTGACCTGCCATGACGGCGAACGCGATAACCCTGATCGGCCGGCGACGGCGGATGTCAAAGCCAATGCCTTGTTCAAGCACCTGAAGAAAAAGGACGTGCGCAAATATCTGCCATCGACGCGCACCGACGAAAACGCGTCATGGGATAAGGGCAAGACGCCGGAAGAAATTGCCAAGATCAAGGCCGCCGGTGGCTTCCTCGATCTGATGCAATGGCGAGGTCACCGCTCCAACCCGGTCGGCATGTCGGGCGATTTCTATGTCCTTGAATATCGCAACAGCGATGCCGGCAAGAACCCCTTCAGCTCGAACGCGAACAAGAAAACGCACACACCGAAGTACATGTTCGATGAGAAGAAGGTCGGCAAGAAAGCTTTCCGGATTGAAGATATCCGGAAGATGGAAACGACGCTGATCCGCGAGACGAACGCGGTGCCGTTCGATCCGAATTGGCCTGCCCAATTTGAGTGGCCCAATGTAAACGTTAGTGCATGAGCTGTCCTTGGTCCATTGGGACGATGGCTTCAGGGGCTGGCGCGGTTCCTTGGCGTCCGGGGCGCGCTGGATATCATCGACGCGGCTCCGATCCAGGTGGCCAACTGCCGGCCCAAGATCAAGGACATGGCACAGGCAACGGTACGTCGGGCCGATGCGGCCGAACCCGGTGATGGCACCTACGACGCCGCCGTCAGTTTTTTCCTGCTGCATGAAATGCCCGACGCCGACAAACGCAATGTCGTCGATGCCTCGCTGTCGCGCATGGCGCCCGGCGGCAAGACCATCTTCATCGATTATCACAAGCCGTATTGGGCACATCCCTTAAGGCCCATAATGAGCACGGTGTTTGCCCTGCTCGAGCCGTTCGGCAAAAGTCTTCATCGCCATGAACTCGCCGCGTTCGCCAGCCGGCCCGGCGACTATTTCTGGCGCAAGCAAACCTACTTCGGCGGCCTTTATCAAAAAACGGTCGTCCGCCGGAAATAG
>CAZQPC010000019.1:1723-27793 GCA_964595005.1 uncultured Magnetovibrio sp.
CCTTATGGCAAAACCACATCCATCGGTTTGAACGGCGTGCGGCAGGGAAAGGGCGCGCCGGTCATCCAATGTTGGTGGCCGCCATCCGCCGCCAGGCGCGACACCATGGACGCCGTCGTGGCAAACGCACCGTGCATGCAGATACCGCTTTCGTGGTCGGCCAGGATGGCCATCATGGTTTCAGGCGTGATCGCGCCATGATGCTGATCCAACAGGCGCCCACCCCATGCCTGTCGGGACGTTGGGTCGAGTTGAACGGGCGCGGCGCTGAAGTCGGCGGCGAAATCGGCGTGCCGGTCGATCAGCGCTTTTGAGGCCTTGTCATAGGTGGTCCGGATCGTCAGGCCGTTGGAGATATTGCGGGTCCCGGCGGTGATACGCTCGGCCGCCCAGTCACGGTCTGCGGTCTCCAACACCCAGGCCTCCACGGCGTCGGCAATCAGAAACGAATTGTGATAAACGAACGACGCATCGCCCTCGGCACAGGCACCACCTTGGCCGTGGACTTCCAAAAGCGCTGCGATGATGTGCACCGCTTCGGCCGCCGCCGCGGCGCGCTCCAGGCCCAAGCGCACCATGTCCATGCCGAGAAGTGCCGGCGGGCCCATGGGGGCGCGGGTCCAGACGGCCTCGTTGCCGATGACGACGCCATGCGCGTTGGCGCCCATCTCGGCGCCCCACATCCAATCGGGCTGCGACAGCACCACGGCGGCGGTAGCCGGCGCTTGCGGAATTTCCACGTAGGTACAGCGCACCATGTCGCCAGCCCTGTGCGTAGCGCCGGCATATCGGCGCACGCTTTGTGCCTCCTCGGCGGGCCGGTCTGAGTTCTTGGCGAAGATCACCGAGCCGTCAACAGTGGCCGGCGGCAGGGCAACCAAGGTGTCGCACATGAAAAGCGCTCCTTCGCGGCAATGAAATGCCACGGTATCACGATTGATGGGCCGTTCATGGAGAAGATTGTGCCGCGGCGCGCGGCATCCGAACGGGCCTGGGCGGCAACGCCAACAGCCTCTTCACCGTCGGCCATTTCGAAAAGGCCATCATGCACGTTCACGCGGTCTTGGGCGGCCTTCCGGGGAAGGTGTCGTGGGCGTTCGCTGCCGCTTCACGTCCCGCCGAACACCTTCGACAGGATTTCCGTCGTCCGCTTTGCCGGATTTTTGCGGATCGCCGCTTCTTCCTTGGCCAGGTACAGGAACAGGCCTTTCAGGGCCAGGTCCGTGGCGTGCTGGGATAAGTCCGCTTTCACGTCGGGAACGAACGGCAGGGCCTTGTACTGGCCCATCAGGTTGTCGTAGGCGGAGATCGCACCGACATCGGCCAGGGACTGGTCGACCACCGGTTTGACGGTGGCGCTCAGATCACCGGTCGCGACTTTCTTAAAGTACTGCGTGGCGGCATCGTCGGGGCCTTTGTAGATGGCTTGGGCGTCATCCAGGGTCATCGATGAGATTGCCTTCCAGATCAGTTCCTTGGTTTTCGGTGCGGCCGCTTCGGCGGCCCGGTTGAGGCGCAATTCCACGTCGTCGGCCAGACTGGAGAGGCCGAACTTCTTCAACAGGTCCTGCACCTTGCGCAGATTCGGCGGCAGCGGAATGTGGATGGCCGGGTCGGCGTTGTAGCCGTCGGCGGCGCCCAGGCTGGTGACGACGCGTTCCGTACCGACCTTCAAGGCATCGCGCAATCCGGCCGTGATGTCGGCCGTCGTCAGGCCGCCGCCCGATGTTCCGCCCGAACCACTGCCCGTGGTTCCGGTTACCGTGGTGATGGTTTTCTGCAACTTGTCGAACAGGCTCTGGGCCTGGGCGCCCGAATTGATAGCTGTGGTGATCAGTGCCAGGGCCAATAGCGCATGGATGATTGTCTGCCGCATGGAAGGGGCCTCCCGTTTCTGGTTTCGCGCGCCGTCGCCAATCGGCTGCAGGCACCTACGTTACCTAGCCAACCAAATCGGCGAGAAGCTCCGGTTGGCTGGGATCATACTTCATTCTGGGCAGGGACCGAACATCAATCCCCGGCAGGAAGCGGTCGATGGTGTCGACGGTTTCGGCCAGCGGGACGGGGCTGTCTTCGGATTCGCTGACAACGACGGCGGTGATGGCCAGACCTTTGACGCGCATGGTCTCGATGGCGGTCAAGGTGTGCGACAAGGTGCCCAGGTAAGAACCGACGACGACGATGCTGGGGATGTCCAGGGCGATGATCCAGTCGGCGACCGTGTGGGTTTCATCCAACGGCACCATGATGCCGCCGACGCCTTCGATCAGGCAGACATCCGCATCGGCTGCGATGGTGTCGCGGCTGAAGGCCAGCAGTTCATCGAAATCGACGCTGCGGTCTTCGCGCCGGGCGGCCATATCAGGCGATAGGGGCTCTTCAAACCGCCACGGTGATATGGCGGTGACGTTTTCAGGCGTCGGGTCCTGACCCAGGGCCTTCAAAAGCCGGCCCGTGTCATTGTGACGCAGGCTGTGCCAGGTGAACCCGGAGATCACCGGTTTCACGACCTTGACGGTTTTTTCTGATGCGATCAGTTCGTAGGCCAGACGCGCCGTGACCGTGGTCTTACCGACGCCGGTGCCGCTGGCGGTGATGAAAAAAGACGTCAAAGCGATGCACCCCCCAACACGCGGTCGCGAATGGCGGCGGCCAGGCGTTCCACGTCCGCCGCCGCATGGGCGGCGGAGAAGGTGATGCGCAGCCGCGCGGTTCCCTCCGGCACTGTAGGTGGTCGGATGGGAACAACCAAGAACCCATCTTCCTCCAACATGGCGGCGGCCCGCAAGGTGTGATCCGTGTCACCCAGGACGACCGGAACAATGGGGCTTTCCGCCGCGGTCAGGTTGAGCATGCGGGTGAAGGTCCGGGCTAGGTCCAGCGGCCGTGCGGCATAGGCGGGATCGGTGTCGATCAGATCAAGGGCGGCGATGGCGGCGGCGATGGGGCCGGCCGGCAACCCGGTGGAATAGACAAAGGTGCGGCAGCGGTTGCGGATCAACTCGCAAACCGCGTGTGACGCACACAGATAGCCGCCGTAGCCGCCAATGGCCTTCGACAGCGTGCCCATCTGCAGGGGCACCGCCACATGCCGGCCGTCCGCGAAGCTCGATCCGCGGCCGCCGCCAACGACGCCGATGCCGTGGGCATCATCGGTCATCAGCCAGGCGTCATGTTCGCCGGCCAGATCGCTGAGGGTTTGCAGGGGGGCCAGGTCGCCGTCCATGGAGAAAACCCCGTCGGTGACAATCAGCGCATGAGGGTGATCGGCGCGCTGCGCACGCAACAGGGCGCTCAGATGTTCCATGTCGTTGTGGCGGAAGATATGTTGGGCGCCCATGGTCAGACGCGCCCCGTAAAAGATACAGGCGTGCGAAAGTTCGTCGATGAAGACCACGTCGCCGGACCCGATCAGGGCCGGAATGATGCCGCTGTTGGCCAGGAAACCCGACCCGAAGACGACACAATCCTCGGCGCTCTTTAACTTGGCCAGGCGGACTTCGAGGTCTTGGAACAAGGGGTGGTTGCCGGTGATCAGCCGTGATCCCGTCGATCCGACGCCGTAGGTTTCCGTTGCCGCCTGGGCGGCTTGCTTGAGTTTCGGATGCTGCGAGAATCCCAGATAGTCGTTCGACGAGAAATCGATCAGGCGCCGTCCGCCGCGGGTCACCTCGACCGCCGAATGGCGCTCGGTCACCGTCAGGCGCCGGCGCAGGCTTTCGTCTTCCAAGCTGTCCAGTTTCGCCCGCGCGAAGCCGTCAAGGGTATCATTGGTCATGGCGGCGGTCCGACCATTCGCCGGTAATTGTGCAAACGGCATTGGTGAGGTGCGAAAGATCAGCCGCGTCCATGGTAAAGGATGGCATCAGGTAGATGACATCGCCGAAGGGCCGCACCCAGCAGCCTTCCTCGGCAAAGCGCTGGCGAATCCAGTACATGTCGCCCAAGGCTTCCAACTGAACCACGCCGAGGGCCCCCCGGACCCGCACGTCGACAACACCGGGCACATCGGCCGAGGGCGCCAATTCGCGGGCCATCTGTCGTTCCAGGGCGGTAACTTGTTCGAGCCGCGGCTCGGCCTCGAACAAATCCAGCGACGCATTGGCGGCGGCGCAGGCCAGGGCATTGCCCGTATAGGTCGGGCCGTGCATGAGACAGCGTTCCAACTCATCGGCCTGGAAGGCGGCGAAGATGCGCTCCGACGCCACGGTCGCCGCCAGGGGCACGGTGCCGCCGGTCAGCGATTTCGACAGCGTCATCAGGTCGGGGATAACATCCGCCTGGCTGCACGCGAACATGGTGCCGAGGCGCCCCAGCCCGACCATGATCTCGTCGGCGATCATCAGCAGATCGTGACGGTCACAGACACCCCGGACGAATTTCAATGTGGCGGCGTCATGAAAAATCATGCCGCCGGCGCCCTGCACCAACGGTTCCATGAGAATGCCGGCGCATTGATCGGCGCGGCCGGCGACGAAATCCTCAAATGCGGTCTGTTCGGCCTCGGTAACAGGCAGATCGACGACCCACTGTTCCGGCATCAGACCGGCAAACGGCCCATGCATGACGTTGTCCGGGTCGCCGACGCCCATGGTGCCGATGGTGTCGCCGTGATAGCCGTTCTTGAAGGCGATGAATGTCTTGCGCGCGGCTTGCCCCTGATTGAGCCAGAACTGCACCGCCATCTTCATGGCGATCTCCACCGACACGGACCCCGATTCGGAAAAGAACACCCGGTTCAGGTCGCCGGGCGCCATCGCCGCCAGCCGTGCCGCCAGGGTAAACGCCGGTTCATTGGAAAGCCCGGCCAGCATCACGTGCGGCAGGGTGGCCGCCTGACGCTGAATTGCCTCGATGATATGCGGATGATTGTAGCCGTGGCAGGCCGACCACCAAGACGCAATGCCGTCAATCAGTTCACGGCCGTCGTCGAGGACAATGTGGGTGTCGTGGGTGGCGGCGACGGCGTGGGGTCGGGGCGCGGTCTGCATCTGGGTGTAGGGCATCCAGATATGGTCGTAGCCCCGGGTGAACCAGGGCGGCCGTTCGGCGTTGCTCATTGCGCCGCGTCGGCGGCGGCGTCCTCACCGGTCCCCGAAATGCCGAGGCGTGCGAATAGCTGATCGTCCCGGTCGCGACTGGGGTTGGCCGTCGTTAGCAGTTCCGGGCCGACGAACACAGACCCGGCACCGGCTAAGAAGCAAAGCGCCTGCATTTCATCGCTCATTTCCTCACGCCCGGCCGACAGGCGGATCACCGAGGCCGGCATCATGATCTTGGCGACGGCAATGGTGCGCACGAACTCCAACTTGTCCAACTGAGGTGCCGCGCCCAGCGGCGTACCTTCGACGGCGACCAGCATGTTGATGGGCACGCTTTCCGGGTGATCGGGCAGATTGGCCATGGTGACCAACATTTTAGCGCGGTCGGCGCGGCCTTCACCCATGCCGACGATGCCGCCGCAGCAGACCTTCATGCCGGCATCACGGACGTGGCTCAGGGTCTGCAGCCGGTCCTCATAGGTCCGCGTCGTGATAATCTCGCCGTAGAATTCTTCCGAGGTGTCGAGATTGTGGTTGTAGTAATCAAGTCCCGCTTCGCGCAACTTCTTTGCTTGATCGTCGCGCAGCATGCCCAGGGTCACGCAGGTCTCCATTCCCAGGTCGCGGACCCGGCTGACCATCTCGCAGACCTTGTTCAAATCCTGGTCCTTGGGTGAACGCCAGGCGGCGCCCATGCAGAACCGGGTCGCGCCACCGGCCTTGGCCTGCTTCGCTTCGGCGACCACATGGTCCACGTCCATCAGCGTGCCGGCGTCGATGCCCGTGTCGTAATGCGCCGACTGCGGGCAATAGGCGCAATCCTCCGGACAGCCGCCGGTCTTCACCGACAACAGGTTCGACATTTGCACTTCGTTGGCGTCGAAGAACTGGCGGTGCGCCAACTGCGCCTGATGCAGCAGATCGTTGAAGGGCAGCGCGAACAGGGTGTGCGCGTCCTCGGCGGTCCAATCGTGGCGAATGGCGTCGGAACTTGGCGATGCGGACATGATGTTCCTCCTTGCCCGGATACTAGAAAGCGGAACCGGAGGGTCAAGGGAAAAGCCCGGATTGCTCCGGTCAATGAAACCATGAAACGTGGCGGCCTTGGGCTGATGGCGGTGGTGGGATACCTTGAACCATCACAGACGGGGAAGGGCCGGACATGTCGGACGAAGAGTTGGGATTCCTGAGCGCGGTCGAGGCCGCCAAGCGCATTCGCGACAAGGACCTCTCACCGGTTGAATTGACCGAGGCCGTCCTGCGGCGCAGCGAGGCCGTTCAGGCTGCCCTCAATCCCTTTATCACGATTTCCGCCGACGTTGCGCGGGCCGAAGCGACAGCCGCAGAACGGGCGGTGATGGCCGGCGATGATCTTGGCCCCCTGCATGGCGTGCCGTTCACCGTCAAGGATCTGATCAATACTTCAGGCGTGCGGACGACCTTCGGCTCTCACGCCATGGAAGACAATGTGCCGGAGACCGACAGTATCGGCATTGCACGCCTGCGCGCCGCCGGCGCTATTTTGGTCGGCAAGACGACGACGCCTGAGTTCGGCCATAAACCGATGACCGAGGCGCCTTTGTTTGGCCGCACCCTCAATCCCTGGGATCCGTCGCGAACCTCGGGCGGATCGTCGGGCGGCGCCGGTGTGGCGGCGGCCTCGGGGCTGGGGCCGCTGCATGTGGGCACCGACGGCGGCGGCTCAACCCGTATTCCCGCCGCCGCCTGTGGCGTCGTCGGCATGAAACAGACCTTGGGCCGGGTGCCGCACGATATGACCTCGGACGTCTTCGGGCTGATGTCGTTCATCGGCCCGATCACCCGCACGGTTGCTGACTGCGGCTTGATGCTGGACGTCATGTCCGGCCCACACCCCTCTGACTTCCACAGTCTGGGCCGCGAGGTCCCGGATTTGACCGCGGCATCATTGGGTGGGGGCGATCTGGCCGGCGTCCGCATCGGTTGGCGCAAGTTCTTGGGCAACGATTGCATGGATACGGAAACCGAAGCCTTGTTCGACGATGCGCTGAAGGCGCTCGGCGAAAGCGGCGCCGGCCTTGCGGAACATACCGCAAGCTTCTCGCCAACCCTGCAGCATTGGGCGCCGCTGACCTTTTCGCTGTGGAATGCGCGGTTCGCGGCGCTGAAGGAACAATTGGGCGAGCGCATGAGCGAAACCCTGCGCTATTGGATGGAAGAGGGCGAAGCGACCACCGGCGTCGATGTACAATTGGCGACGGGGGCGCGGACAACGCTGTATCGTGAAGTCGAATCCTGGTTCGAAGATATCGATCTGTTGGTCACGCCGACCCTGGCCTGCCCGGCGATCCCCGCCGGCCACGACCCGCGTCAGCCGATCGAGATCAATGGCCAGATCACCGACGTGCCGCGCGCCGCGTGGTATCCCTACACCCACCCCTTCAACCTGACGGGACATCCCGCGATCACGGTGCCCTCGGGGTTCACGTCCGGCGGCCTGCCGGTGGCCTTGCAGATCGTCGGGCCCTATTTGGCGGACGATAAGGTTCTGCATGCGGCGGCGTGTTTCGAACGGGTGCGGCCCTGGGCGGACCGGCGGCCAAGCGCGGTTTAGGTGACCGGCTTTCGGCGCCGAGTGGGCAAAAATTGGTTTGAGCCGGCGGAAAAATTTGTTCTTTAACCGGCGGCGGCGTGATCAGGATTGTTTTGCCGACGTGGGAATCGTCAATCTGACCATCCGTGCGGCTCGGTATCCAGCAGACCCAAGCGATCCAATGTCGCCTCAATGTTTTTTTTGCTGTCGGGCGAAACCTCGCGCTGCGGACGACGTGGGCGGCCAACAGGACGGCCCATGATTTCCCACATGGCCTTCGTTGGCGCCGGGTATTCGACCTTGGCGATCTGATAAAGCTCTGAAAACTTGTACTGCAGGTCCAAGGCGGCATCCAGATTACCGTTCGCTGTTTCCCGAAACAGCGACTTGACGAAATTCGGCGCGATGCCGCCAAAAACCGACATGCAGGTATTGCCGCCAAGGGTTAGGCTGGGAATAATCCATTCGGTGCCGACAAACAGGCCGAAATCCGGCCGGACCTTGCGCGCCGCGCGGCCAAGTTCCAGAAACACCTCCCAATTGTGGCTGGCATCCTTGACGCCGATGAATTGCGGAAACCGATCCAGAAGCCGGGTCAGTGTGTCCGGCGAAATGCCGACGCCATCCATCAACGTCGGTGAATTGTAGCCGATGAACGGCAGGTCCGTGGCCGTCATGATTTCGGCGAAGTGCTCATAAATGCCGTCATCGGGCGGCTTCCAGTAATAGGGCGCGATGGCCATCACGCTGTCGGCGCCGATGTCCGCAGCGTGGCGTGCCAGATCGATCGCATGATCCGTCCCCGGCGTGCTGACGTTGACGATCACCGGAACACGGTCGGCGGAAATCTCGACGCAAGCCTGAGCCAGCCGTTTGCGTTCGTCCAGAGACAAATTGAGGCTCTCCGCAAGATGCAGATTAACGCACAATGCGGCGGGGTCCTGGTTCAGCAAAAACGCCACAACCATTGCAAACCGATCGAGGTCGATGTCGTTGCTTGCTGTGAACGGCGTGATAGGACAATGGATCAGTCCTTCGGGCAACGACGTGAGGCGGGACGGGCTTGGCATGTTCGATATTCCGTTTCCGGGATGGTGGTTGCGGCCTTGAGATGAATTTCAACGGCGAATATTAGAGAATGACCCGCCCGGGGTCCATCTGCCCCGTCAATTTTTCTCCCATTGGCGGGGCCAAAAAGGAAACTATCAATGAGTGATGATCGTCTGGAAAGAGCCGCCGACCGATCGGAAATTCTCGACGTCGCATTACGCTCATGGATCTACCGCGACCACGGTACCTGGGACGCCTTGATCGACTGCTTCCATGCCGATGCGCATATCGTGAATTCATGGTTCGAAGGCAACGCCCATCAATTCATTGAACAATCCCGCAATATGATGAGCGGTCATGACCCTGGCGACAGCCAAAAGCACTTCGCCGGCAACCACGACGTGGCGACGAATGGTGAGCGGGCGCTGTGCGAGTACTACCTGACCCTCCATCAACGCCGGCGGATCGATGGCTATCTGTTTGATCTGCAGACATGGTCGAGCGTTTTGGACATGTTCGAGCGGCGCGACGGCTCATGGCGGGTGATCGGACGATGGTCGATTTACGAAAAGGACCGCATGGATGCTCACAAACCGGGTGAGGTGCCGGCGGCATTTTTCGACAACATGGACCTGTCCCCGTTCCCCGAGGCGCTGCAGTATCATTGTTGGCGTAACGCCCGCGACAGTGGACGCATGCCGGCCGAAAACATCGTCATCGAAGGGTCCGGACGGGCGAAGGCGACCCGCGAAGCCGCCCGCCGATGGCGGGACGGCGGGCCGCTGCCATGGGGCGGTTAGACGTTTCCCCGGCACCGATTGATACGCCGGCCGATAGCCCGTTGAGGCCGCTTGGCTGAGGGCATTATTCTTCCACGCCGCATCATGACCTTCTGTCAGAGGCGATGTGCGGCGCCCCGTGAAGCGCGACGGCGAGTGCAGACGGAAGATACGACGCCGGTGCCGTCACTGGATATCTCCGCCCGCTTCCCTGCCGGCCACGAACCGTTGTCGTCGTTGGCAAAATCGGTATTCTGGATTCCGTTTGGTTCAGTCGACGGGGCCGGTTTCGCCTTTTCCGGTCAACCCGTGGCATAGAGATACGCGAGGGCCGCCCAACGGTGGACAATATCTCGGACGAGCTTTTTGCAGCCGCTCGGCTGGCGCGCTACGGCGATGGGGTCGCCATAGAATGTGCCGGGCGAACGCTGACGTACCGGCAACTGGCCGCGCGCTCGGAGCAAATCGCATCGGCGCTCGGCGGCAATGGCGCCGAACCGGGTGACCGCATCGTCATGCGGGCCTCGGATACGGAAGGGCTTGTCGCTGCAATCCTTGGCGCCATGCAGGCTGGCTTCGTCCCAGTGATATTGTCGCCCCGCGTTTCAGATGATGATCTGCCTTACATCGCCGACGAAACCGGGGCTGTCTTGTTTGTCGAAAATGACCCGGACAGCGTTGGCGAGGTATCGATAAAGAAAATGCCGACAGTGCCGGGCGGCGGGCCGGGAAAACGGTTGCCGGGGGAAGCATTCTGGCTTTACTCATCGGGCACCACGGGACGTATGAAAGGCGTTATCCACGGCCATCAAGCGCTGGCGCCGGTGTTGAGCTTCCATCGCGATACGCTCCAGGTTGGCCCCGGGTCACGGACGTTTTGTACGTCCAGAATTTCCTTTGCCTATGCCATGAGCAATGGGTTGTTGGCGCCGCTGGCGCTGGGCGCGACGGTAATCCTGCATGCTGACTGGCCGTCGCCGGAAAGCACCCTTGAAATGATCCGGACGGCGCGGCCCGATGTCATTTTTTCCGTTCCCAGCATGTACCGCGCCTGGCTGGAATTGCCCGGCGATCAACTGGAACCGATGGCTGCGGCCGAGCGGTTTGTCTCCGCCGGTGAGCACTTGCCGGTTCCGGTGGGAGACCGCTGGCGTGATCTTTGCAGCCGGAATATTTTGGATTGTTATGGCTGTTCTGAAACCTGTTTCCTGACCTTCGCGTCGACGGATCAGGCCAAACCCGCCAGTGTCGGCACCCCTTGCGCGGACGTTGAGGCGGTGTTGCGTGACGAAACGGGGGCGGTTGTCGGTGCCGGCGGCACGGGCAGTCTTTTTATTCGCCACCCGTTTCTGGCCCTGGCCTATGGTCCGGCCGCCGCAGATGATGCCCAAGCGCGGTTCCAGGATGGCTGGTTCGCGACGGGAGACATCTTCCGATGTGACGATGACGGCTATTGGTTTCATGACGGGCGTGAGGACGACTGGCTGAAAGTCGCCGGCCAGTGGGTGAGCTTGCGCCGGGTTGAAGAGGTGGCGGCTGGATTCGACGGGGTATCGGCCGCCGCCGGAGTATCGGCGAAAGATGCCGACGGGTTCCTGCGCATCGCCGTGTTCGTTGTGCCGGCTGGGCATGCGGATGAGCCGACACTTGTCGGCCGGCTTCAAGCCTATCTTGATGAAGCCTTGCCGACGTTCAAACGGCCGAAGTGGATACGGACCATTGATGTTTTGCCGCAAACCAGTACCGGCAAGGTCCGCAAGGTTGAACTCAAGGGGATCATCGAAGAAGGCCACGGCACTGGTGAAGGCGCGGCGCCGTGAGCAGCGGCGATACAAAAAAGCCGGGTTCAGGAAAACCGGTTTCCGGCAATTTCGGAAGTTTACCCGGGCTGGTCGGTTATCACCTCCGGCGCGCGCAGAAAGCGGTCTTCAATCATTTTTCTCACAGCCTCGCCGACCTCGGAATTTCGCCCGGTCAATTTGGCGTCCTGACCCTGATCGAAGTGAACGAGGGGCTTGGCCAATCGGCCTTGGCAAGTATTTTGGGGATTGAGCGTTCGACCATGGTGGCGGTGATTGATGGGCTTGAGGCGAAAGGTTGGGTTGAACGCCAAGTTTCCGAAACGGACCGGCGTTCGAAAACGCTGATCTTGACCAAGGCCGGCGTAAAACTGTTGAAGCGGGCCGGCCCGCAAGTTGCCGATCATGAGCGCCAGATCAATGCGGAACTTAGCGGCAAGGAAAAGGACCAGCTCATCCGTTTGCTCGGCCGCGTTGCCGATGCCGCCGAACGCCGCTGAATGGGGCCCTATCCGCCGTAAAGACGCTGGACCAGGGAACGCACCAAATTGGTGACCACCCGGCGGCGGTAGCCGGGCGGGCTGAAGGTGCTGGTCATCGGTTGGATCTGTTTCGGTATCAACGTCAACAGATGGTCCAGGGCCGCCTGTTCAAGCGGCTGGCCGACAAGACCGTCGGTTCCGCTTACCGATAACGGCATCGAATTGGTACCGGTCAGAGCAATGTGCAGTTCCGCAATGTCTTCGCCGTCGCAACGCATCCCGACGGCAACGCCGGCAAGCGGAAAGTCGATGGCGCCGCGCACCCGGGATTTGGCGTAAGCGGCGCGGTAGCCGTCCGCCGGTTTTGGCAAGATCACCGATACGACCATTTCGTCCGCCGCCAACGCCAAGTGGTCCAGGCCGTCATCGCGGTACATTTCGCCAAGCGGCACGGTGCGTTCTCCGGTCGGCGACCCGATCTGGACCTGGGCGCCGTAAATCATCAAAGCTGGTGCCAGATCACCGCTGAAGGCGGCGAAACAGTGGCCGCCTTTCGGCGCCACGTGGCAAATTTCACCGCGTGACTTCAGGCAGTAGTCATTGCTGCTGCGCCACCATTCGCTCTGGTTATAGAACACACAGCGCGTATCTAGGCAGAGATTGCCGCCGACGGTGCCGACTTCGCGGTGGCTGTTGGCGGCAATTGAAGCCGCCGCTTGCACGGCCGCCGGGTAAGTGAGGTCAAGGCGCCCGTCATTGATCAACGCCGCCAAGGAAACGCCGGCACCGATACGAAGGCCGGCGCCGGCCGCCTCAATGGATTGGATTTCGGCGACGCCGCTCAAATCGATAACTTGGCTGGGCGCGGCGATGCCGCGGCGGATGTTCGGAACCAGATCGGTGCCGCCGGCAATGAATGACGCCGATGGATTTCCAGCCCGCAGCGTGGCCGCCTCGGCAACGCTTGTTGGCCGCACGATTTCAAACTCCGGCATGTATTCCATCAGGCAACATCCTTGGCGGACCGGGCCGCTCTTTCCTTGTCGAGGAGCGCGCGGATCACCCGGTCCGGTGTCACCGGTGATTCCTTCAGCCGCACACCAAGGGCATCGGCAACGGCGTTGGCGACAGCCGGGATCACGGCGGCCAAGGCGCCTTCGCTGGCCTCCTTGGCGCCGAAGGGCCCGTTGGGGTCCAGGCTTTCAACCAGTTTGACTTTAATGTCCGGCGATTCGACGATGCTGGGCACCCGGTAGTCCAACATGTTCGGGCCAATGGGCAAGCCTTCGTGGTAGCGGGTTTCCTCGCTCAAGGCCTGGCCCAGGCCCATCCACACGGCACCCTGCACCTGGCCCTCGCAGGCCAGGCGGTTGAGGGCGTAACCGCAATCGTGGGCGACCCAGATATCGTCGACCGAAACCAGCCCGGTATCTTCGTCCGCCGTCACCTCAACGGCCACGGCGGCGTAGGAATAGGCCATGCTTGGGCCGACACCGGAACCGCGGTACTTGCCGCCTTGATGCGAGCGCGGCACGGTGAAGGTGCCCTTGACGGTGATGGTGCCGCTTTCCGCCACGGCCTCGGTCACCACTTCCTGAAACGACAACCCCTTATCCTGGCCGCCCTGGACGCGGTAGACCTCGCCCAGGCATTCGATATTCCCTGGTTCCGTTTCCAGCTTGCGCGCCGCGGCCGCGACCAAAAGATTTTTCATCGCTTCGGCGGCCTCAATGGCGGCGTTGCCGACCATGAAGGTGACGCGCGATGAATAGGACCCGTTGTCTTTCGGCGTCACCCGGCTGTCATTGGCAAACACCGAAAGCCGGTCGAAGTCGATACCCAGCACCTCACCGACCAATTGCGCCAGCACCGTCGACGACCCCTGGCCGATATCCGAAGCCCCCGTCAACAAGGTGATGCCACCATCGAAATCGAGCTTCAGGTTGACCACCGCATGCGGCTCACCGGTCCAGTGCACCGGTTTCGCCGCACCACTGACATAGTGTGAACACGCCAGGCCCAACCCCTTGCCTTGACCGAGATGACCGCGCCGCGCCTTCCAGCCGGATGCTTCCTCCACCCAATCGAGGCATTCCGGCAGACCGTAGGATTCAACCATCAAATCGTTGATTGTCTTGGTCGGCGCCACCAGCAGGTTGCGCCGGCGCAGCTCGAACGGATCCATATCAAGTTCGCGGGCAATCTGATCGAGTAGCGATTCGAACGCATAACGCACATTCACCGTGCCGTGGCCGCGCATGGCCCCGCACGGTGGGGTATTGGTGTAGACGCGGTAACCGTCGTATTTAACCGCCGGAATATCATAAATTGCGTTCAGCAGCGCGCCGGCATAAAGGATCGTGACGATCCCATAGCCGCCATAAGCACCGCCGGCCTGGACGGTCTCGCAGGCGCAGGCGGTGATGCGGCCATCCTTGGTGATGCCGATCTTGGTCTTGATCCGTGTTTGCGGCCGGCCCCGGTGGGTGATGAAGGTTTCCTCGCGGCTGAGCTTCATCCTCACCTTGCCCTTGGCGGCGCGGGCCAGCAGGCAAATGATAATCTCGAAGTTGAGGGTCTCGCTGCGGTGGCCGAACCCGCCGCCGATGAACGGTTTGACCACCCGAATGCGCGATGTGTCCAAATCCATGCACTGGGCGACCCGCTTGTGCACGTAGTAGGGCACCTGGGTGCACGAATGCAGGGTAATGCGGCCGCGTTCGGCGTCATACTCGGCAAGCGACGCGTTCGGTTCCATCTGCATATGGGTCACCTCGGCGCATTCGTAGGTGTCCTCTCGGATAAAATCCGCTGCCGCGAAACCCTTGTCGACATCGCCGAACTCATGGTGAACATCACGTTCCAGGTTGCCCGGCCGGTCTTCGTGCAGATCGACGGCGCCGGGGACGCGGGATGCATCGGGATCGTAATAGCCCGGCAACACCGTCACCTGCATATCGATGAGCGCAAGTGCCTGTTCGGCGGTGGCCTCATCAATGGCGGCGACGGCGGCCACGGGTTCGCCCCGGTAGCGGACCCGTTCGCGGGCCATGGGGTATTCGTTCTGGACGATGGGCAGGATGCCATAGGGTACATCGCAGTCATCACCGGTAACGATGGCGATGACACCCGCCAGCGCCAACGCCTTGGAAACGTCCAGCTTGTCGATCTTGGCGTGGCTGTGGGGGCTGCGGAAAAGGCGTCCGACCAGGGCGCCGTTATGGGCCAGATCCGCGGTGTACGCGGCCCGGCCGGTGACTTTCTCAAGACCATCGATCAGCGGAACGTCCTTGCCGATCATGCGGGCGGGGGTCGGGGTGTCCGTGCTCATGACTTGCTTTGCCCCGCTGCGGTCCGTACCGATTCGATGATTTTCACATAGCCCGTGCAGCGGCAGATGTTGCCGCTCAGTCCGGCCCGAATTTCGTCGTCGTCCGGGTCAGGGTTGGCCCGCAGCAATGCCTCCGACGCCATCACCATGCCGGGCGTGCAGTACCCGCATTGTGAACCAAGTTTTTCGTGAAAGGCCCGTTGCAGGTTTGAAATCCGCCCCTCTGCCATGGCGCCCTCAATGGTTTCCACTTTCTTGCCGGCTACGGAATGCGCCAGTGAAATGCAAGACAGCCGCGGCCGGTCATCGACCAGCACGGTGCAGGCGCCGCATTCACCGCCGTCGCAGCCCATCTTGGTGCCGGTGACGCCAGCCACGTCACGCAGGTAGTCGATCAAAAGCATGTTGTCGGCCACGGCATCTTCGCGTTGGCGGCCATTCAGACTGAGGTGCAGAATTGATTTTGCCAAAATATCCCCACATATTCTCAGTAACTATAATTGTTCTGGTACCGAACAATTATAGTTTACTATGCTTCCGCACCAAGGACAATCGCCCATAATATTTCAGGAATTGTACCGAAATTCGATCATCAACAAACGCCACAACCAAAGGAATCGATGACCATGAAATACGTACATAACGTCGAGGTCATGTGGGCCGATTGTGATCCGGCACGAATCGTCTTTCATACGCATTTCCTGCGGTGGATGGATGATGCGGCAAACAAGCTTTTCGACAAGGCGGCCTATGGCGGCGAAAGGCTGCTGACGGAATTCGGCGTGCCGGGCGTGCCACTGGTGAGCGTGCATGCCGATTTCCGCGCCGCTGCAAAGCTGGGGGATTGCTTGCAGATCGAATGTTACGTCTCCGAGTTTGGGACCAAATCCTTTACCGTCACCCATAACATCCGCAACGGCGACGTTCTCATTGCTGAAGGCTGGCAAAAGCGCGTTTGGTGCCAGGCGGACCCGGACGATGCGGGCAAGCTCACGACCTTCCCCGTTCCGGATGAATTTAAGCAAGCCCTTGCGGTGCCGTGAAGAACGTCCAAGCGGCCCCTGAGATTGAGCAGCGCATGAGCGCCGCACGAGGAAATCGGACCAGGTGCACGTTCTTCGGGATATATTTCTTTAACCGTCGATGTCTTTATCCGCGTAGCGCGTCGGGAAATGGAAACCGAAGTCGCTAGTCCGGCGGTGTCAGCGGATAGCCCCGCCCGGCGTAATCAAACCCCGGAATCTCGCTCTGTTCCATCGCCGGGTCCCAGGCCGCGGCGAAATAGGCGCGAATCTCGCTGATCAGGCCCAGATCGCGGTCAAAGACGTACCATTCATCGCCGCGCAGATATGACCCGTCCTTGGTCCGCCAGTGGGTCCATTCGACCACGGCCTCGTCGGTTTCCGGCTGGCACAGCACCCTGTCCAATGTCCAGCGCGAACCCAGAATGTCGACGCACCGGACCCACTTGCCGGCGATGTTTTCGGCGCCGTGCCACGGTGCGCTAGGGGTGCCGGGCGGAAAGTAATGGACGGCGTCCGGCGTGAAACAGGCCGTCATCTCGCCCGTGTCTGCCGCGTTGCAGCCCGCATAATAGCGCTCAATGGTCGCTCGCATGTGCTGGGCGCTCAGTTCGCTTGCCATAAATCCCTCCCGCAATGCCTGATCAGCCTTGACTGAACCCCTTGGTTACCCTAAAAATCGCGCCGCTTTCAAGAATTTCTGACAAGGAACGACAGATGTCCCGACGTTGCGCATTGACCGGCAAGGGCGTTCAAGCCGGTAACAACGTGAGCCACGCCCACAACAAGACCCGCCGGCGCTATTTGCCGAACCTGCAGAAGGTGTCGATCATGAGCGATGCGCTCGGCAAACCCGTCGCCATGCGTGTGTCGGCCGCCGCCATCCGCACGGTCGAGCACAAGGGTGGCTTGGACGCGTTCTTGTTGGATGCCCGGGACGCGGACCTGACGGTCGAACTGCGGCGCCTGAAAAGGCGTATCCGCAAGGCCTCGGAAGCCGCCGCGGCATAAGTCGCAAAGATCCGGCGATTTATTTGAGGCCCGCTCCGGCGGGCTTTTTCGTGGCCTGATCACGACGGCAACTTGAACATCATCAGCAATGTCCGTTGCAGCGGATTGAAGTTATCGTCGGAGACCATATAGACCCATACGCCGCCGCCGGGCGCCGGACGCACCGCAATGCCTTCGAAGTTATCGACGGCCAGGGGCGGGCGCAGTTCGGCGACCAAGCTGGGCTTCAGATACGCGCCGGCGGTAATGGACGAACCTGCGATCCGGCGAATGCGCACCGCGACGCCGCTGCGCAGGGTGAACCGGCGTTCCAACACCAGCACGTCGCCACCCGGCAGGGTCGCCGCGCCGGTCGGGCGAAAGCCGCCGTTGGTGGCGTAGGTCATCACCGACCAACCGTCTTCATGGCTGACCCAGGCGACGGTGGCGGGGCGGTCGTCGCGGCCTTCGGCGAGCGCGAACAGGCGGCCGTCGGCCAGCAGGGCCAGGCCTTCGATACCGCTGTTGGCCGGCAGGGCGGCCAGTTCGTCCGGCGCCGGCAAGGGCTCGGGCAAGACCTGTCCCGGATGGTAGCGCCACAGACGGTGGCGGCGCTCAAAGGCGACGATGATTTCGCCTTCCACGCCGGGGCTCATGGATTCGGCATCGGATGTGGCTTTCGCCGTCAAGGCGTTGCCGTCCAGGCCGGCCAAGGTATCCAATTGTGGCCGGTGCAGGCCGGCCAGATCGCCGTTTTCGCCATAAATGATGAACGCCGAAAACCGCCGGCCCTTATCGGTCAGGGAAATCAGCCGCCGGCCGTCGGCGCTGACGCCCAATGCAGACAGGCCGCCGAAGCCGTTTGCATCCGAGGTCAACACGAGGCCGCCGCGATAAATCAACTTACCGATGAGTTGTTGATCAGGGGCTCGGGCGTTCAGAAGCAACGGTTCCGCCGTCACCTTGATCGGCTCCGCACGGCTGGTGGTGGCCGCGATGAGCAATGACAGGGCGGCGCTCAGGAACGCGCTCGCGCGCCTCATGGTCCCGATGCTGCCCGGCGCTTGGCTTCCTTGAGCTGCGATGCGGAAAGTTGCTTGGACAACTTGGCCATACGTTTCCGCGACGCTTTGATGCCGTTGGCGGCTGCCAGGATGAACCATTTGGCGGCCTCGACCGGGTCCTTTTTGACGCCGTGGCCGGCCGCCAAAAGGGCGCCCAGGAGATGCTGCGCCGGCCCATGTCCGATGGCGGCAGACTTGCGAACCCACTTGGCGGCTTTCTTGGCGTTGCGTTTTACACCCACGCCTTTTAGGTAGCGATGCCCGACCGCCAGTAAACTCTTCGCCGATCCGGTCCTCTCCGCTTCCGCCGCAAAGGCATCGAAGCTGAGGGCGAGCACCTTCTTTGTTTTGGTTACGGCCTTTCCGGAAACGCCGCTTCGTCGCAGATGTTTGCGGTAGTCGTCGAAATGACGGAGCAGCTTTGGGACATCCGGCGTGCCAAAGCCCCATGCCTGATCCGCATTGATTCCTTTGTCGCGCAGGAAACGGCCGAAGTCGGCGCACCAATTGTTGCGTATTTCGCGGCGCAATCGCACCATGTCTTCCGTGTCGCGCTTGATGCCGAGATCCTGGTGGGACTTCAATTCGTAGATCAGGGCTTCACATTCCAGGTCGATCCGGCGATCCTTATCGCGGTACCCGCGAAAGTGCTGGAGGCCATGGCCCACCAGTTCATGGACGATCACCGCGGCCAACTTGTCGGTCGGCCATTTCACGCCGAACCGGCCAACCACCACCAGAAATTGCTTCAGACCGCCTTTTCCCTTCTGGAAGAAATCAGGAAAGTAGGCGGCGATGGTCACCGCCGACATCTCCTTTGCCCGGAAGCTGGCGTCGTAGACCACCGTGACCTTGCCGTTGCGTTTCAGGGTATCCAGATGCTTGACGCTGAACGGCGACGATTGGTAAATGCGATCGAAGGCCCGGCGTAAATTCTCGATGCCGTTCGCCGGATCCAACAATACGATGCCGTCGGTATTTTCCGGCAAGGCCATGGCGGACAGGTGGACGCCCCGGTGCTGAATTTCCTTCACGATCCCGGCGGAAGATACTGTCGGCGCGAACGCCAACATCCAACCGGCCAACAGGGGCGCGAATAGACGGTACATGCGCGTCAGGCCCAATCCTTCTGATGGTCGGGCGGTCCGTCGCCGCCCTCGGGTTCGCCGCGGTCGTAGTCGAACACCGTATCTTCTTCGAAATAACTGTGGTCGTGGATGACGACGCTGTCGTCGCCGACCAGGACAACGGCGTAGGCCGGGTTTTCGTGAGAACATTTCAACAAGGTCGTATCGTCGACCACCAGGGCGACCTGGTGTGAGGTGGCCTTGACCGTGGAGAACGGAATGCCGCGCCACGACCCGTGGCAGGTGCGGTGCAGGTGTCCGAAAAACAGATGCCGGATATGGGTTGATCCCTGCAGCACGGCGATCAGGTCTTCCGGGTTGCTCATGCCGATCAGGTTCATGCCGTGGATACCGATATCCATCGGCGCGTGGTGCATGAACAGAAAGACATCGCGGCCCAAGTCGCGGGTTTCCAGAAGCTGTTGGCGCAGCCAGCGCAATCGTACCTCGCACAGCTGGCCGCCGTTTTTTCCGTCGTCGACCGTGTCGAGGACGATGAATATGCCGGCCGGCGTGTCGATGGTGTAATGCAGGAAGCCGTCACCGGTCCAGGGCGCGTCGGGAAAGGCGGCGCGCATGGTATCGCGCTCATCGTGATTGCCGATCAACAGATGCCAGGGCATGCGCAGCCCGGACAGAATCTCATTGATCTCGTCATAGGCGGCGCGCTCACCCCAATGGGCAATGTCGCCGGTGACCATGCATAACTCTGCATCGTCGAAGTTGGCATTGATGCTGTCGACCGCCAACCGAAGCCGCTCATGAACATCCAGATCGAACAGTTTTTGCGGGCGGGTGACCAAATGTGGATCCGTTAAGTGAATGAATTTAAACGAGTGTTTCGACATGTGAGAAGCCCAATGCAGGTGTATCCGGGGCGCAGATTAACATCATAATCACAATGCCGACAGAACATGTAAATATGTAAAGGGGGCGGACATCGCGTCTTTGACGGCAATGTGAACGGCCCCGGTTGCGGTTCTCTTTTGACGCTCCACATCTGCCTGTTTAGTGTCTGTCCGGAAATGCAGTCATCCTCCGATCCCATCCTCAAGGACCTTGTTCTCATCGGCGGCGGCCACTCTCATGTGGCGGTGCTCAAGATGTTCGGCATGAAGCCCTTGTCCGGTGTGCGCCTGACGGTCATCGCCCGCGACGTGCACACGCCCTATTCGGGCATGCTGCCCGGTTATGTGGCCGGGCACTATAGCTACGACGAAGCCCACATCGATCTCCGGCCACTTTGCCAGTTCGCCGGCTCGCGCCTTTACCACGACGAAGCCGTTGGCATTGACCGGGCGGCGAAGACCGTTATCTGTGCGAACCGCCCGGCGGTTCCCTATGACGTGCTGGCGCTGAATATCGGCTCGCGTCCCGATATCGCCAGTGTCCCCGGTGCCGCTGATTTCGCGACGCCGGTGAAGCCCATCAACCGGTTCGTTGACCGCTGGCACAAGTTGGTGGAACGCACGCTTGAGCAATCGGGTCCGCACCGTATCGCAGTGGTTGGCGCCGGTGCGGCGGGCACGGAAATGGTCCTCGCCATTCAATTCCGGTTGCGCCAGTTGTTGGATGATCAGGGGCGCCAGGCGGAAGACCTGGACATGCACCTGATCTGCAAATCGGACCGGGTGATCCCCCGCCACGACGCCGGCGTGAGCCGCCGCTTCGACCGTATTCTGGCAGAGCGCGGTATCAACGTGTACCGGGGCACGGCGGCGACCCGGGCCGGTGACCACACGCTGGTGCTCAGTGACGGCCAGACCCTGGAACTGGACGAGATTCTTTGGGTGACCGGGGCCAGCGCGCCGGCCTGGCTGGGCGGCTGCGGCCTTGACGTGGATGATCTGGGGTTCGTCAATGTCCGCGACACCTTGCGCTCGACGAACGATCCCCATGTCTTCGCCACCGGCGATGTCGCCAACGTCATCAATCATCCGCGACCCAAGGCCGGCGTGTTTGCCGTGCGTCAGGGAAAACCGTTGGCCAATAATCTCCGCCGCGCCTTGCTTGGCCAGGGATTAAAACCGTTTTCGCCGCAGCGGACCCTGCTGGCCCTGGTCTCGACTGGCGACAAATACGCCGTCGCCTCGAAGGCGGGTATTGTCGCCGAGGGTAAGTGGCTGTGGACCTGGAAGGACTGGATCGACCGGCGGTTCATGGACAAATACGCCGATTTGCCGGAGATGACGGAAGAGCCATCCAGCCCCTATGCCCGGGGACTTGCCGATGGCGATACGCTGAAGGAGATTTCCGCCATCGCCATGCGCTGCGGCGGCTGCGGTGCCAAGGTCGGCGCCAACGTGCTGACCCGGGCCCTGTCGGAACTGAAGCCCCTGCCGCGCGACGACGTCTTGATCGGCCTGCACGAACCCGACGACGCCGCCGTCGTCGACGTGCCGCCGGGCAAGGTGATGGTTCATACGGTGGATTATTTCCGCTCTTTTATCGATGACCCCTATATTTTCGGCCAGGTCGCCGCCAACCACAGCCTTAGCGATCTTTTCGCCATGGGCGCTGAGGCGCAGACGGCATTGGCCGTGGCGACCATACCTTACGGCATCGAAAGCAAGGTCGAAGATACCGTGCACCAGCTCATGTCCGGTGCCATGAAGGTCCTTAACGAAGCCGGCGCGGCCCTGGTCGGCGGTCATACCAGCGAAGGCGCCGAGCTGGCGCTGGGGTTTTCGGCGAACGGTCTGGCGGACCGCGAAAAGGTCCTGCGCAAGGCCGGCATGCGGCCGGGCGACGTCCTGATCCTGACCAAACCGTTGGGCACCGGCACTCTGTTTGCCGCCGACATGCAGCAAAAAGCCAAGGGCCGTTGGGTCGAGGCGGCGCTGGACTCCATGGTCCAATCAAACCGCATGGCCGCCGTGACGCTGTTCGCGCATGGCGCCACGGCGTGTACGGACGTGACCGGTTTCGGCCTGTTGGGCCATTTGGTGGAGATGATCCGTCCGTCGGGCGTTGACGTGGATATCGATCTCGGCCGTCTGCCGGTCATGGACGGCGCCATGGAGACCGTCGCCATGGGCATCCTTTCCAGCCTGCAGCCGGCCAACGTGCGGCTGCGTCGGGCGATCCGAAACATGGAAGCTGCCGTCGGCGATGTGCGCTACCCGCTGGTCTTCGATCCGCAAACGTCGGGCGGCTTGCTGGCCAGTGTCCCGGAACGCCAGGCCGAGGCCTGCCTGACGGCGTTGCGAAACGATGGTTATGCGCATGCCGCGGTGATTGGAGAGGTCAAGGCCGAGAGCGATCACCTGGAGCCGGTGACGCTGCTCACGTCACCAATTTGACCACCCGGTGCCATCCGGCCGCCTCACGGGCCGCCGTGAATCCCGGCTTCAGGCGGCGGCCATGGGCGGCCAGGGATTTCAGAAATTTCGGATCCGATTCGGCCCGCCAAAGCAGGTCCGCCAGGGCCTGTTCATCGCGAACCGGATAATAACCGGGGTAGTCGGCGCCCAGCAGGCCGACATTGCCGTCAATATCGGAAGCGATCACCGGGACGCCGGCGATGATGGCTTCGGAAACCACATTGGCCCCGCCTTCTTGATTGGAACTGATGACCATCAGATGGGTTTTGGCGTATTCGCGCCGGACCCGCCAGCTGGGTACTTCGCCTTTCCAGACATAACGGGGATTGGCGGCCATCTCTTCTCTGGCCCGGATGGCCCATTCGTCGGAGTGGGCTTTGCCGAGATGGATCACCCGCAACTTTGATTGGGCCGGCACCAACCGGGCGGCGAGGGCCGTCCGGTAGGGGTCTTTTTCCTCACGCAGGTGACCAACGACGCAGACATCGAAATGGCGCGCCGCCGGCCGGCGCGGGCCGGGCAGGGGTGTTGCCGATTGACGCACCACGTGAAGCTTCCTAAGAAGCCGCCGGGGCAGGGCCTTGCCAATGAGATCGTGCAGGCAGACCAGGGCATCGGCGGTGTCCATGGATTTCAGCGTCACGTCCGGGTCGGATGTCAAAAAGCCGTTCACGTCGGTGCCGCCCAGCGCGACGATCAGCGGACCGTTGGGGTAAATCTCGCGGTAGCGCTCAATGGCACCGGCGCTACGCCAGGCGTGCAGGGCGATCATCAGATCGGCCGGCCGGCCATGATAATCGACATCGATCCGCACCCGGTGGCCCTTGTCGCGCAAAAAACCGGCCCAGCGGAGCGCCGAGGCCCGATTGCCGTTTTTCGAGTGTTTCTTGGCCGGTGTTATCAGGCTAATTTTCATTCCAGCAATTCCCGACTTTCGATTTGGAGACACCATGACGGCACGGGTCAGTACGGCACAATTGGCGGCCATGATGCAAGACGCGCGGGCCAGGACTTTGGAACTGGTCGACGGCCTGAGCGCCGATCAGCTCATGGGGCCGAAGATCCGCACCGTCAATCCGTTGCGCTGGGAAATCGGCCATGTGGCTTATTTCTACGAATTTTTCATCCTGCGCGAACTGTACGGCCATGACAGTCTGCTCGGCGCCCAGGCCGACGAACTGTACGATTCCATCGCCGTTGCCCATGACACACGCTGGGATCTGCCGTTGCTGAGCATGGATGATACATTGGGCTACATGCGCGGCGTCCTGGATGCCTTGATTGAACGTCTTGGCGAGATCAGCGATGACAACCTGGCTAGCGAACAAGACAGCTTCATCTATCAGTTCGGCGTCTTTCACGAGGACATGCACACGGAAGCCTTCCTCTGGGCCCGCCAGACCTTGGCCTACCCGGCGCCGGCCTTGGCCGACGCCGAAGACGTCTCGGCTGAGCGTGCGGTTGGCAATTGGCCGGGATACGCCGATGTCCCCGGCGGTGCCTTCATCCTTGGAGCGCCTGCCGACGCGCCATTTTTATTTGATAACGAGAAATTTGCGCATCCCGTGGACGTCGCGCCGTTCACCATCGCGAAGGCGCCGGTAACCAACCGGGAGTTCGCCACATTCATCGCCGACGGCGGCTACGAAGCCGATGAGTTTTGGTCCGATGCGGGCCGTGATTGGCGCGATCATCGCGGCACGGCCCACCCCGGCTACTGGGTCGCCGATGGCCCGTCGAAATGGCGCATGCGCCGGTTTGAGCACGATATAGAGCTGCCCGACAATGAACCGGTGAGCCATGTCACCTGGTATGAGGCCGATGCCTATTGCCGCTGGGCCGGGTTGCGCCTGCCGACGGAAATCGAATGGGAGGTGGCGGCCCTGGGTGAGCCGGCCGACGACGGTTCCCTGGCCGCCCATAAGCGCCGCTATCCCTGGGGCGCCGCGCCGCCGGCACCGGAACGCGCCAATCTGGACGGCCGGGCCCTGGGCTGTATCGACGTTGCCGCATTGCCCGATGGTGACAGCGCCTTCGGATGCCGGCAGATGCTGGGTAACGTTTGGGAATGGACCGCAGATACGTTCCAGCCCTTTCCCGGGTTTTCGCCTGACATGTACAAGGAGTACTCAACCGATCTGTTCGGTGACACCAAGGTCTTGCGCGGTGCTGCGTGGACCAGCCGCGGCCGCATGGTGCACGGCACCTACCGCAATTTTTTCCAGCCCGACCGGTGGAATGTGTTCAGCGGCTTTCGTACCTGCCGGCCGATCTGATATAGTGCCGCCATGAGATATTCCTGGATATTCGCTTTCGCCGTGTTGTTGGCGCCGCCGTTGGCGCGGGCCGATACGGCGGGCAAATTTACCGAAACGTTTACCAACTGCCTGGATGGCAAGATCACGGCCCTGCAGTGTGAAAAAGCGCTTTGGGATATCGCCGATGTGGTCAAGGACGGCGAATTGACGTTGGCCGAGCTGACCCGATTGGCCAGGCTTTCGGGCGAAGCCTTCGACAGGAAAATAAAAGACGAGATTAAAGCGGGGGAACTTTCACCGGGCAAGCCGTCTTCCGGCAATTTGGCCAAGGGGCGCAAGGACGTGGAGAATGTCAGTTTCCTGTTCATGGCGATGATATTGGGACCGATGACGGCCCAGGCCCTGATCGCGAATTTTGACTACGACGGCGACGGAAATATCTCCCGCAAGGAACTTTACGCCGATCTTCCCGAGGGTAAGTTCACGGCATTTGTCGCGGAATTGGCGGAATCGGGGAAACAAACCTTCGGTCAGGCGTCACAATCGATTTTTTCCCTGTGGGCTCAAAACGCCTTGGGTGCCGGCGACGGCGGCGGATTGCTGGGATCACCGAAATCCCCAAAATCCGGTCTTTCTTTAGTGCCGAAACCGGCGCCAGCGCCAAAGGCCAAATCCATGGCCAGAGCGCCGTCCGCTCCAATCGGATCGACGGTAACGCAGCTCCGTCTGGTGAATTGGTCGGCGGCGTTTCATGCCCAGAAGCCGACCGACTATTATGCCATCAATTACACCCTGCAAAATGATTTCGAAAAGGAAATCAAGCAGATCGACGGGGCCATCAATTTCCGTGAGCCGGGCGGCGCGCCGTTCATGTCCATCCAGGTCGCCAAGGGCAAACCCATCCCCGCGGGCCAAGGTATCTCACTGGGCGGCAACTATCCGGTCAACGCCGCGGTCCCGGACCAGATGAAACTGCGGAACCTGAGCAAGCAAAACGTCCGGGCTGAACTGAGCGTCGACCGCGTGGTCTTTGCCGACGGCAAAATCCAGTACTTTTCGTCCGCCAGCTTGAACTAGACTTTAATCACTCTAACGGAAATCTAGAACCCGACGTGCGATCCGCCGTCCACGGACAGGTGTTGTCCGGTGACGTAACTGGCCGCGTCGGATAACAGGAAACACACGCCTTTCGCCACTTCCTGGGGTGAAGAGAACCGTTGCAGCAGAATTT
>CAZQPC010000020.1:0-27471 GCA_964595005.1 uncultured Magnetovibrio sp.
GGCCGGGCCGGCGACGGCGCCTTTACGGAAACTTTCGTTTTCGACAATGATCAGATTTCCGACACGGGCGCCGTTGCCGCCTGCGTGAACGGTGATGTCACGGTGGTCAACCGCTACTTCCTGAACTGGCAGCCGATCGGAAAGATCATGACGATCACCGATGTCGAAGGGAACGTGCTGAAATCGATCAACCATCAACCGGTTCGGGATGTCTACAGAAAATACCTTGGTGACTATGTCGGCGATAATCTTCCCGTTTCCAATACGGAGTTCCCGCTGATCAAGCTTGGTCCAAGCGGACAGCAGATTGCCCGGGCGATCATTGCCATGACCGACGAGGACCATGCGGTTCTTGGCGGCAACCTTGAGGTCGGTGATCAGGTTCAATTTTCATACGGTAATGTCGACATGATTATCGATGAAACAAAAAAATCGATTGGCGAGATCAAGTCTAAAAAACCCGAAGCCATATTTGCCTATTCATGTGCGGCCAGACTGGGATTCCTTGGCGATGACGTAGGGTTGGAGCTTGAGCAGTTCAATAAACTGGCGCCAAGCTCCGGGTTTTTTACGTTCGGTGAGTATTATTATTCTGGCAGCTCATATGAAATGCTGAATGGCACGCTCACCGTTGTCGGCATTACGGAGCAGGACGTGCACACATCGGAGGCCGTTGAAGATGACGACGACGACACCCGGGATTCACTGCCAACACCCCAGGACGACGATCAGGAAAATACGTTCCAAGGCTCGCAGGCCCGTGTCCTTCATGCCTTGATAAACCTATCGAACACGGTGACGGGTGAACTTGTGGATACTCACAAAGAGGTCAACACAATCCTCGACAACATGCCGGCAATCGTTTTTCTGAGGGATCCCGAAGGCCGCTTCATTCACGTCAATCGGCGCTACCAGGAACAGTACGGCATCGACGCGGATACCATCGCCGGCAAAACCCTGAAGGAAATTTATCCGGAAGAACTGGCCGATCAATTCGGTGCCGCCGATCGCGAATTGATCGAGGCCGGCGGAAACATCGAAAAGGAATTTGCCTTGGAGAATGACGGTCAAAAAATCATTCTCAATTCCAATATGTTTCCCGTTTTCAACGAGGCCGCGGAAATCACCGCTTATGGCGGCGTCGAGGTGGACGTCACCGAGCGCCGGGCCGCCGAAGCGGTGCAGATCGATCAGCGGAGATCGATCAAGCTCCTGCACGACCTGGCCGAAACGGTTCAGGTGGCGGCCACCCTGGATGAAGCCTACGGGAAATGTCTTGAAATGGTCCGCGATCACACGGGCTGGCCAATTTGTCATCTCTATGTGCCAAGCCAGGAGACGCCTGATCTGTTGGTATCGTCGAAGATTTGGTCTTTCGGTGGGGAAATGAATTTCGACGAATTCCGTGCCGTAACGGAAAAAGCCGTCTTCAGGCGTGGCGAAGGGCTGCCCGGCCGGGTGTTGGACAGTGGAGAGCCCGCCTGGATCGTCGACGTCACCGAGGACCCCAACTTCCCGCGTGCCGCCATCGCGGAGAAATCCGGCGTCAAGGCGGGGCTGGCTTTTCCGGTGACGTCGGATAGCGGCGTCATCGCCATCATGGAGTTCTTTGCCGCCGAGGCAATGGAACCCAATGAGCGGCTGCTGACGATCATGGCGAGCGTCGGCAATCAGCTTGGCAATGTGATACTGCGCAAAAAGGCGGAGGAAAGATTACACCAAGCCTACGAAGTCATTTCCAGTTCCATCAATTACGCGTCGCGAATTCAACGCTCCATTCTGCCCGATGAAGACGTCATGGAAGCCGTTATGGCGGACTATTTCATTCATTGGGAACCGCGCGATGTGGTCGGTGGCGATATCTACTGGGCAGGTGCCTGGGGGTCTGGTTTTCTGCTTGTTCTTGGTGATTGCACGGGCCACGGGGTGCCCGGCGCCTTCATGACGCTGATTTCCATGGGCGCGCTTGAACGGGCCAAAAGTGAGATCGAAGGCGGAAATGTCGGCGTGTTGCTGACGCGCATGCATCAGTTTACGCAGATGACGCTTAGCCAGCACTACGAGGGCGGAGAATCGGATGACGGCATCGAACTTGGCGCGTGCTACGTGCCGGCGGACGGCGGTGAGATGACCTTTGCCGGCGCCCGGTTCAGCCTGTTTGTCGTCGATGGCGGCATTGTCTCCGAAGTCAAGGGCACGAAGAAGGGCATGGGCTATCGCGGCATCGCGCCCGATCAGCAATACGAAAGCAAAGCCATCAGCCTGAAGCCGGGGCGGTCATTCTATATGACCACGGACGGCTACACCGATCAGGTCGGCGGCGCGCATCGGCGCATGTTCGGCAAGAAACGCCTGCGCGAACTTTTGCTGTCGATCGAAGACCAACCCATGAGCAAACAGAAGGACCGGCTGATCGATGCCCTGGCCGCCTATCAGGGCGATGAAGTGCGGCGCGACGATGTCTCCGTCATCGGGTTCAAGGTGTGACATGAATAACATCAAGATCGACGGCACAGATCGGTCCCCGGAGATCGATTTCGATTTCGCCAACAACCGGTTCTCCATCCGTGGCGAATCCTACCCCGAAGACGTCACCGCGTTTTACGGCGAAATCATCGAGAGCCTGGAAACCCACCTCTCGGCGATGGGGGATGGTGAGGTGGAGTTCAATTTCGAACTGATTTACTTCAATTCCTCGACGGCGAAGGTTCTCATGGGTCTGTTCGACACCCTTGAAGAAACCGCCGAAGGCGACGTCGCGGTGAGCGTCAATTGGCACTACGACGCCGAAGACGACACCATGGAAGAACTGGGCGAAGAGTTCGCCGAGGACCTGGAAGCGGCGACCTTCAATATGCGGAAGCTCGCGGGCTGACCCGCCGTTTGGCCAGGTGCCGGCGGCCGCTCCTCCCGACCATCGTCAGGCGTTAAAGCCGCCGTCGGCCATGAACACGCTGCCCGTCGAAAAACTGCTTTGATCGGAGGCCAGGAACAGCACGGACCGGGCCACCTCTTCGACATCCGCATGCCGGCCCATGGGGATCATCTGATTGAGCATGGCGGTGGCATCGATGCCCATCATCTTGCTCATGCGGTCTTCGATGGTGTTCTGGAAATCATTTGTGATGGGGCCGGGCGCCAGAATGTTGACCCGGATGTTTTGCGCCGCGACCTCGCGGGCGGCGCAGCGCACCATGCCGACCAGGGCGTGTTTCGAGGTGATATAGCCGACCGAATTGGGCCGGGCCTGGACCCCCATGATGCTCGACGTGACGATGATGCTGGCGCCCGACGTCATGTGCGGGATGGCGTATTTCAGGGCCAGGAACGAGCCCTTGATGTTGACGTCGATGACGCTGTCGAAAATGTCTTCCGGATAATCGGTGATCGGCGCGTTGGTGCCGCTGAGCCCGGCGTTGGAGAACAACACGTCCAGCCGCCCCCAGGCCTCCATGGCTTGGGCGATATAGGCCCGGGTGTCGGCCGCATCGGTGACGTCGGCGGCGGCGGTCAGGACGTCGTCGCTGCCGAGCGCCTCGGCGGCGCGGGCCAGGTCATCGGCGTTGCGGTCGACCAGCATGACCTTGGCGCCTTCGCCGGCCAGCAATTTCGCGCTGGCCAGGCCCAAACTGCCGGCCCCGCCGGTGACGATGCAGCATTTTCCATCCATCAGCGTCATCTCCTGTCCCTCCGCATTCAATGTTGATCGCCGGTGACTTTAATCGCCGAGCCCGGTGTTGAGAAACGGAATTCCGTTTATCTGTTTCCTGGGAATTGGGCCAAGGTCTTCCGTCCCAAACCGTCAATGCGGATCAAGATCCATCCCGACCATGAGATGGCGCAACGGGGCGGTGTCACCATCGGTGGGCAGGAACAGGGCGACATAGGTTAGATGTTCGCGATCATCCGTCCAGATCACGTTGCCGGAACTCAGCAAGGGTTCGCCGGCGTTCAAGACGTTCATATGGCTCACCGTCGTCATCTCCAGCCGTTCACCGTGATAGTAGTCGCTGGCCAGTTTTCCGCTGATCTCGTAGCCCAACCTGTTCACCAATCCGGTCCCCCAATACCGGTAAAAGAAGTCCCGCCCATCCGGCGTCGGGTCCTTGACGTAAACGAAGGGGGCCACGTCATAAATGTCCATCAGATCCAGATCGCCCCACTTGGGGCGCGCGGCGCCGGACATCTTTGAGCACCAGTAATCGTACAGCCTGCGCAGCCGTTCCGAATCGATCTGGCCGATCTTGTCAATCTCGGCGCGCTGAAACCAATTGTGCATGCCCCAACACAATCACCCCAAGACACCCGGATCAAGGCTTGTCCGCATGGGCGGGGCGGATGCGGCGGTTAAGCCTTCTTCGCGATCATGAACACCACCTTGCCCGGACCGGGGTGCCAATGGTGGTCGATGGCGAAGCCGGCGGCGGTCGGGCTGACTTCCAATTCGTCGCCCGTGAAGACCCGAAGACCCGGCCGTGCGCCCAGGAATTTACTGATATCCGCATCGGGTCATCGATAACACCGCTCAACCGACAGCCCGGCGTTTGATCATCTCGTCGATGTCCGCCGCTCCATACCCCGCCTCGCACAGAATTGCGTGTGTATGCTGGCCGAGATGCGGCGCCGTGGCATCCGGACTGCCCGGCGCCGGCGGCGCCATCCCGGGAACGGTGACGACCGGCACATCCGTGACATCGCCGTAGTCCACGCGCCCGACGGCCTGCATGGCCGCGACTTGCGGGTCGGCCAGAAAATCGTCGAAATCGCGGACCGGGGCGAACATGACGCCGCCTTCCGTTAGCCGCTCGATCCACTCGGCCGTTGGCCGCTTGAGGAATTCTCCGTGCACGATGGCCAGCAGCGCGTCGTTGTTGTCGAGCCTTGTCGCCCGGTCGATGAATCGTGCGTCGGTGATCAGGTCGGGTCGCTGCAAGACCTCGCACAGGGCCACGTAATGCGCCTGCTTGACCACCGAGACGTTGAGAAAGCCGTCGGCCGTCGTCATCGTCCCAACAGGCGTCGACAGAAGCTGCGGCTGGCCGTCCTCCAACACATGCTCGGTGATTTTCGCCGACAGAAACGACGCCGCGGCCTGCATGAGGTTGCAGTCGATATAAGCACCCTTGCCGAAACGAAAGCGTTTCAGGACCGCCGATGAGACCGCGTGGAAGACGTAAAGCCCGGTGATTACATCGATGGGAATCATGTTAAGCGCGCAGGGCGTGCCGTCGCTGTCGGCGTTCACATGCATGAACCCGGAAAACGCCTGAATGATGGTGTCGCTGACCTTGCGGTCCTTGTAGGGGCCGGTCTGGCCGAAGCCGTTGATGGAGCAATAGATGACGTTGGGATTGGCCGCCTTCACCTGATCGTAATCCAGGCCGAACTTGGCCATGACGCCGGGCGGGAAACTCTCCACCACGATGTCGGCGCCATGGGCCAGCTTCTGCGCCGCCGCCCGGCCGTCGTCTGATTTCAGATCGAGGACGATGGACCGCTTGCCCCGGTTGAAGGCCATGAAGTGGGCACAGAGATCGCCATAGGTCTTGCCGATGGCCCGGCCCCAGTCACCGGCCGGCGGCTCGACCTTGATCACGTCAGCGCCCTGCAGCGCCAGCAGCATGGTGCCGTGCGGGCCGGCGACGCCCTGGGTGGCGTCGAAAACTTTGAGCCCGGCGAAGGGCCGTTCATCCGTCATGGCGTGACGTTAACCGGCGGCGGCTTACGCCGCCAGCGCCTTGCGGGCGCGCTCCAGGGTCGGGCGTTCCTCGTCCAGCAACAGATCCGCCGCCGCGCCCTCGGCGCCGACGTCGTCCAGGCTCATGGGATCGTGGGGCCGCAGCTTGTGGTCCATGACCAGCCTTGACATGAGCAAGCGCCGGGCATCGCCCGTTTCCTCACCCATCATGACGCCTTCACGGGCCATCAACACGGCGCTCATGGCGTGGTACAACGCGTTCGAGGCTTGGCGCGAGAAGCTTTCGTGCTCGTCCTTCTCGGCCACCGCGCCGGCGAAACGCACGGCCCGGTCGACCATGGCCGAGAGCTCGCCCCGGTATTGGCCGGGCAGGCGGTCCTCGCCCTCGATGGCTTCTTGCAGAACATTGCCGAGCGCCTTATGGGCCTGGTTCTTGGGTATCGCGCGCTTGGTCACGTCAAGGGCGACGATCGATGACGTGCCTTCCCAAACGACGCCCAGGTGCGCGTCGCGGACGAGGCGCGCGTTGACCCATTCCTCAATGTAGCCGTTGCCGCCGCGGGCTTCCATGGCGGCGGTCGCCACCTTGACGTTGTCGCGGCACATGCGGCCCTTGATCAAGGGCGTCATGATACGCAGCGCCCGCTGGGCTTCATCGTCGCCCCCGTTGGCGCGTTCCATGATCGACGCCGTGAACATGAAGTTGGACAGCGACTGTTCCGTCGGCAGCATGGTCTTCATGATCTGGCGGCGCATCAGCGGATGATTGATCAGTTTCTCACCGAAGGCGAAGCGGTTGCGGGCGACGGCCAGGGTTTCGTTCAGGCACCGGCGCATCATGGCCGAGGCCCGGACGCCGTGCGACAGGCGGCTCAGGTTGACCATGTCCAGCATGTGCTTGAGGCCCTGGTTCTGCTCACCCAGCAGATAGGCCTCGGCGCCGTGGAAGGTGACTTCGCCGGACGCCATGGACTTGGAGCCCAGCTTGTTCTTCAGGCGCTGGATCGTGTAGCCGTTGCGGCTGCCGTCTTCCATGGTGCGTGGCACGGCGAACAGCGACAGGCCGCGCGAGCCCCAGCCGGAATCCTCACAGCGCGCCAACAGCATGATCAGGCCGCCGTCGGTGGTCGAACAGAACCACTTGTCGCCGTAGATGCGCCAGACGCCGTCTTCCATCCTTGCTTCGACTTCGATGTTGCCGACGTCGGAACCGCCGGACTGTTCGGTCATGAACTGGGCACCGGTGACCATGTCGTCGTATTTGTCCGCCGTCATACGCGGGAAGTAGCGGTCCTTGATCTCCGGGGTCGCATACTTGCCGACCAAATAGGCCGAGGTTTCCGTGGCGCTGATCGGGCACATGAGGCCGAATTCCGACTGCACGAACAGATACTGGACGGCGTACTTGGCCAGCGGGCCGATCTTTTCGGGCCAATCGAAGGCACCCGGCACGTGGCTCATGCGGTTCAGCGCGAAGTCCTCATAGGCCATGCGCTCCATTTCCTTGTAGGACGGATGGTATTCGATCCAATCCTCGTCGCGGCCGAAGCGGTCGCGGGCGTGCAGCACCGGGATATGCCGGTCGGCCTCGCGCGACAATTCATCCAACTTGCCGCCGGCCAGTCCGCCCAAGTGTTCGTAATGAGGTTCCATGTGGGCGTGCAGCTTCGGGTCCATGTAGAACTTCAACAGCGCCTTGAAGCCCGGATCGATGTCATAGAAGTTTTCGCCGTGGCAATCGGGGGCGATCCAGTCGGCACCGGACAAGTCCTTGGTGGCTTCCGGTTTTGTTTGCGTGGCACTCATCTTGGAACTCCTATAACGGACACGGCGTGAAATAATTGAACGCCCACATACTGGGCTTTTGAGGTTCATTCCTCAAACGATTAATCGGTGAACTTTGGTTGAGTAAATGGCAATCAAATGCGCCGTTCGACATCTTCCCAATAGGGATCTCGCAGGCGGCGTTTGTAGATTTTTCCGGAATCATTGCGCGGCAAACCGTCACGGAATTCAATGGCTCTGGGCACTTTGAAGGCGGCCAGGCGCGATGTCAGAAAGTCGCGGACGTCGGCTTCCGAAACCGCCGCCCCCGGGTCCAGTTGAACAACGCTCATCAGAGATTCGCCGAATTCCGCATCGGGAACACCGAACACGGCGCAGTCCGCAACGCCGGGCATGGCCGCCAATTCGCCCTCGATTTCGGCCGGGTAAATGTTGACGCCGCCGGAAATCACCATGTCCTTTTGGCGGTCACACAAGAACATGTAACCGTCTTCGTCGACGTAGCCGACGTCGCCGGCGGTGACAAGGCCGTCGCGCTCGATGGCGCGGCGCGCTTCGTCGCGATTGTGATAGGTGAAATCCGGGCCGCGATCGAGGCGCCCGTAGATTTCGCCGGGCTGACCCGTCGGCACCTCGCCGCCCTTCTCATTCAGAAACTTCAGGATCGCGCCGTCGACGGGCCGCCCGATGGTGCCGGGCTTGGCCAGGGCATCGGCGGACGAACAGTTGGTCATGTAGTTGATTTCCGTCGATGCGTAGAACTCGTGAATCACCGGCCCGACCCACTCGATCATGCGTTGCTTGATCTCCACCGGGCACGGCGCGCCGGCGGTGGTGATCTGGGTCAGCGAACTCAGGTCGTACCTGGCCCGCACCTCGTCTGAGAGCTTCAGCATGCGCACGAACATGACCGGCACCAGGAAGGCGATCTCGATACGGTGCTCCGCGATCAGCGCCAACACCTGTTCGGCGTCAAATCGCGGCATCAACACCACGCGGGCGGCCCGGTGGCTGACCCGGATGCCGAAGGCGTTGGGCGCGCCGTGATACAGCGGCCCGGCGATCAGCGCCCGGCAACCTTCACGGATGCCATAGGTCTTGTCGCGCACCGCCAGCATATGGGCAGCGTCCGCGGCCGTTTGGGCCAGGCGCTTCACGGCCTTCGGCATGCCCGTGGTGCCGGACGTGTAGAACATGCTTTCCGGCACGGCGGCGGCCGGCTCGGTCAACGGATCAAAGCCCGACAGCCAGCCGTCCCAGGCGGCGGCCCCATCGGCGACAACCGCGTCCGCGGCACCAACCCCATAAGCCGCACATATCTCCGCCGGCGTTTCGACGCCAAGCACGGTCATGTGCGGAGGTATAATATCGGCGCAAGAACGCAACAGGTCGGCATGGCCAACCAGCACCCGGGCGCCGCAATCGGCCAATTGAAATTCAATTTCCGCCGGCGCCAGATGCCAGTTCACCGGCACCGCATAGGCCCCCAGCGCCCGGGCCCCGTCGGTAACTTCGAAAAAGACGAAATCGTTGCGCAGCAAAAGCGCCACGCTGTCGCCGGCGCCGACGCCCAATGTTCTGAACCCCGTCGCGGCGCGGCGCGCCCGGTCGTTCAATTCGGCCCGTGGGCGCGACCGCGCAGCGCTGACGAATTCCGCATTTGATTGTTGATCCCGCATACGCTCCCCACCCGGCGGTATTTGCGACGGGCCGCAGTATCCCAGGGGTCCGGCCGGCTCTCAAACGAAAATTTGGCAGGTTTTGGCTGCGGTTCTGTCAACCATGGCCCACGGCCTGGGGGCGATAACCGAACACGGTCAGGTCGTCGCGGCGGCAATCATCGCCGGCAACTTGGTGGTCAGACGCAGTTTCACTTGATCTTTCCCGGTCCCGGCATTGCCCGTCCAATGTCCTGCCGGGGAAGCGTAACACGGTGCCGAAATTTGCAAATAATTTAAACTCGGCGGGAACCCGCTAGATCACTTTCGCCGCCTTCAGGGCCGCCAGCTTGTCGGCGTCGTAGCCGATGTCGGCCAGCAGATCGTCGGTGTGCTGTCCCAACGACGGTGCCGCATTGGCCGGCGTCGACGCACCGGACTTGATGGGGCTGTCCAGCAATCGAATGGCGCCGTGGCCTTCCAGATGCAGGGTTTGAATGCGCTGCTGTTCGGCGACGAAGGGGTTGTCCAAGGCGTCTTTGACATCGTTCAGCGGCGCGGCGGGCACGTCGCCGGCAAAGATGTCCAACCAGTCGGCGGTGGTCTTGCGGCTCAATTCCCGGTCCAGCAGATCCTGGATCAGGGCCCGGTTCTCCAGGCGCACCTCGAAATTGACGAAGCGCGGATCGGCGGCCCAATCGCCGCGGCCAAGGGCGGCACACAGCACCGGCCAGAACTTCTCCTTGTTGCACATGATGTAGATCCAGCCGTCCTTGGTCGTATAGAGCGCGCAGGGCACCAACGACGGATGGCCTGACCGCGGCTCACGCTCTGTATTGACGCCGCCGTTCAGATACCAGGTGCCGGGATAGCACAGATTGAACAGGGCCATGTCGAACAGGCTGACGTCCAGATCGCGGCCGACACCGGTTTCGCGCGCACTCAGCACACCGATGGAGACAGAATAAGCCAGGCCCAGACCAGTCATCAGATCAACCACGGACAGCCCCATGCGGGCCGGCGGCGTGCCGGGCTCGCCGGTCAGGGAGAAATACCCGGCCTCCGCCTGCATCAGATAGTCGAAACCGGGCCAATTGGCGCGAGACCCGGTGCGCCCGTAGGCGGACAGGTGCGCGCAGACGATCTTCGGGTTGACGTCCTTCAGGTCATCGTAGGTGATGCCCAGACGCGCCGGCACATCGCCGCGCATGTTCGACGTCACCGCGTCGGCGGTCTTCACCAGATCGCGGAAGACGTCTTTGCCTTCCGGTGTGGAGATATCCAAACTCAGGCTTTTTTTGTTGCGGTTGAAGGAATGGAAGAACTGGGAATGCTCATCGTTGAAGAAGTGCGGCCCGACGGTGCGGGCATAATCGCCGCCCATGCCCGGGCTTTCGATCTTGATCACCTCGGCGCCCTGGTCGGCCAGGAACTGCGTGCCGAAAGGCCCGGCGCCGTATTGTTCGACGGTCAGGACGCGGATGCCGTCCAGGGGGAGTGTCATGTTATCGCCACCTGTCCGGGAGAAGGAGGGGCAAGTAGCAGCGAAAGCAGGCACACATCGGTCTGGCCAACCATCGCATCGTGACCGTGGCGCCTTATGGCGCCGCGTAAGCGCGATGTGATCCCCCGGAGGGAGCCATCGGCTGGGAGCAATCTCTGTAAGGACACATCGGTCTGGCCAACCCAGCCATCCCCAGACCTCACGCCGTTGATTGCCGATCCCGCCATCAAACTGGGCTCCGCTCAACCAACTGCCTGGCGATGATCAACCGCTGCAGTTCGTTGGTCCCCTCGCCGATGCACAAGAGCGGTGCGTCGCGGTAGTAGCGTTCGATGTTGTATTCCGGCGAATAGCCGTAGGCGCCGTGGATGCGCATGGCTTCGGCGGCGTTCTCCATGGCCGCTTCGGTGGCGATCAATTTCGCCATACCGGCCTCCAGGTCACAACGCTCGCCCCGGTCATAGGCGGCGGCGGCCTGGGCCGTCAGCAGCCGCGCCGATTCAACCCGGCAGGCCATGTCGGCCAATTTGATCTGGATGGACTGGTGTTCGCAAATCGGCTTGCCGAAGGTCTTGCGGACCTGCGCGTAGGCGACAGATTCTTCCAGACACGCCCGGGCGACGCCGATGCCCCGCGCCGCCACATTGATGCGGCCCAGCTCCAGGCCGGCCAGAATCTGGTTCAGGCCCTTGCCTTCGGCGGGCCCGATCAGGTTGGCGGCCGGCACCCGGACAGCGTCGAACTGCACCTCGCCCGTATCGACCCCGCGGTAGCCCAGCTTCTTCAGTTTCGACGCCTTGTAGCCCATGGATTTCTCCACCAGCAACAGGCTCATGCCCTTGTGCCGCGCGCCCGCCGCTTCCAGGTCGGTCTTGCACAGCACCGCCATGACATTGCCCTTGACCGCATTGGTGCACCACATCTTGGTGCCGTCGATAACATAATCATCACCGTCTTTTTCGGCCCGGGTGCGCACGGCCTGCAAATCGGTGCCGCAGTCCGGCTCGGTCAACGCGATGCCGCCCCGCATCTCGCCGGCGGCGAATTTCGGCAGATAGGCCCGCTTCATGTCCTCGTCGCCGAAGCGTTCGACGGCGGCGCACATGATCAGGTGCGAATTGAAAATGCCCGACACCGACATCCACACGGCCGAGACCCGGTCGACGATCTTCGCGTAGGTGCTGGCGGGCAGGCCGAGGCCGCCGTAGTCGGCGGAAATGGTCGCCCCGAACAGGCCCAGTTCCGCCATCTTGTCGGCGATTTCCTGGGGGTATTCATCGCCGGCTTCCAGATCGCGAACGTAAGGCTTCACATCGCGCTCCAGGAACTGATCGACAGTGTCGAGGATTAAGGTTTCTTCGTCGTTGTCCCACATAGTGTTTGTTCCTCAATCATTGGATTGATGAGCAAGGATTTCGGCTCACGAATTTTCGATGAGAATATTAGGAGCGATCTATCATCCTTTACAGAATACGCCAACCGCATTTGACAGACAAATTTCCTGCCCGTAAAGGTCGCGCCGCAAGCCGCCAACATTGTCGAGCTCACGTTCGATCAACCACGTAGACATGACACAATCAGCCAAAATCGTCAGAAATCCCGCAGCGATCGTGGTCCACTCGCGTCTCGACTTTGCAATTCAATTGAAGGATACTGCCGCTTGAGAATCATGGCGAGGTCGCCCACCTTCATATCAGGTTGATTTCTGCGGCATTCTGGAACGAATTGGTTTGCGGATTCTCATATTTATCTGCATCCATGACTGGCAAGAAACCCTTTAACCAGAGTACATTCACCGCAAACTTGGCGAGATATTTCGATCCAGCAAATGAAATGATTGAATACGGGAATAATTGACCTTGTTGTCCACTGAAATAAGTAGCTGCCGCCTTTGCGGCCACGATGAACTTACGGAAATTCTTAAAGTCGGCGAACTGGCCATGACCGGTCGGTTTCCCTCCGAAACCGAACCCACACCGCCGGCAGCTGAATTGCAATTAATGTTTTGTGGCGAATGCGGTCTTGCCCAGTTACGCCATAATTTCGATCTGGACGCGCTGTTTCGGGAAACTTATGGCTACCGTTCGGGCATTAACCAGTCCATGCGCCAGCATCTGGCGGATCTGGTCGCCGGTATTTTGAGCACTGTCGAATTGCAGAGCGGCGATTTGATCCTCGATATTGGCAGCAATGACGGCACCCTTTTAAAAAACTACATGGCCGAAGATTGTGGCCGTATGGGCATCGATCCGACGATCGCACAATTTGAGGAGTACTATCCGGATGATATCGTAACTGTCGCGGATTTTTTTGGGCGTGATGTCTTTGATCGCGCGGCCGGCGGACGGAAAGCCAAAATTATCACGTCCATTGCCATGATGTACGACCTTCCGGATCCGAACGTATTCGTCAATGACATTGCCAATTGCCTCGCCCCTGACGGATTGTGGGTATTCGAGCAGAGTTATGTCGGGCTGATGCTAAGCCAGAACGCTTTCGATACAATTTGTCACGAACACCTGGAATATTACGGCGTCCGGCAAATCGAACGCCTGCTGTCGGCCCACGGCCTCAGGATTGCCGATGTAATCTTCAATGATGTTAATGGCGGCAGTTTCCAGATCCACGCCTGCCACGACGCGGCATCCTTCAAAACAACCGCCGCAGTGACCCAATCCTTGGCGGCCGAAATGGCCGCTGGCTTGGACACAATTTCACCCTACTTGGCATTTCGAGATCGCGTCATCGAATTCAAAACGCAGTTATCGGAGTTCGTAAAGACGGAGCATGCCGCCAGCAAAACATTCATCGTTTACGGCGCATCGACGAAAGGCAATGTTCTAATGCAGTATTGCGATCTGGATCGCCGATACATTCGGGCGGCGGCGGATCGCAATCCCGAAAAGTGGGGCCGTAGAATGCCGGGCACGGAAATCCCAATCATTTCCGAGGCTACAGCCCGATCACAAGACCCGGACTACTTTTTGGTCCTGCCGTGGCATTTCAAACAGGAGTTTCTTGTTCGTGAGGAAGCGTTTCTTGAAAACGGCGGTAAAATAATTTTCCCGCTTCCCGAATTGACGATATGCACACGAGACAATATTGACGCCGAGAAATCCAAAGCCGCCGCTTTCAGTCTTCACGCGGGCAATCTTTTTGACAAATGCCTAAGCGGGCTTTGATCACCGGCATCGCCGGCCAAGACGGGTACTACCTGAACCGGTTTCTCATGGATCAAGGGGTGGAAACCTACGGCCTTGATCGCCGGTCGATGATCGATGGACGAACGGGCAAAAAGCTAATGGCCGTTTCATTGGCGGAGCGCGCCTCGATCGATCGAGTGATCGATGAACTGGCCCCTGACGAAATCTACCATCTGGCGGCCTACCACGGTTCATCCGAACAAGACATAACGGAAGATCCATGCGAAACCATTGAAAAATCGTTGTCCGTTCATACCCTGGCGTTGGCATGGTTGTTGGAGTCCGTCCGACGATTAAACAAGAACCCGCGGGTATTCTATGCATCGTCTTCGCTGATTTTTGGCAACCCCACCGACGTTCCGCAAACGGAAGAAAGCGCGATATCACCCATTTGCGCCTACGGCCTCTCGAAAGCCGCAGGAATGAACGTCTGTGCTCTGTACAGAGACCAGCATGACGTCTTCGTCTCTTCGGGGATATTATACAATCATGAATCAGCGCGCCGCCGGGCTTCCTTCGTCAGCCGCAAGATCGTCAAAACGGCGGTGGCCATCAAACAAGGCCGAGCCGACCGTCTGGTGCTCGGCAACCTGAACGCCGGTGTTGATTGGGGCTATGCACCGGATTATGTACGGGCGATGCAATTGATCGTGCAATGCGAGACGCCGGACGATTTCATAATTGCCACGGGCGAACTCCGTACCGTTGGCGATTTTGTCAGGGAAGTTTTCGATCTCCTGGACATGCAGTCCGAAGGCCGTGTTGTCGAAGATGGATCACTGATCACGCGATCGCCGCGGCGCAATGCCTTGATCGGCGATGCACGTAAACTGAGGTCGGTCACGGGCTGGCGTCCCGATCACTCACTAAGCGATATCGCCGCAAAAATGGTTGAGGCAGAATTATCAGAGAGCGCGACGTGACGAACTCCGACACTCTCATATTCCTTGCAACCTACAATGAAGCCGAAAATGTCGGCGCCATGCATGGTCTTATCCGGGAACTCATCCCCGCGGCAGATATATTGTTCATCGATGACAATTCCCCGGACGGCACGGGCGTGATCATCGATACCATTTGCGACAAGGATCCGCGGGTAAATGTCATTCACCGGCCTGGCAAATTGGGGATCGGCAGTGCCCATTTGGATGGTATTCGCTGGGCTTACGATCACGACTATCGGCTCCTCGTAACCATGGACAGCGATTTTGCCCATTCGCCGGATTTGATCCCGCAATTCATCACCGCCAGCGAACAAAATGACATCGTCATCGGGACCCGTTTTGCGGTCGACGGCAGCCTCAAGGAATGGAACCTTCATCGAATTGCCCTCACGCATTTGGGCCACTTGCTGACGCGGTTACTTCTCGGCATGCCGTTCGACGCAACCGGCGCCTTTCGATGCTATGCTCTGGAGCGCATTCCCCACGCCGTCTTCCAGCGTGTGACATCGCGTGATTACGCATTCTTTTTTGAATCCTTGCATGTCCTTCATCTGAACGGATATTCGGTCAAGGAGGTTCCCATATCCTTACCGGCCCGCGTCTACGGGACCTCGAAAATGCGATTGCGTGACGTCTTTTTCGGATTCAAGAAATTGCTAACCCATGCCGCGAACAGCCGGTTCCGAAAGCATCGATATCTGGTGACGAAGGACACCCAACCAGAACCGGATATGAAGGCGGGCTGGGAAGCGTACTGGACGAAGGACACAAGCGAAAGCTGGGCAAACCTGGGGTATGAGTTGGCCGCAAAGTTCTATCGGAATGTCATCATCAAACCGACCCTCAATCATTTTTTGAGGAAGCACATCCCACGTGGCGCCAAGCTAATGCATGCTGGCTGCGGTGGTGGCGAAGTCGATTCGGACGCGGTCAAAGATTTCGACATTTTCGCCTATGACATCTCATCAATGGCCTTGGCGCGATATTTTAAGCTCCATAGCGGTGATGCGGTTTTAGTTAATGGCGATCTGCTGAATATGGCTTTCGCCGACGACAGCTTCAACGGCATCTACAATCTTGGCGTTGTCGAGCATTTTGAAATCGACCAACTGAAGAAAATATTTTCGATATTTCATCGGGTTCTGAAGCCCGGTGGAAAGATCGTCATATTTTGGCCGCCGAGGTTCGGTCTGAGCGTGAAAGCGTTGAAGTTCATTCACTTCGTCTTGAACGACATTTTCCACAAGAACATTCGGCTCCACCCGCCGGAACCTTCGCTGTTGCCAAGCCGTAAATTCGCCCAGGAGATGCTGGAGCCCATCGGATTCAAGATTGTGGACTACTATTTCGGACCCAGGGATATGTTTACCCATGCCACGGTCGTCGCGCGAGCCATTAAATAACGGTATTTTTGTACCCATCGACGGCTGGCCTCCTGCTCAATCCATCGTTCAGCGGCCGCAAGACTTCCGCCCGATCACCCGGTAGGGCGGATTGTAATTCAACTCGACACGCGATTTACCCGGACCAATGAGTATCCCTTGGAACGTATGATAGGCTGGAATTATGCGGGCTTTCTTGCCGTTCACACAGGCTTCCCAGAACGGACTGAAATTGTTGCTAATGACCAGCATTCCTGGCGAGCCGGACTCCGCATCGATCACAAGGCGATCATTTTCGTAATCCCGAACAGAAGCTGTGCGGCGTTCGGTGGAGGTTGGCAATTCAGTCTCCCCGAACGGCAAGCCGAAATTCAAGATATCTGGGCGCGCCACGAATGCTGTCGCCGCCAAGTCCTCCGCTGAGGTGGTGGCCAGCGTCTTTAATAGATGTTTGCTGTCGTCGAAAATCCGAACCCGGGCGGCGACAAATACCCGGGGCAGGGCTCGCGTATTCTCATATATGTAGAGCACGTGGTCTGGATTGTAGGTTCCCGCCAGCAATGCGTTCAGTTTTTTCGGCCGTTTTTTCCGTTCACCTGCAATGAGAGACGCGCGACGCGGGGATGGAAGAAGTTTCAAATCCTTGCTATCAAGCGAAACGGGCGAAATCAGAAATCTCGTATTGGCCAGCGACAACATATCCAGATTATAGAATTGGCTGAACGGCAACTTGCATTTGACGACGGTATTGGGTTTGCACATTTCCAATAGACCGCCCTTCAGGTCATACAGGGCCTGAAATTGATTGCCATTATACTCGGAACCTATTTGCGCCGACAGGCGACGTCTCACACCCGATGTCATATCGGCCCAAAATTGATGGTAGCGCTTCGGGAACAAGTTGATATAGCCATCGGCCATCTCAAATCCATGGGCGACCGGATACATGGTTTCCTGCCGGAAGGCCCGGCGTGTGCCGACGACGGTCGCGACCCGGAACGGCTGCGCCCCCGACGTTTGACGCCGAAGATCTTGAAGATCCGGCTGATCGTATGCCGAGGTGAAATTCGTTCCGCGTGGGCGCCACCCGGCGCCGCCGCCGATTTTTTCAAGTACCGCGATGGCGACAATTGAAATGGCGCCGATGATGACCAAGGCGTATTCCACCCTGAACCGCAAAATCAAGTTCAATCGGGCCACGACAACCGGCAGCGCGACACCTGTTGTGACGCCGGCGATTAAAGGCATCCCGATATGGGTGCGAATAAATTGCCCGAGCACCGCGTCGCTGGCGATCAGGGAAATGACAGCAAACGCCACGATTGGCGTTACCACGATTAAGGCTGAGGCGCCGGAAAGAAGCCATAGACGTTTGGAAGGCGCGTTCGAAATCAGCGCCGCGGCAACCCCCAGAATGCATACCCACCCCCAATTCTTCAAATCTCCTAAAAACGTCGCATAGTTCGCCGACCAGGAAAACGCGACTGTCTGGTTGGCACGGTTCGAAATCGGCGCATTCAAGATCGCCGATACGATGGCGGCACCGTCATAGAGAAGATAACCAAGAACAACGATCACGACGAGCACCGCAGCCCGCAAATTAGGCCATAAAGCGAGCAGGCATACCGCCAGAGCAGGTAAGTGAAATATTGCATAGGCGTAGCCGGAACTGGCGCCGACCAGGGCGCCCAAGCCGATGAAAGCGACGATACCCAACCGAAAATTGGTCAACGCCCATGGGGTTGCCCATAGGGCTAAGACGAGAACAGCCAGCGGCTGCGGTTGCGGGTATATGGAATAAACGGGTGTGATACATAGTGCACAGCCAAGAGAAATCCATGCGGGGCAATTCAAATGGTCTCGGAGCAGCTTGTACAAAAAAAACGATGTCACAAATGCCGTGATCCAGACGGACATGCCGAAAGCCAGCCAAGTGGGAAAGATCAGATATAAAAGACCGTCGATATTCGGGTCTTGCATACTTGCGAGACTGTCGGCACCGCCGACCAGGGCCGGCGACCAAAAGGGCCTGGGCACGCTAAACATTTGCCCCAGGCCGGACAATTGACGCGGCACGCTTAAGTCACCCTCGTCATTCAGGGGTATAAAGGAATAGGGACCGAGTATTAGGTGGTGCGCCGCGCCAAACAGCGTCCACAAGGTAAAAAACATAAGCGCATTGCGGTCAAGAAATTCCACAACCGCTTGAACGTGAGAGCCATCAACGCGAGGAAAATTCAATTCGAACAGCCTAAATTAATTCGATCTTCGAATACGAGCCGGGAGATTTCAAGGGATTCGGTTTGTCCAGAAAGTGAACACACAACGGCTTGCCATCATGTATCAATATTTGGCCAGGACATACAAGCGGCCTTCCGCGTGCCGTGTCCGGCAAATGGACGGCGGCGCATGGCATCGAACGGCCATAGATGCAAACTTTGGCCTGGAATTTCCTTAGCTAACTTGCCGGCCTCACCGTCCGGCCCTAGTTTGGCCCTCGGTTCACGTGGCTAGCCAGCAGATCGGTGCTGCCGAAGTCGATGCAGGCGGTACCGGACGAATAGCGCCGAATTCTAGACCGTTGGTCGCGGCTGAAACCCGGCAGCGGTCGCATCGTCATGGCTTTCTTGGCCCCCCGGAAGTCACGGGAAAGTCCCTCGACTTTCCTGCGACGAAACCTCGACGCCTCGAAATTCGTCATCAAGTCAGAATTGGTTTGATCACCACTAATATCAACGGCGTGAGCCGTGCCGTCGTCAGGCCCCTTCTGGCTGGCTCAGGGCAAACACGGCGGCAACAGAGTTGGCGTCTTCCAAGGACAGCAGCGCATCCGCCAGGCGGCCGCGCCGGGCCTCGTCCAAATAGGGCGCACAAAGACCGTCGAACTTGGAACGGAACTCGGCGTGGCTCATGAAGTTCGCCGGCTCGCCCTTCGGCACCTCGACGAAGGTGGAAAACTCACCGGCGCCGGTCTTGATTTTCACCGCACCGGACATGTTGGCCGGAAAGGCCGCTTCCGCCTGAGCATCGGGCACGGTTTTGATCTTCTTACAAAGGGCACGCGTCTGCGTATCATCCAGGTGCTTGGCGTAATCATCCCAGACCATGGCGCCCTCGCGCAGCACCACGGCGGCGCAGAACGGCATGGAGAACTGGCCGTCGACGACGCTTTCCGGGTTAATCTTGGCGGCCAGGGGCTCGCCGATGATCTTGCGGCCGGTTTCCGGCAGGCCGATTTCGACGGCGTCGATGTCGTCGGCGCTGATGCCATGCTCTTTCGATAGCGCCACAAGCCCGTCCATGGCGGCGTGGCTGTAGCGGCACGACGGATAGGGTTTGACGGCCAAGCCCAATGTTTCCCAATGACTGCCCAAGCGGTCCGTGACCTTGGCTTCATCGGGGTTCGGCGCGTAGGCCGCCAGGAACCCCCAGTGGCCTTCGAAGGCTTCGGCCGGGCCCTTGAACCCTTCCGCCGCCAGGGTCGCGCAGATCAGGCCGTTCGACGCCGCCTGTCCGACGTGGCTGCGTTTGGTCCACGACCCGTCGGCCAAAAACTGCATGGAGCCGGCGGCCTGGGAAAGCGCGATGCCGAAGGCGCTCTGGATCGCCGCACCGTCCATGCCCAACAGCTTGCCCGCCGCCGCCGCCGCGCCGAAGACACCGCAGGTCGCCGTCGGGTGGAAACCCCGGTCGTAGTGTTCGGACGGGTTCAGCGCCAGGGCCAGGCGGATCTGCACTTCGTAGCCGGCGACGCACGCCGCGATCAAATCGCGGCCCGACGCGCCGGCCATCTCGGCCGCCGCCAGGGCCGCCGGCACGATCGGCGCCGACGAATGCAGCGACCCCGCCGCGTGCGTGTCGTCGAAATCCAGCGAGTGTGCCAAGGTGCCGTTGACCAGCGCGGCCGCCGTCGGCGCGTAGGCGCGGCTGTCACCCAAAACCGAGCAATCGCCGGCGGCCAAGCCCAACCGTTCGACGGCGGAGATCATGCTTTGCGTCGATTCCGCGTCGTGGCGGGCCCGCACCATGACGCCGGTGATGTCGAAGATCAAAAGCTTGGTGCGTTCGATGACCTCGGCCGGCAGGTCGTCGTATGTGAGATCGGCGGCGAAATCGGCGAGGGTGCGGGTGATCCCGGTCATGGTCGTTCCTCTCAACGGTGCAATTCGGTGGAATAAGCACACCATACCGGCATGAATTCGGCAAGGTATCGACGTTTCGTTTTGGAACGCAGAGAGGCACCGTACCGTCATCACCTCACGCCACACCGTCATCGCCGGGCTTGACCCGGTGATCCACGACTTTCGGCCGCGGCCGTGATGCCAAGTCGTGGAGACCTCCCTCCGGGGGATAACCTCCCGCAAATGCTCCCCCGGAGCATTTGAGAAAGAACCTTCAAGCCCGCGCATGACACGGTAATGGGCCGGACCCATGCTGCCCCCGCACGCAACCATTGGAAACCCCACCTCGACCCTATAGGATCGCGCCAAATTTCAATCCCCCGGTCCGATGGAGGCCCCCATGGCGCTTTTCACCCAACTGCAAGTCCGCGCAGCCGCCAATGACCCGATCCGCATCGGCGTCGTCGGGGCCGGCAAGTTCGGCTCCATGTACTTTGCGCAGGTGCTCAAGACTCCCGGCGTGCATCTGGTCGGCATCGTTGATCTCTCCGTTGAGAACGCCAAGCAAAGCCTGGCCCGCGTCGGTTGGCCGGCAGATCAATACGCCGCCGCCAGCCTGGACGCCGCCGTGCAGCGGGGCTCGACGCATCTGAGCGACGACCTGGACGCCCTGGTCAGCCACCCGGCCATCGAGATCATCGTCGAATGCACGGGCCATCCCATCGCCGCCGTGGATCATTGCTTGGCGGCCTTTGCGCACAAAAAGCACGTGATCAACGTGACGGTGGAATCGGAAGCCTTCTGCGGCCCCCTGCTGGCCCACCGGGCGGAGGAAGCCGGCGTTGTCTATTCCATGGCCTACGGTGATCAGCCGGCACTTGTGTGTGAGTTGGTGGATTGGGCGCGGACCTGCGGATTTCCCATTAGCGCCGCCGGGCGCGGCCATATCTGGCTGCCGGAATACCGGGAATCGACCCCGGAAACCGTCTGGGACCATTGGGGGCTGAGCGCCGAGCAGGCCGAGCGCGGCGGCCTCAACCCGAAGATGTTCAACTCCTTCCTGGACGGCTCCAAACCGGCCATCGAAAGCACCGCCATCGCCAACGCCACGGGCCTGCGCGCGCCGACCGATGGATTGGCGTTCCCGCCCGGCGCCATCGATGACATCCCGACCCTCATGCGGCCCCAATCGGAAGGCGGTGTGTTGGAGGCCAAGGGCATGGTCGAGGTCGTCTCGGCCCTTACGACCGAGGGCGAAAAAATCCCCTACGACATCCGCAAGGGGGTCTGGGTCTGCGTCGAGGCGGACACGGACTACATCAAGAACTGCTTCGAGGAATACAAAGTCGTCACCGACCCGGACGGGCGCTACATGAGCCTGTACAAACGCTGGCACATGATCGGGCTGGAACTCGGCATGTCGGTGGCCTCCGTCGGCATCCGCGGCGAAGCGACGGGCGCCGCGACGTGCTTCAACGCCGACGTCATCGCCACGGCGAAGCGCGACCTCACGGCCGGCGAAATGCTCGACGGCGAAGGCGGCTACACGGTCTTCGGCAAGCTGATGCCGTCGGACAAGTCCCTGGCCAAGGGCCATCTGCCCCTCGGCCTCGCCCATGACCTAAAACTGACCCGCGATGTGCCCAAGGACGGCTCGCTGACCTGGGAGGACGTGGACATCGACACGACGCTGAACGCCTACCGCCTGCGCCGTGAGATGGAAGCCTTGTTCGACGTGCCGAGTGAGGCTGCGGCGGAGTAGGCTGACAGGCGGTGCGCCATCCTCAAGCGTGAGGTCTGGGGATGGCTGGGTCGGCCAGACCGATGTGTCCTCCCAAGGCTGCTACTATTTTGTCTATCTTGACAAACCACGCCCTCTCCCGTCATTCCCGAGAAAGCGGGAATCCCGGGCGGCAACCTCAGAAATTCAATTTGAAAAAGCTGCCTCTTCGCATTTGCGATCCCGGACCAGATAGCAAATACGGCTGTAATGGCCAGCGACCACAACCACCAAGTCAATTCTTCTTCTGGTGAATTGTAGAAACTGAAAACCATTCCAACCAAAATTAGGACCGAAAAGACAGAAATTACGATCCAAACTGCTATCCGAAACCAACCGTTTGGCATTTGGAATCAGGCCCTGAAATCCGTGAAAGTAAAATGCAAAGTACATTAATATATCGGCCACCGCTAAAATCGATCGTAGAAATATATTTCAGGTGTCTCGTTCAAACAGCCGATTTGTTAATTCCAATCGCAGGTAAATTCAGCACTCGTCTTGTTACGTGCGGTACCCTTCGACCATGAAATCTAAGTGTAATCCCCTCATCCCCTCCTTCTCCCCAGGAGAGGGAATTCGATGCCAATCGGACGAGTATTCCCCTCGCCCATGGGAAGCGTGAGAGAACAATGCAATGAGCCCCTTGCAGATATCAATAGCGCCTCAATAATCAGCTTTATAACCGTTTGGGCTTGTACACCTTCGGCGGCCGGGCGTTGGTTTCGATGTAGTCGATAATCAGCGCGGCAATATCCATGCCCGTGGCTTTCTCAATGCCTTCCAACCCGGGCGACGGATTGACTTCCAAGATTTTCGGACCGTCATCCGACCGCAACAGATCGACGCCGGCCAGGGAAAGACCCATGACCCGGGCGGCTTTCACCGCCGCGGCGCGCTCTTCCTTCGTCACCTTGACGCGCACGGCCTTGCCGCCGCGATGCAGGTTGGAGCGGAACTCCCCTTCCGCCGCCTGGCGCTTCATGGCGGCGATGACCCGGTTGCCGACCACCAGACAGCGGATGTCGGCGCCGCCGGCTTCCTTGACGAACTCCTGGACCAGGATATTGGCCTTCAACCCCTGGAACGCCCCGATCACCGATTCCGCCGCCTTCTTGGTCTCGGCCAGAACCACGCCGCGCCCCTGCGTGCCCTCCAGCAGTTTGACGACCAGCGGCGCGCCGTTGACGAACTTGATCAATTCATTGGTCGCCTTGGGCGAGCGCGCGAAACCGGTGTCCGGCATGCCGATGCCTGAACGGGCCAGCAGCTGGTGGGCATGAAGCTTGTCCCGGGCGACCCCGATGGCGGCGGCGGAATTCAAACTGTAAACGCCCATGGCCTCGAACTGCCGCGCCACGGCCATGCCGTAAAAGGTCACCGACGCGCCGATCCGCGGAATGATCACGTCGAACCCTTCCAAGGACTGGCCATCCATATGAACCTCCGGGCGATGCGACGTGATGTTCATGTAACACTGCGTCGTGTTGATAATTTCAACCAGGTGGTCCCGTTCTTCAGCGGCTTCGACAAGCCGGCGGGTGGAATAATTATCGGGCTCCCGCGATAGAATGCCGATCTTCAAGCCGGTGCGGCGACGTTTCGGTTTCGGCAGCTTGTCGTACAGCTCCGGCGACAGGGCGCCCTGGACGCAGGACAGGTTGGGGTCGACAATGATATTGTCACGCAAGGCGGAGCGCCCGACCAGCATGCGATACTGCATGGATTCCCGATTGGTCAGGGAGATTTCGACCGGCCATTCCTGTCCGCCGATCCGCAAGGGCGTGCGGACGATATAGCGCAGTTCCACCTCGCCGTTCGAACTGGTGATTTCGCGCTGGTCGACCAATTCGGCGGAACAATAGACAACGATATCGGGGCGTTCCGGCACGGGATGAACACCGAAGCGCACGCGGCGCTTATCGGCGCGGCCGTAGGGTTCGATCATGAAAGCGTGAATGGAGGACGACTTGGCTCCCGTATCGACCTTCGCCCGAACGGCAGGCAGGCCGAGGCCCGGCAGTTCCACCCATTCCTCCCAGCCGAACACAAGCTCCTTGTCCTGCATGACGTCTTCCGGCGTGTCCGGCGGGCCGGGTGTTGGGTTCTTCTTGTCCGTCATCGGGATGTCCTGCCATTGAATGTGTTGGATACTGAATTATTACCTTCGACGCGAAATCTAGGCGATAGTTATTTCGTATCGACACTCGCCCGCCGGCAAGCCGATGGCCGTCGGCAACCTGCCCTTGGGCCTCGCCCGCAATCTCAAATTGAAGAACGACGTCGCCAAGGACCAGACGCTCAAAGATCTCGATAGACACGACACAAGAATCGGGTGGCTTCGCAGCCGTGCGCGGATACAAAGTGCTCAATGACCCGAAAACAGGCGCCAACCATCGACCTGACGTCCGGATCCCTGCTGCTCGCATTGGCGGCCGTGTGGGGCGGGTCGTTCTTTTTCGCGGAAATCGCCTTGCGCGAGGTGCCGCCGCTGACCATTGCCCTGCACCGCGTCTTCTGGGCCGTGCCGGTGCTCTATGTGGTCGTCGTCTGGCGGCGCCTCCCCATCCCCCGCGCGGCGAAGGTCTGGCTGTGCTATCTGGTCATGGGGGCCTTGAACAACGCCATTCCGTTCTCCCTGATCTTCTGGGGCCAGGTCAGCATTGAAAGCGGCCTGGCGTCCATTTTGAACGGCACCACGGCCGTGTTCGGCGCTGTTGTCGCCGGCATCTTTCTGGCCGACGAGCCGTTGACGCCACGCAAGATCGTCGGCGCCGTGTTCGGCGTGTTCGGCGTCGCCGCGATCATGGGGGTGGACGCGCTGATCAACTTCGATCTGCGCAACCTGGCCCAACTGGCGATCCTGGGCGCCGCCTTGTCCTATGCCTTCGCCGGTGTCTGGGCAAAACGTTTTCTCGCGGGCCAGCCACCGCTGATGAACGCCTTTGGCATGCTGGTGGGCAGCACGGTGCTGATGATCCCCGTCGCCATCTCCAGCGAAGGCCTGCCGGCGCTGGATCTGTCCGGCGAGGTGTGGGCGTCGCTGCTGGCCGTGGCCGTCTTGTCGACGGCGGTGGCCTATCTGCTCTATTTCGAAATCCTGATCCGGGCCGGATCGGCCAACCTGATGCTGGTGACGCTGCTGATCCCGCCTGTTGCCGTCGGCCTGAGTATTGCGTTTCTTGACGAAAAATTGGGCGTGGAGGCGATCTACGGCTTTGGCCTGATTGCGGTGGGGCTTATTATTACCGACGGGAGAGTGTTGGGTTGGGTCGTGCGGAAGCGCGACGGCACGGCGTAGATCGGCCCTGTCTTTCAAATTACCGTCTTGATGGCTTTATTCACGCTGCCCGCTGCGCGGTCTCAGCTCTTCTCGCCGATGAGCCGCGCGTTCTCAATGGCGATGACGCTTTGCACGGCAAACAACTTGGCGATTTCCAGGGTTTTCGCATCGAAGGGCCGGACGCGCTGGCGGTAGACGGTGAAGGCGCCGATCAGGCGCTCGCCGGCCAGCATGGGCAATGCCGCGAAGGAACGCGCGCCGCCCAGATCAACTGTCGCGTCGCGCAGCGGATCGCCGTGATGATAGAGGTCCTCGGCGCAGACATCGGCGATATTGACGACGTCGTGGTTGGCGGCAAGGCGCCCCAGTGCGGTTTGCGGACCGACATGAAAGGCGCCCTGATCGTTGAACCATTCGGCGAAGGCGTCCGGAATATCCCTGGTGAATGTCGAGCGGAACCCGTCCTTTGGCGTGTAGGCCAGCAAAAGCCCGAACTCGGCATCGCAAAGTTCCAGGGCGTAGCCGAGCACGGCGGCCATGACCGTCTCCAGCTCACCATTGGAACCACTGATGATTCGCAGCACCTCGCCAAGCGCGCGCTCGCGGCTGATGGCTTCTTCCAGGCTGAGCGCCAATTCCGAAATGATCGCCGCCTGTTCCCCTTCGGCGGCGAAGGCCGGGCGGCCGCCCTGCAAAACCTTATGCAGTTCCAGCTTCGAAGACACCCCGAGCTTCCGGTAGATCGCCGACAGATGTGTCCGCACGGTCGACGGTGCCAGATTGAGGCGTCCGGCGATGGCATGATAGGTGTCGCCGTTGGCGTAGGCCTCGGCGATTTCGCGTTCCCTGGGGCTCAAACTGTTGTCGCGCACGGGTATTCCGATCCCTCGATCATGCCGGTTTCATTTGCGGCGCACCCTGACAATACCGCCCGGGGTGTCCGTGGCAATACTGCACGTGCAGTAGGCCGATTACTGCGTCTGCCCCAGCGAAAATGCTGCACCCGGCCGATTCCGGGCCCGCACGGCCCCGCCTAAACTCGCGGCCTGTTGGATGACGCATGAGGGAGCGCGGCGATGATTGAACGGCGATGGCTTGTCCTGGCGGCGGTGTTCGCGGCGCGGACCTCCATGGGTTTCCAGTTCCAGTCCGTCGGCAGCGTCGGGCCGCTGCTGGTCACCCAACTGGCCATCGATTTCGCCGTCCTGGGCTCGCTGATCGGCATCTACAAACTGCCCGGCGTCATCCTGGCCTTGCCCAGCGGCCTGCTGGGCAACCGGTTCGGCGAGAAATCCATGCTGGTCTTGAGCATGGCCGTGATGACCGGCGGCGGGCTGATCACGGCGGCGTCGGACGACTACGGCGTGGTGTTCACGGGCCGGCTGCTCTCCGGCGCCGGGGCGGTGTTGTTCAATGTCCTGTCGGCGAAGATGATCGCCGATTGGTTTGCCGAAAAGGAACTGACCATCGCCTTCGCCATCCACGTCAACTCCTGGCCCTTCGGCATCGCGCTCGGCCTGTCGACGCAGGCCGCCCTGGCCGAGACCCTGTCCGTCAACGCCATGTTCGCCACCGCCGCCGCGCTTTGCGCCGTCGGCGTGGTTCTGCTGATGGTGGGCTCGAAGGATTATCCGCCCACCGACCTTTCGCCTGCCGGGCACGCGCCCAAGCCCGGCCTGACCCGGCGCGAGTTTGGCCTGGTCTCCCTGGCCGCCATGATCTGGCTGTTGTTCAACGCCAACCTGATCCTGGTCATCAGCTTCGCGCCGGCCTACCTGACCGCCCAGGGTTTTGACGTGACGGCGGCGGGACAAATGACCAGCGTCGGCACCTGGCTTGGTGTCGCGTCCATTCCCTTGGGCGGCCTGATCGCCCAGCGCTGGATATCGGCGAACCGGTTCATGACGGTGATGTTTGCCGGCGGCTTCGCGGCGACCCTGGCCATCGTCTGGCTCGACAATCCGCTGCCCGCCTTGATCGCCTTCGGCATCCTGGCCTGGGCGCCGGCCGGCCCCATCTTCGCCCTGCCCGTGGGCATCCTGCACCCCGCCAACCGCGCCGTCGGCATGGGCATCTACCTCAGCTACTACTACCTCGGCATCGGCCTGTTCCCGCC
>CAZQPC010000021.1:0-248 GCA_964595005.1 uncultured Magnetovibrio sp.
CGGGTCAAAGGCCTGAACGGCGGCCAGGCGTTCGGCCAGGATGGCGAAGACCTGGTCCTCGTAGGCCGGCTTTTCGGGCCGCACGTAGAGCATGGGCGAATGCGAGGTGCAGACCAGATGCGAGGTCATAACGGCCGGTTCCTTGCTACAACGCCGCCGCCAGGCGCGTGCTCAGGTAATCGATGAAGGCCCGGATCTTCGGCGACAGATGGCGGTTGGAGGGATAGAGCGCGTAGAGTTCCAGGTCG
>CAZQPC010000021.1:258-3782 GCA_964595005.1 uncultured Magnetovibrio sp.
GAAAAATTTTTCAAGATGGCGACCAGCCGGCCCGACCGGATGGCATCCGCGACAACGAAATTCGACACCCGGAGGATGCCGACGCCGGCGAGCGCCGCCCGGTAGAGGCTTTCGATGGAGTTGGCGATGAACCGGCCCTCGACGGGCACGGTGATCTCGCCGTCCCCGGTTTCGAACCGCCATTCATTGGTCAAGCGCCGCTGGTTGTGGTGAACGAGGCAATTGTGCTTGGCCAAATCGTGCGGTGTTTCCGGTTCACCATGCGCCGCCAGATAGCCGGGCGCGGCGCAGAAGACCCGCCGGGCCGTCGTCAGGCGCCGTGAGATCAGCGATGAATCGTCGAGATGGCCCGGCCGGATGGCGACGTCGTAGCCTTCCTCGACCACGTCCACCATCCGTTCCGTTAGGGTCAGTTCAACACTGATGTCCGGGTAATCACCAAGGAACCCGGACATCAGGTCGATCAGTTCCTGGTTGCCGAAACTGTTCGGCGCGGTGACCCGAAGCCGCCCGCGCGGCGCCGCGTTCAGCAGCGCCGTCTGACGCTCCGTTTCCTCGATATCGGCGATGATCTGGGCCGAGCGCCGGAAATACACATCGCCCGGTTCGGTCAGGCTGAGGCGCCGCGTGGTGCGGTTGAGCAGGCGCACGCCCAGGCGTTCCTCCAATCCGGTGATCCGCCGGCTGACCCCGGACGGCGTCATCTGCAGGGCCTTGGCGGCGCCGGCGAAGCTGCCGGCCTTCATCACGGTGACGAACACTGACATGTCCGTGCGTGTCATGGCGTGAAACGTGTCATTGTGTGAAATAATCGTGAGTTTTAATCATGAATTAATTGATAAATGACATAATTATCAAAATCAAGTTTAGTAATATAATGATTTTCATACCGGGATCATCCCCGGCCTGGATTTCTGAAAGGAGAAACCCCATGCAGCGCACCACATTTCAGCCGTCCACCCTATCGATTTCACCGCCATCGAAGACGATGTTCACCGCGGCCAGGCCCTACAGACCGAGGCGTTGCACGGTATTGCCACGTCGGTCTGGCGGCGGGTTTCACGGGCTTTGGTTGCCGGAGACCACAACGTGCGGCGGTGACATGCCCCTACCACACCGGTATCTTCAACACCCCCGGCGTCATCGCCGGGCTTGAGCCAACCCGGCAGCGCGCGGCGTTCAACGAGGCCGCCCAGGCGGCGAAGTTCAGGACCTCGGCGGGCCGCATGACGCAGCTGCGGTTCGACCAGGGGTGGCCCAGGTGCAAAAGCTGATGCCCCATTTCATGGGCCAGCATGACCCCGGCGAGCTTTAGCGCCCGGTCTCTCGCGTAGGTATCGCCGCCGCGCAGCTTTTGGATGTGCCTGTCGTCGGACAGATACGGAAACAGCGACACCCATACGGACGATCCCAACCGCGACAGTGGATTGTATTCCGTCGCGCCGCCGGTGATGCCGCCGCGGATCGAGCTGTGCACCGGTGTCGGCATATACTCGACGCTGGCGACCAGTTGATTGGTGACGATGATTTCGGCCCCGATCCCGAGCTTCGCCATCAAGGCCCAGTAGGCGTATTCGTTATAGGGCAGATCGGGAAATCCGGGCGCCTTGCCGATCACCGGATGGCCGTCCGCCAAGGGCGCCGTGGTCCAGTATTTGAGGCGCGCCCTGAAGGTCGCGATGACGGCCTCGGCGAAGCCCTCCACGGTCTCCTCGGCCAAGGGCCGGACAAGGTGCGGGCGGGCGAAGCCGATCTGTCTGGCCAGCGGATCTTTCTGCTTCTCGATTTGGCGGACCAGCATCGTCTTGACCCGGTCCCAATCGACGTTGCCGTTCCTGAAATCGCCGATGTTTCGGCCGAAACGGCGGGACTTCTTCTCCATCACACCCTGAAAGACATGGTCGATCCCGAGGACGTCGATACGGTCCGGCTTTTTGACGGTTATGCCGAAATGGGTTTTGACAAGGCCGGCGGCGGACCCGAAGACCTTCCACAATTCATCGACGCTGACTTTCGGGAACCTGGGGTTCTCCATGTAAACGACGCGCGGCGTTATCGTCTTGTTGGCGATCATCGGCAAGGCGACGGCGCGCCGTTCGGCGGAAAGGGATTGCGGTTGAACACACAGACCGGCGGCGACCGCCATCGCCGCGATCATCCATCGCCGACTTGATTTTGGCGTCATCTCAGTCCCCCTGCGCCTGCCGCGATGCGCGCAGTCTAGCGGGTTCAACCGATGGCCGCATAGGGGAATGTCAGCGCGCCCGTGCCGAGCGGTGCCCCTTACGGCCGCCCGAACGCGCCGCGCTCCAACACCCACGACGCGGCGAACCCGAACACCAGCCCCCAGAACGGCGCGCCGATGTTGAACAGCGCCAGGTCCGACACCGTGACCATGAAAGCGACCAACGCACCCATGGCGAAGTCGCCCTGAAACGCCGTCGTGAAGGCGCCCTTCAGGACGCCCAGCAGCGCGATACCGGCCAGTGTCGCGATGAAAGCCTTCGGCGTCGCCAGCATGAGGGCGGTGAAGAACGGCGCGAACAGGCCGAACGCCATGACGCCGACGCAGGCCACGGCGGCGGCCGTGTAGTGGCCGCGCGTGTCCGGGTTGCCGCCGGCGATGATGCCGCTCAAGGGTCCGGTCAGGCAGGTCGGCACCGTGCCGACGGTGGCGACGATCAACGAGCCGACGCCGCAGACCGAGGTGATGGCGTTCATGGGCGGCTTGTGGCCGGCGGCGCTCAAGACGGCGAAGCCCTGGCTGTTGTGGACGACGACGACGGTGATCAGCAGCGGCACCACCAGTTCAAGCATGCCCTGCCAGGTGAACACCGGCGCCGTGAAATTGGGGGCGGCGATGGCCAGCGGCATCTGTTCCGCCGTCGGGCCGTTGCCGAGCACGGCGACGCAGACGGCGCCGACAAGGATGGCAATAATCAGCGGCGGGCAGCGCCGGCCGACGGCGGGCAGTGCCGTGGCGGCCAGGAAAGCCAGCGTCATGGGGACGGCGATCCCCGGGTCCGTCCCCAGGGCCCGGACCCAGTCCAAACCGAACTGCAGGAAGACCCCGGCGACCATGCCCATGACGATGGGCATGGGCACGGCTTCCATGCAGCGCCTGACCCAGCCCGTCAGGCCCAGCACGACCATCACCGCGCCGGTGGCGTAGTAGGCGCCCAGCACTTCCGGGAAGCTCAAGTGTTCCAGCGCCGGGCCGACGACGACGATGCCCGGGATCGACCACAGGAACACCAGCGGCTGGCGATAGAACAGGCTGACCGGCAGGCTGATCAGGCCGTTCAGAAAAAAGCATCCGAACAGCCACGATGCCAGTTCCGCTTGCGCCATGCCGGCCTTGACGCCGACGGCCAGCAGGATCGCCGTCGGGCCGGTGACCGCGAACAGGAAGCCGTACACGGCGCCGTACGCACCCGGGATCGCAAACCACCGCAGCTTGCCGTCGTCGCCGTCGCCGTCGACGGCGTCGACAAACTCGGTGTGTACCAGGCCGAAGACGGCGG
>CAZQPC010000021.1:3792-27383 GCA_964595005.1 uncultured Magnetovibrio sp.
GAACAGGAAGCCGACGATGCCGACGGTGGCCTGGCTGGCGGTGAAGTCGGCGGCGAAACGCGAAAGCGTCGTCGCCGGCCGGGCCGGGGGTTCCTGGTTCAGCACCGTCATATGGAGGCGGCAAGATTGAATCGCGTGGGCAAATGGCCGGGGAACCGCGAATAGAGTTGAATTGAATTGCCGGCACCATCAAATTGGACGGATGGGCGATGGCGAATACAGAATTCTCTCCCCGTTCCGCGAAGTTCCGGTTTCAAGCCTGGCATGTGAGGATAATGGGGCGCTGTTGAGAATCTGGCGCGAAAAGGCCGGCGACAGGTTTGCGCCCCCTTGGACCGAATTCGATTTGCTGGATCTGCCGGCATCTTACATTCCAAGGATTATGGTGGTTGATGTGATTCCTGGTCAGGATGATTTTCGTTACCGGTTTTTTGGCACATGGCAAACGGATTGTCACAAGGTCGATATGAGCGGCAAGCGTATCAGTGACTATCCCCATACGGAATTCCGGGACGAAATTCTTCGCGGTTATCTGGAGGTCGTCAAAAGAAAAGTACCCCTGCTCTTTCATTATCACATGACACTCGAGAATGTTGCCTATCAGGGCGAATTGCTTCGCCTGCCGCTTTCGGATGACGGCGAGGCGGTGACCGCCGTGATCATGGGTGAAACCCTGTTCGACGAAACTTCATAAACCGTAACGGCACTCTCCCAATTGAACACGCAGTTCGCGGATTAACCGCTGCCCAGTTTCGTCCAGGTTGCCGACAGGCCAAAGGGGCCGCCGGCCGCCGCGCCTTCGGTCGTGGCGGGTTGCACCGTGATCAGGCCGGCCTTCGCCAGCCAGCCGAGGGTCAGGGCCAGGGGCGTGCGTTTCTCCGGTGTGGTGTCGGCGAAAATGGCGGCGGCGGTGGTGCCGCCGGCCTCATGGATGCGGGCGGCGAGGTCCGCCGTCTCCGTCTCATCCAGCAAAACGGCGGACAGCGGTGCGGCGACATCGGAGCGGTAGAGCGCCTCAAGCACAGCCTGATCGAAGGCTCGGGCATGGAGCACCGCGTCGCCGGCGATCAGCCCGGTGGCGTGCTGTTGGAACAGGGAGAATGGGTCGGCGGCCAGCGGGTTCGGCGGCGCGCCGTCGGCAGGCCCAACGAGTTCATCAGCGGTCTCGCGCACCGCCGCCAGTTCGGCCCACAACTCCTGATGCGCCTTGACCACGTGGCGCCAGTCGTAAACTTCGGCGGCGCGGGCCTTGCCGGTGGCGCCCATTTTGGCGCGCAGGTCGCCATCACCCATGAGCCGCACGATCGCGGCGGTGCAGGCGGCCACGTCGACGGCGGTGCTTTGCGAGGTCGCCGCCGTGAACACCGGATAGGGGACGAAGCCGGTGTCGTAGAGGAAGCCCATTTCGGCGCCGGCGCCGGGGCCGGGCTGGGCGGTCGGCACGGTCAGGCCGTCGAGGCCGTCGCGGACCGATTCCCGGTAGCCGTCATAGTCGCTGACGATCACCGCAAGGCCCGCCGCCATGGCTTCGATGGGGGTCAGGCCGAAGCTCTCCTGGATGTTGTCCGACAGGGATATGAAGATGTCGGCCGCCGCCCAGACCTTGTCGTAAAGATCGTCGCGGCTGCCATCGATGAAGTGGTGGTTGACCGTGGGCGCGAAGGTGGTTGCGGCCTGTTTGAAGGCGTTTTCCACGTCCTGGTTCGTCGCCTGGCCGGCTTGGATCAGGTGCAGGCGGACGCCGCTGGCCTTCGCCGCCGCTTCCGCCGCCAGATACATGGGCACGGGGTTGGCCTTCTCCACGTGATTCAGGCGCCCGGCGTACAACAGCGCCATATCGCCGTCCCCAATACCCATGGCGTCGCGCAGATCGCGCCGCGCCCCGGTGTCGTCGCCCTTCGCCGCCATGGCGGCGCTGTCGACGCCCAAGGGAATGACCGGCAGTCGGCAGGGCAGGGCGGCCTCGGTGTTGAAGCGCTGCGACAGGTAATCGGCCCAGCCGTCCAGCAGCCGTTCGACCACGCCCTTGACGCACTGGCTGGTGCAGACCAACGCGTCCCAGGGCTGCACCGGCGCCACCAAAAGGTTGCCGATAACCTGCATGGCCATGGTTTCGGCGACCGTGTGGGTGATCCCGCAAATGGAGAAGTCGCGCTGGCCGAAATGCCGCCGCCGCCAGGCCAGCGAGCCCAGGTCGGGGCCCGGGCGAAACACCGTGCCGACGTCTTTCAGGCGCGCCGTGGTGACGGGAAGGAAGGCGGCCGTGGTTTCCGCCGCCGCGCCGGCGTCGATGGCGAACTTTTGGAAGTCCTCATAGACCTGCGCCGTGTCGGCGTAGATCAAGTGGCGGTCCGTGCCGCCGTGTTGGATGAAGCCACGCAGGAATCCGCCGGTTGCCGATTGCCGCCCGACAACGCCGTCGCCGGATGTCTTGTAGTTGTCCGGGTTGAAATAGAAGGCGGCGTTGGGCGGCGTGCCCGGCACGTCACTTCCCTTGGAACTGCGGCTTGCGCTTCTCCATGAAGGCCTTGCGGCCCTCTTGGTAGTCGGCGCTGGCGAAGCAATCATCGACGACCTTGCCGCACAGATCACCGTCGGGGCCACCGGCTTTCACCAATTCGTCGACCACGACCTTCGCCGCGTAGATGGTCAGCGGCGCGTTGCCGGCGATGGTCTTGGCGTAGTCATCCACATAGGCATCCAACAGGGCGCGCGGCACGACCCGGTTGATCAGGCCCATCTCGATGGCTTCCGTGGGGTTGAACTGGCGCGCCGTGTAGAAGATTTCCTTGGCGAATGACGGCCCGACCACATCGACCAGCCGCTTCAGGCCATCCGCCCGGTAGCCCAGGCCCAGTTTCGCCGCCGGCACGGCGTAGGTGGAGACGTCGTTGGCGATGCGCAGGTCACAGCAGAGCGCCACGCCGACGCCGCCGCCGATGCAGAAACCCTCGATCTTGGCGATCGTCGGCTTGGTGCAGTTCGCCAGGCGGTCCGACGCGCTCTTCACCGTGTTGTTGTAAATCTCGACGGCGTCTTCGCTGGAGCGGTTTTTCTCGAACTGGGAGATGTCGGCACCGGCGCAGAAGGCCTTGCCGCCGCGGCCCGAGACGACGACCACGCGGACGTCTGCGTCGGCCTCGAAATCATCCAACACGGTGGGCAGGCCCTGCCACATGTCAAACGACATAGCGTTGCGCTTGGCCTGGTTGTCCAACATGATCCGGCCGACGCCGTTTTCCTTCGAGACGACCAACTGGTCGGTAATGTCATTCATGGAATTCCCCTGTCCGATAGTAGCGGCCCGATTTTACGTCCCCTTGGCGCAGAGGCAACGCAAAAGCCCGGATTTGAAACGCTTTGGCGCCTAATCCAATCGTCACGGCCTTGCCGTTCCCGGCGGCGGGGCCTAATTTCGCGCCATGATCGCCGCCATCGAACGCATGACCGGATTGCATTGGAAGGGCCAGGGGCCGGCCGTCCTGGTCGCCGGCGGCCATGGGGCGACGCATTGGATTGTCGCAACGTTCTATGTGTTGGTGCCGTTCATCCGCGAGGACCTGGGCCTCACCTATACGGAAGTCGGCGGTTTCACGTCTATCTTCTTCGCCGCGTCCTTCGCCTTCAATGCCGGCAGCGGACCGCTGGTCGATATTACCGGGCGGCGCGTGCTTTTGCAGGCGATGGCATTGATCGTCGGTGCGGCGTCCCTGATGATCATGGGCTTGGCCGAAGGTGTGTGGCTGATCGTCGCCATGCTGATGATCATCGGCTGCACCAACAACCTCTGGCATCCGGCTGCCATCTCGTATCTGTCAGACCGCTATCCGGGGAACCGCGGATACGTCTTGTCCATCCACACCCTGGGCGCCAGCTTTGGCGACATGTTGGCGCCCTTGGCGGCGGGCATTGTGTTGGTCTGGATGTCCTGGCAGGACACCGCGACGCTCAGTGCCTTGCCTGTTTTCGCCGTCGCCGTAACTTTGTTCGTGATGCTTGGCGGCGGCGGTGCCCGGGCCCAGCAACCCTCCGATGCGGAGCAGCGCAGCAATCCTCAGCCGATCAGTGCGCGGGCCTATATCGACGGCATCGTCGGGTTGGTCCGCAACGGCGCCATCCTGGGCGTCTGTCTGATGGCGGCATTCCGGTCCATGGCGCAAAACGGATTGTTGATTTTCGTGCCGCTTCTATTGGTCGATGTCCTCAATTACGAAACGGTGCTCATGGGCCTGGCCCTGACCATCATGCAGATCGGCGGCATGCCGGCGGGATTGATTGCCGGCATCGCGTCTGACCGGATTGGCCGAAGGCCAATTGTGCTGCCGTGTATGGCCCTGACAACCCTGGTGATCTTCGGGGTGTCTTTTGTCGAAGCGCCGGCCGCCGTGTTGCCGCTGCTGTTCCTTCTGGGATTTGCCCTGTTTGCCGTGCGCCCGGTGATCCATAGCTGGTCGCTGGATCTGGCGCCGCGGGAAATGGGCGGCAGCGTCATCAGCCTTTTGTTCGGCAGCCAGGCCGGTTTCTCCGCCATCGTGCCCATCGTCGGCGGCATGGTGGCCGACACCTGGGGGCTGGTGACGGTGTTCTATCTGCTGGCCGGATGCATGGCTGTCGCCACGTTCATCGTCTATCTGTTGCCGTCCGGCAAGCAAGCGGCCTAGGCGTTGCGCGCTTGATCTAACCGCCATTGTAAAAGCGCCAATCGGTCCTGGCCAAAGAACGGTTCACCATCGAGGACCATGCAGGGCACGCCCCAGTGGCCGGCTGCCTGGAGGTCGTTGCCGGCGGCGGCGATCAGGCTGTCCAAGCGATCCGCTTCGGCTTCGGCACGGGTGCTGAGTGCGGTGAAATCGAGCCCGGCCCGGCCGACGGCCTCGGCCAAGTGATCTCCCAAATGCCAATCCTGTTGGCCGCCGCCCCACACCAGACGCATGACCTGATCCAGGTAGGCCATGCCCTTGCCCTGTTCCAAGGCCAATACGCCCATGCGCGTGAGCAGACCGATATGCGGCTGTTGGTCCAAGGGCAGCGGCTCCATGGTGTCCTTGTCGAACATCAAGGGATCGGGCCGCGGCCGCGCATAGGGGATGTCCAGATACGCGGCCAGGCGTTCCGTGTCGCGCCGGTGATAGGTGGTGTAGTTCTCGTTCAAGGTCTTGAAATAGCCTTTGCGCCGCATGGCGCCAGGCCACACGTGCTTGACGCTGACCGTGACCCCCGGTTCCGCGTCCAAGGCCAGCAGGCGGTCCAAAGCCAGATAGCAGAACGGGCTGCGCATGGACCAATAAAGATCAATGGTGGGCATCCCGGCGCGCCGCCTAGAGGCCCATCTGGGCCAGCATGCCCTTGACCATGTCACTGTCCGGGGTCGATAAATCGGAAAGGATGGAGAAGTGATTGCAGCCGGGCCGCTCCATGTACGTGCAGTTGCCGCCCTTGACGTTCCAATCCTCGGTCAGCGCCTTGGACTGGCGGTGAAATTCATCCGATTCGTCACCGCCGGCGGCGACGACCAACGGCGTCGCCGGCACGTCGGCGAAGCGGATCGGGCTGTTCTCTTCCAGGTCCTGGTCGGTGAAGTTCAAGGTCTCCTGCATGAAGGAAAGTTGTATGGGCTGCAGTTCATATATCCCGCTGATGGCGCAGCCGCCCTTGATCATATCCGCTGGCCCGCCAGAGAATGCCGTCCAATCCGTGGCCGCCAGCATGGCTGTCAGATGCCCGCCGGCGGAATGGCCAGAGATGCAAATGCGATCGCGGTCGATGTTGTAGGTGCCGGCATGGGCATGGATCCAGGCCACCGCGCCGCGGCACTGGCGGACGATATCGGCCATCCGCACATTGGGGATCAGGTCGTATTCGATTAAACCGAAGGCGGCACCGGCTTCGACGAAGGGCCGGGCCAAAAACGTCTGGTCGGACTTGTCGCGCATCATCCAATAACCGCCGTGGATGTAGAGTTGAACCGGGTGCGGCCCGGGGCCCGGCGGCAGCACGAGATCAATGGCCTCGCGCGGACTTTTTCCATATTTGAGGTCCATGTGGTGGTCGAACTCGGCCAGCACCTCGGCGCATTGCGGCTCCCAGGCCTCGTAGTATTCCGCGAAATTCGGGACGTTGCCGCGGTTGTTGTACTGCGCGTCCAATGCGGCCTGATCGTAACCGCGGAAAATCGTTTCCGTATTCATCATCTGTCTCCGGTTGCCGGTCAGCTCAAGGACATCATCACGTGGCTTTGGTAGGCCGGCCGATCGGACAGGCGTTGATACCAGGCGCTGACATTGGCGAAGGCCGGCTTGTCGAAATCCATGGCGTGCCAGCGGTGCGCCGCGCAGCCGACGGGGATGTCGCCGACCGACGGCGTGGCGCCGCCGATGAATTCCCGGCTGTCCAGGGCATTGTCCAATATTGTCCACATCCTTGCGGCTTCCGCAGTTGCCGCCGTCACGGCGGCGGGGTCACGTTTTTCCGGCGGATGACGGACGACGTTCCAAAAGATCGTCGTCATGGCGGCGTGCAGCCGGCTGATATACCAATCCATCCATTGGCTGGCCTGGGCGCGGGTCGCCGGATCGTCGGGCCACCAGACCGGGGCGCCGTATTTTTCCGCCAAATAGCGGACGATGGAATGGGATTCCCAGACAATCACGTCACCATCTTCCATGGTGGGGACCAGGCCGTTCGGATTTTTTGCCAGATATTCAGGTGTGTCGTTGCCGCCGAAGTTCATGCCGATATCGACGCGCTCCACATCAAGGCCGATCTCACCGGTCAGCCACATGACTTTCTGGACGTTGATGGAATTGGCCCGGCCCAGAATTCGCACCATGTTGTTCTCCTCGGGTCTGGTTTGGCCCCAGCCGATTGCCGGCCGGGCCGCGTATGTTAACACGAATTCACACTATGCTTACACGGAATTCATTCTATGGACGCCGTTATCGGCTATAGTGTGGGGGATGAATTCAAGGCGAGGGATCGCCAACACGGAATGTCCCGCGCACATCGGTCGGCTTTCTCGATGTGCGTCTCCTGCCGAAGGGTCTGGTCGTTCGCGGCCAGACCCTTTTTTTTGGCCGCTATATGTCAGCACAAAATTTTTCGGACGGATTGATACCGGAAAGGCGCGCGCTGGGCGTCAGCTGACCGGAACGCTGAACTTGTAACCGCAGCCGACGACGGTGGTCACCAAGGAAGGCTTCTTCGGATCCGGCTCGATCTTTTTGCGGATGCGGCTGATCAGAACATCGATCAGCCGGTCGGTCGGCGAATCCGCGTCGTGGCTGACCGCATCCAACAGATGGCCGCGCGACAGCACCCGGTTCGGCGCCTTCACCAGGGCGGCCAGCAAGTTCGTTTCGGCCCGCGTGAAGGCCACCGCGCCGCCTTGCGGATCGGTCACGGCGCGGGCATCCATATCCAGGGTCCAGCCGACGAACCGATAAACTTCCGAGCGGATCGACGGCGTGTCGGCGGTGCCGGCGCGGCCCAGAATATTGCGCACCCTGAGAACCAGCTCATCCGGATCGAAAGGCTTCGTCAGGTAGTCATCGGCGCCCACTTCGAGGGCCGCCAACCGGTCGCTCTTTCCGGTCCGCGCGGTAATGACGATGATCGGCAGATCGCTGCGGGCCCGGACCTGGCGGGCCAGGGAAATGCCGTCCTCGTCAGGCAGGCCCAAATCCAGCAAGACAAGATCAATGCGTTCGGAATCGATCGACGCCAGCATTTCCTTGCCGGTCGCCGCAAGACTGATGGCGAAGCCGTCGCGCTGCAGATAGGCGCCCATCAGCGACTGCACGAGTTCGTCGTCTTCAACGATTAAGAGATGCGGCGTTTGCGGCATGATTTTATGTCCCTGAATGATCATTAACATGAATTCACACGAAACTCACGCCTTCTTTATCACCCGGTAATATGACCGTGTGAAAATTATTTTCGGCGATCTGATTTCGGGTTGGGCAGGTGTCGATTTGGAGCCTGATTCAGGTCGGTAGCGGTGGCGATCAATGGCTGCCGGAGCCTCGGTAGGACACGCATCATGGACGCGGCACAGCCACGAATTTACATATTCGGATCCCGCACGCCGCATATCCTCCTGCCCTCGGCCCTGCGTATCGCCGACGTCGAATTTTGCCGGACTGGCGAGGATTTGGTGCTCATCGGTCCGCGCGGCTGGCGGGTCATTGCGCGGGAATATTTTAGCGTCGAAACGCCGCCCGATTTATCGACAGCGGACGGCGATACCGTGCGCGGAGACCTGGCCCGCATCCTGGTCAATCTTTCTGAGCGGGCGGTTTCCATATTGCTGGCCCGACGGGACGACTTTCCGGTCGCGGGCTGATCGCGTTCAGCCGCCGGAAATACCCAGGAAAGGCGCGCTCAACCGCCCCATGGCAAGAAGCAATTGGAATACCGCCAGGCGCTCATCATAGGCCGCCGAGGTATAATTTATCTGCGCATTGGAGACTTCGTTCTCCGCATCCAGGACATTGATCACGGTTTCCTTGCCGGCTTCGCGGAGGCGTTTGCGTGAGGCAAATACCTCGGAGGCGATGTTGACGGCGTTCTCCAGCAATCCCAGCCGTTTCCTGGCCGTCAACAGGGCCTGCCAGGCCAACCGGGTTTGCTCGATGACCCGTCTGGCCGTGTTGTCCCGGTCGTCTTGCGTGGCCCGGTACTGAAAGTTCGCCTGCGATAGGGACTCGCGGGTCGAAAAACCGGAGAACAGGTCCCAGCTTGCGGTCAGCATAAGGGTGTAATCGCGGCGCACGCCGAGCGTCGTATTCGAATGTTTCTCGAAACTGAAGCCGCCTTCCAGGTCGAGGCTCGGGGAATACTCGGCGATTACCGTCTGGCGCCGTTGCCGGGCAACCTCGATATTGGTGGTCGCCGTGTTGACCGCCGGGTTCTCCGTAATGGCGATCTCAATGGCGCGTTCAAGGGTGCTCGGTATCATTTCCACGGGCGGGATCGGATCCATCATGGAATCCAAGTCAGGGGCATGGCCATAAACCTGGATGTAGCTGCTGACGGCGTCGGCCTGGGCGCCTTCGAAATTGACCCGCCTTTCCTTGGCAATCTGCAGCCGGGATTTCGCCTGCAAAACGTCGACGGCAACCCCGGAGCCGCGCTGCACGCGTTCATCCTCAAGGTTCAATTGACGCTGGATGGTTGCCTCGTTCTCTGTCGACAATTCGACCAGGCGCTTTTGGCGCAAGGCATCGATGTAGGCGAAGACGCCATCGAACAGGGCGCCCTGTTTGGCGGTTTCCAGATTGATCGAGCTCAGTTCTTTGTTCAGCCGCGCCGTCCGCACCTGGGAGTTTGTCAGGAAACCGTTGAACAGGTTGTGGGTGACCGTGACGCTGGCCGACTGCGGCGTGCGGCTTGACGGTTTGCCGTTTTGGCCGTCCGTCGACGCCCGTTCCGCCGGACTGTCGATCAATTCGTGGCCGGCCTCGGCGATTGCCGAGACGGTCGGGAAATAGGCGGCCGCCGCCTGACCGACGCCCTTGCGCGCCCCTTCCAGGTTTTTCGCCGCCGATCGAATGCGCGGATGGTCCAACAGCAACCCGGCCAATTCATGGGTCAACGGCGCCGCCACCGCCACCGTATGCTGGCCGGCGATGGTTATTCCGGTGATGATGGTGGCCGACAGAAAAACCTGTCGAAATCCTGGCCGCATGCGTCCGACCTCACGCTAACCCATTGATAAAAGGGAGTTTAAGGTCTTCGGGAATCAGCGTCAACCCGCCTGATGGGAGCTAAATCGTTGTATTTCAATAGGTTGGCATAATGAAGCGCGTGGAGATGGCAAAATTCGCCCCATATACGGTGTATATTCCGGGTAGAATTCCCAATATATGGGGCGAATGGTGGCGGAATGGGGCGAATTCAGCGAATCGCCCCGAATCCGCCGCCGCCCGGCGTCTCAATGACGAAAACGTCGCCGGCCTTCATCTCCGTGCCGTCCGAGCCGGCCAACGGATCAACCGAACCATCGATGCGTTCCACGGCGTTGCGGCCCCGCGCGCCGGCCTCGCCGCCGGCCATGCCATAGGGGTCCGTGTCACGGTGGCTGGACAGGATGGTCGCGGTCATGGGTTCCAAGAACCGGACGCGGCGGACAACCCCGTTGCCGCCCGTGTGCCTGCCCGCGCCGCCGGACCCATGGCGCACGGAGAAGGCTTCCAAATGCACGGGCAGACGCCATTCCAGAACTTCCGGATCGGTGAGCCGCGTGTTGGTCATGTGGGTGTGGACCGCGTCGGTGCCGTTGAAGCCGTCACCGGCGCCGGAGCCGCCGCAGATGGTTTCGTAGTACTGGTGTTCATCGTTGCCGAAGATGAAGTTGTTCATGGTGCCCTGGGCGGACGCCAGGACGCCGAGCGCGCCGTACAGGCAATCGGTGATGCACTGTGAGGTTTCCGTATTGCCGGCGATCACCGCGGCCGGGAACTGCGGCGCCAGCATGGAGCCTTCCGGGACGATGATGTCGATGGGTTTCAAACACCCTTCATTAAGCGGAATCTGGTCATCGACCAGGGTCCGGAAAACGTAGAGGACGGCGGCCTTGGCGACCGCGGTGGGCGCGTTGAAGTTGCCTTCGTCCTGATCCGATGTGCCGGTGAAATCGACCGTCGCGCGGCGGCTTTTCTTGTCCATGGTGATCTTCACCTGGATCTGTTTGCCGCGGTCCATGGGGTAGGTGAATTCGCCGTCCTTGAGAACGTCGAGCACGCGCCGGACCGATTCCTCGGCGTTGTCCTGGACATGGCCCATGTAGGCCCAGACCACGTCCTGGCCGAAATGCGCGATCATCTTGCGCAGTTCCTGGACACCGGTTTCGTTGGCCGCGATCTGGGCTTTCAAATCGGCCATGTTGCGGTTCGGATTGCGGCACGGGTATTGGCCGGACGCCAGCAGTTCGCGGGTCTCGGTCTCCCGCAGGGTGCCGTCCTCTATCAACAGGAAATTGTCGATGACGACGCCTTCTTCGTGAATCTCATGACTGTCCGGCGGCGCCGAGCCCGGCGTCTTGCCGCCAATATCGGCATGGTGGCCGCGCGAGCCGACGTAGAACAGGATGTCCTTGTCGCCGGCGTCGAACACCGGCGTGATCACGGTGACGTCCGGCAAATGGGTGCCGCCGTTGTAAGGCGCGTTCAGGGCATAGACGTCGCCGGGCTTCATTTTGCCGGCGTTTTCACGGATCACCGTCTTGATGCTTTCGCCCATGGAGCCCAGGTGGATCGGCATGTGCGGCGCGTTGGCGACCAGGTTGCCGGCGGGATCGAAGATGGCGCAGGAAAAGTCCAGGCGTTCCTTGATATTCACCGAGTACGCCGTGTTCGACAGCGTCGTGCCCATTTGCTCGGCGATCGACATGAACAGGTTGTTGAACACCTCCAGCATCACCGGGTCGGCGGTGGTGCCGATGGCTTCCGTCTTCGGCCGCGGCACGGCGCGGGTCAGGACCAGGTCCTTGCGGCCGGTCATCATCGCCCGCCAGCCCGGCTCGACCACGGTGGTGCCGGTACTTTCGGAAATGATCGCCGGTCCGTCGATGATGGCGCCGACGGCAATGTCGTCGCGGCGGAACACGGGCGTTGCGTGATCGGCGCTGCCGGCGTGCATGCTTACCTGGTCGACGGCATCCGGGGCCGCCGTTTCCCCGGCCTCGGTTTCGGCGGTGTCTTCAACCGTGTCGGTGACCCCGATGGCTTCGGCAGCCACCGATTCGACCATCAACGCCTGATCTCCGGCGACGTATCCGAAGCGCTGTTTGTGCAGCGTCTCGAAGGCAGCCGCCATGGTTTCCTTGTCGGCGAAGTCGACGTTCAGGGGGCTGTCGGAGCCTTCGTAGCGCAGCAATACCTTGCGCAGCACCTTGATGTCGCCTTGCGCGACGTCCTGTTCGATGATTTCCCGGGTGGCGTCTTCGGCCAGGCCATCAAGGACGCCCGACAAGTCATCCAGGTTGCCGTCATTGAGAAGTGTTTCGACGGCCTGTTCGCGGATCGCACGGACGTCGGCCAGGCCCATCCCGTAGGCCGACAAAACACCGGCGAAGGGATGCAGCAGGACCCGTTCCATGCCCAGCGCGTCGGCCACCAGACAGGCATGCTGGCCGCCGGCGCCGCCGAAACAGTTGAGCGTGTATTCGGTGACGTCGTAGCCCCGCTGGACGGAGATCTTCTTGATCGCGTTGGCCATGTTTTCCACGGCGATGCGCAGGAATCCTTCCGCCACGGCTTCCGGTGTCGGTGCCGCTTCGCCGGTGCTTTCGGCGATGCGCCCGGCCATGTCGGCGAATTTGGCGCGCACCGCGTCGGCGTCCAGGGGCTCATCGGCGTTGGGGCCGAAGACCTTCGGGAAGTGATCGGGCTGCACCTTGCCCAGCATGACGTTGCAGTCGGTGACCGCCAGCGGGCCGCCGCGGCGATAGCATGCCGGGCCGGGATTGGCGCCGGCGCTGTCGGGACCGACCCGGTAGCGCGCGCCGTCGAAGTGCAGGATCGAGCCGCCGCCCGCTGCCACGGTGTGGATGTGCATCATCGGCGCGCGCATGCGGACCCCGGCGACGACCGTTTCCAGGGCGCGTTCATATTCACCGTCGAAGTGCGACACATCCGTCGACGTGCCGCCCATGTCGAAGCCGATGACCTTGTCGAAGCCGGCCATGGCCGCCGTCTGGACCATGCCGACGACACCGCCGGCCGGGCCGGACAGGATCGCGTCCTTGCCCTGGAACAGGTTGGCATCCGTCAGGCCGCCCGACGATTGCATGAACATCAGGCGCGTGCCGTACAGATCGTCGGTGTTCAATTCACCGGCGACCTGATCGACGTAGCGGCGCAGGATTGGAGAAAGATACGCATCGACCACGGTGGTGTCGCCGCGCGAGACGATTTTCATCAGCGGACTAACTTCGTGCGAGGTCGAGACCTGGGTGAAACCGATCTCCCGGGCAATGGCGGCGATCCATTGTTCGTGGCCGGGGAAGCGGTAGCCGTGGACGAACACGATGGCCACCGAGCGGATGCCGTCGTCAAAGGCCGCCTGCAGTTCGGCCCGCGCCGGCTCGTCGGCCAATGGCGTGATCACATCGCCGCGCGCGCCGATGCGTTCATCAACCTCGATGACGTGCTCATAGAGCATGTCCGGCAGTTGAATGTTAAGCTCGAACAGGTTCGGCCGGTTCTGATAACCGATGCGCAGGACGTCGGCGAAGCCCTTGGTGGTGACAAAAACCGTGCGGTCGCCCTTGCGCTCCAAAAGCGCGTTGGTGGCCACCGTGGTGCCCATCTTGACCACCGAGACGGCGCCGTCGGGAATCGCCGCGCCGGCCTCCAGGCCCAACATGTCGCGGATGCCCTGGACGGCGGCGTCCTTGTATCGCTCGGGATTTTCGGAAAGCAGCTTGTGGGTGCTGAGCGTGCCATCCGGCGCCTTCGCCACCAGGTCCGTAAAAGTGCCGCCGCGGTCGACCCAGAATTGCCAATCCGTTGAAGTTTGCTGCGCGTTCATAGCTGATGTCCCCTGGTGCAAGATGAATGGTGTGATGTTGATCTTGAGGGTGTTATGATAATTTATCGATAAAATGTCAATAAAATATTGATAAAAATTTTCAATCACCTAGAATACTGGATAGTGAACGACGATTTTCCGGAGGGAATTTGCCATGTCGAAGCCAATCGGTCCCTTGGTTTCATCGGCCCATCTGGTCGCCGAAGGTGCCGCCGAGCTGAGCGAGTTTGAGTTCGGCCTGACCCTGGCCAACAACGCCTTTCATCGATGGATGGTACGCTGCATGGCGGCCGCCGGGTATCCCGACCTGGGACCGCTGGATATCCTTGTCCTGCATTCCGTGAACCACCGCGACCGGCCGAAAAAGCTTGCCGACATCTGCCTGGTGCTGAACGTCGAAGACACCCATGTGGTCACCTATGCCTTGAAGAAACTGGCCAAGCTGAAGCTGGTTTCCGGCACCAAGACGGGCAAGGAGAACGTCTTCGCGGCAACCCGCAAAGGCGTCGAGGCCTGCCAGCGCTACCGCGAGGTGCGCGACAGTTGCCTGGTCAATTCCTTCGATGCCTTCGGTGGCCCGGAAGCCGCCGTCGGCGACCTGGCCGGCCTGCTCCGGGCCTTGTCGGGGCTTTACGATCAGGCCGCCAGGACGGCGGCGTCCCTGTAACCGGAGATCAGCGGCCCTCTTCGCGTTGGCGGACCGCCTCGCGGTGCGCGATATAGGTGGTCGTGGTGACGATCACCGCGGCACCGGCCCAGGTCAGGGCGTCGGGTTGTTCGGCGAAGATGAAATATCCGATCAAGGTGGCCAGCACCAGACGGACGAAGTTGAAGGGTTCCATGGAGCCGACCTCGGCCCGGTTATAGGCCAGGGTCAACATGAAATGCGCGCCGCCGACCATCAATCCAATGGCGACCATCATCGCCAGCTGCACCGGGTTCGGCCAGGTCCAGACGAAAACCGCCAGGGCAAGGGTGATCGGCACCTGCAACAGCGCCAGCCACGCCCCCAGCGGCGCCGAGGCCTCCGATCGGGTCAGGTGCTTGGTGATCAGCCGCGACCCGGCCGTGCACGCCAGCGACAAAAAGACAAACAGATACCCCGTGTTGAATTCCTGAAACCCCGGCCGGATGATCAGCAGGGCGCCGCAAACGCCGATCCCCATGGCCACCCAGCGCCGGGTCCGGGCCGGCTCACCCAGGAACAGCACGGCGCCGAGCGTGATCACCAACGGCCCGGTCAGCGACAGGGCCACGGCATCGGCCAGGGCCGCCATGGTCAGCGCGATATACCACCCGCAGACCGCACCGGCGTTGCAAAAGGCGCGTATCCAATGGATGCCCATGCGCGTTGTGCGCAGTTGCCGGAACCGGGTCCGGACCAGCCACGGCAGATAGAAGGTGAAGGAAAACAGGCTGGTCATGAAGGCGATTTCAAAGGGATGGATATCGGCGCCGACGCCGCGGACAAAGCCGTGCGACACGGTGAACAGGGTGACCGACGCAATCATCAGCGCCGCCGCGCCGACAAAGGCCGGTTTGATTTCCGAACCCGATGAAGTGGACGGCTGACCGCGGCCGGATTTCGTAGGTTCCATCTGTGCGCCGCTTTCCCCAAAACCCATGCCCCTGACAACGAAACACGGTCTGGCGCAGGAGCCGACGCCAGCAAGGGGCCAGATAAGCGCCCCGAGGGCAACAACAAATCACCGCCGTCACGGCGAACAACAGGGCGAACGGCCGGATACCTCGGCGTTGGTTCTTTGACACGCCGGAGAAATGGTTAATATGGCCCCCCATGACGGATAAATTCGGGGAGGCGAATTCATGAGTGACGACCGCACTGCCATTGAGGCCGCTTTGGCGCCCTACTTCGAGGGCTTCTATGAAGCCGACGTGAACAAGCTGAAAGCCATCTTCCACCCGGCCTGTCATCTCTACAGCGCGCCGGGCGACGATCTTCAGGATTTCGACATGGAAACCGTCTACGGCCGGGTCCGGGGCCGTGCCAAGCCCGCCGAGCGCGGCGACCCGGAAGAGCATGAAATCATTTCCATCGACCAAGCCGGCCCTAAATGCGCCTCCGCCAAGGTGATGATCTGTCTGGGCGATAACCGCTATACGGACTATCTGACGTTGCTCAAGCTGGACGGCCGCTGGCAGATCGTCGGCAAGACGTTTACGGGGGTAAATAGGCCGGAGGTCGACCCGCTTTGACGCTCAGCCGTTGGCGGCGAGGAATTTCCCGACGGCCGCATTCACCCGATCCGGAAATTCCCAGAGCGGGAAACCGCCGCCGTCGGGGATGATTTCACGCCGGACGTTCGGCAATTGGGATTGCAACGCTTCCGCCGCCGCCAGGAAATCCGGCAGGTCGTGTTCACCGTTGATCATCAGGCAGGGCGTGGGCATCTCCGCCAACGCCGGCATCACGGATGCCACCGGCGCCGCGGCGGGGCCTTCATAAAGCCAGGGCGCGCCGCCGAAGTCTTCGATCATGGCGCGCTGCGCCGCCGCCCGGCAGGCGTCTGGGCGCGCCCGCATGACGTCGAACCAGCGGCCGTCGCGCCACCAGGTGTCGCGGGCGTCTTGCAGTCCCTGGGTGCGGGCAATCTCAGAAATGCGGGGAAATAATGTCAGCACCGAGGCGAGAGGCTGCCCCGGATCAAAAGGTCCCTCCAATATCAGCGCGTCGAAAAGAACCGCCTCGCGGCAGGCCAGCAACAAGCCGGTGACGGCACCCGTATGGGTGCCCCAATAATGACAGCGGTCGATGCCCGCCGCTTCGATGGCGGCCAAGATGCTGGCGGCATATTCTTCGGTGCCGAAGGGACCCGGCAGATGCGCCGACGCACCGTGACCGGGCAGATCGATCAGCAGCAGTCGATAGGCCTGCCGAAAGGCCGCCGCCTGGGCGCTGAAGACCCGGTGATCTTGTGATGCGCCATGCACCATGACGATCCAGGGCGCGTCGCGGCGCGACTCGGCAACCACATGTGCGACGGCGGCGTCGGCGGAAAGGATGGCCATTTGGTTCTCCGTGCGCTACTGATTATGTAGCATAATAATGGATCATCGCAGAGGATGCTACTAAAAGCGTAGCATAATTTTCATGTCCGCATTTCCCATGCCCGGAGAACCCGTGCGCGGATCGAAATCCGGCCTGCCGCTGATGGCCCTGTTGGACCTTCTTGGCCGCAGTTGGGCCATGGGGGTTTTGTGGCAGCTCTGCGACGGCGGACCGGCCACCTTCCGTCAGTTGCAAGGCCGTTGCGAAAATGTTTCGCCCAGTGTCTTGAATGCTCGATTGAAGGATTTGCGTCGCGGCCAGCTGGTGGAACGCAGTGATGCCGGCTATGCGGCGACCCAATTGGGTGTGGGCCTTTTCGATTTGCTCAAGCCGCTGCGCCCCTGGGCGGAAAACTGGGCCGACGCCCTGCGGGAATAACATGCGGGAATGAGGTGCAAAGCGCCTCAGCGCGGGGCGTGCGGACGGAACGGGATCATTTGCGCCGGTCGGGATCGCCGCCGCAAACCGGTGGCCCGGGCAACGATCGCAAATATATGCCGAAAGAACCCCATGAATGTCACCGTTCTCTATCCTGAAAGCTATGCGCATCATACCCGAAACGCCGATCGACGTACACGATATATCGGGTCTCGCCGAACCGTGAACACCATATCTTGTGGCCCATTGTATTGGGGCTGGCGGGCCGGCGGCGGGCGGTCTAGAACCCTTCGACCACATGACGGGAGGACTTCGAATGACGGACGGCCGACGCCGGTTGGTGTACTTCGATCAATGGATGGACCCCAGCGGCGCCATCAAGGCGGCCGCGCTCAGCGGCGTTGACGCGGTCTGCATCGATAGCGCCGGGGTGGCCGAGGAGAACTGGCGCGTGTTGGCGACGGCGCATGGCCATCAGTTGCGGGCCAGCACCGAGACGCCAGAGCTTTATTATCCGCGGGCCGCGTTTATCCGGCGCTGCCCGAACCTTCTGGCCATCGCCTCGGCCGGCGCCGGCTATGACATGGTCGATGTGGACGCCTGCACCGAGGCCGGGGTGTTGGTGTTCAATCAGTCCGGCTCGAACGCCGAATCCGTGGCCCAGCACGTGCTGGCCATGATGCTGACGCTGAGCAAGGAATTGATCCAATCGGACCGGGCCATGCGCTCGCAACGGCGCGATTGGACGCGGTGGGACTACACGGGCCGCGAACTGACCGGACGCACCGTCGGCATTGTCGGTCTGGGCCACATTGGGCGGCGCGTCGCCCAGTTGTGCGCCGCTCTGTTCGGCATGAAGGTGCTGGCCTACGATCCCCATATTTCCGACGGCGACATGGCGGCCCGCGGCGCCGAACGGCGCGGCGATCTGAACAGCCTGTTCGTTGAGGCCGACTTCGTCTCCATCAACTGCCCGCTGACCGATGAGACCCGCGGCATGATCTCCGGCGCCCTGTTCGCGGTGATGAAACCGACGGCCTACTTCGTCAACACGGCGCGCGGCGGCATCCATGATGAGGCGGCATTGGAACAGGCCTTGCGCGACGGCAAATTGGCCGGCGCCGGGCTCGACGTGTTCGAACAAGAGCCGCCACCGGTCGATCACCCCTTGCTCGGCTTCGACAACGTCATCGTCAGCCCCCACAACGCCGGGGTCACCGACGACGCCAACGTCAACATGGTCGACTGGGCGATCGGACAATGGGCCGAGGTGTTCGCCGGGCGGCGGCCCATGAACCTGATCAATCCGGAAGCCTGGGACGGTTTCCAGCGGCGCTACCATGCGCTGTCCGGATTGCGCGCGGCGGAGTAGGGGACGTCATGATCGGACCGGTTCAAGGCAACGCCCGGCGCGACCCGCGCTTCGCGGTCAACCTGAAGGCCCGGGCGGTCGCCGAGGGGCACGAATACGACGCCGTCCTGACAGACATCTCCATCAGCGGCGCCGCGCTGGAGGCCAACGACCTCTATGCCAACAACACCTTCGTCGAGCTGCACGTGGAAGGCCACGACAGGCTGGAAGGCCGCGTCGTGCGCGAGTTCTCCGGCGGCTACGCGCTGGAGTTCGAACACGCCGGTCATGAGCGCAAGGCCATGGAAGAGGCGATCAAGCAGTACGCCGCCGTGGTTGATCGGGGTAAGCCGTTGGAGGCATAGTGCCGGCGTTCTTCACCGCGCCTTGTCGCGTGAGGTCCGGGGATGGATGTTCTGGGACCGTCGCCGCATAAGCGGCGGCGTAAGCCCGGGTTATCCCCCGGAGGGAAGTTGGCCGGACCGGTGTGTCTTTGCCAACGCCGCAACGCGTTGCTCCCTGGCGTCGGAGAGATCAAGGAGAGCCGTTGTCCTGTCCGGTTGTGAATTATGCCTCCAACCGCGCCGCCACTTCATCGGCGATCGCCAATGAGGCGGTCAGCCCGGGGCTTTCGATCCCGTAAAGATTGACCAAGCCGGCAACGCCGTGCTCGGCCGGGCCCTGAATGACGAAGTCGGCGGCGTACTTGGCCTCATCGGGTCCCGTCAGCTTCGGTCGGATGCCGATATAGCCGGGTTGCAGGGCGCCGTCGGGCAGATCAGGCCAATAGCGGCGGATGGCGGCGTAGAACAAAACGGCGCGGGCCGGGTCGATGTCGTAATCCGGCGCATCGACCCAGGCAACGTCCGGGCCGAATTTCGTCTGACCGCCCAAATCCAGGGTCGAATGGGTGCCCAGCCCGCCGGGCACGGGGACCGGATAGATCAGGTGGGCGAACGGGCTTTTGCCGGCCAGGGTGAAGTAGGTGCCCTTGGCAAAATACAAGGGCGGAATGGTGTCTTCGGGAATCCCATCAACGGTTTTGGCGATGTCCTGGGCGCCCAATCCGGCGGCATTGATCAGGGTCGAACAACTGAGCCTCATGGCGCCGTCGCCGCCGGTCTCGATGGTGATGGTGCCGTTTTCCACGCGGCCGGCCAGCACCGGGCTGAGCAACGCGATCATGCCGCCGTGGTCCTCCAGATCGCCCTGATAGGCCAGCATCAGGGCGTGCGAATCGACGATACCCGTCGACGGCGACAGCAACGCGCCGACCGCCTTCAGGTTGGGCTCCATCTCCCTGAGTTCGTCGGCGCCGACCCAACTCAGGTCACCGACGCCGTTGGCGGCGGCCTTCTCCTTGGCCGCTTCCAGGGCCGGCATTTCATCTTCCGCCGTGGCGACCAGAAGTTTGCCAAGGCGCTTGTGGGCGACGCCGTGGGTCTCGCAAAACTCATAAAGGGCGTGCTTGCCGGCGACGCAGCAGCGCGCCTTCAGGCTGTCGGTGGCGTAATAGATGCCGGCGTGGATGACCTCCGAATTGCGCGACGACGTGCCCGTGCCGATGTCGTCGGCGTGCTCCAGGACGATGACCTCGCGCCCGGCCATGGCCAGCTTGCGGGCAATGGCCAGGCCGACCACCCCGGCCCCGATGACGATACAATCGATGTGTTCAGACATGGCCGGAAAATGGCCTGCCCCTGGACCCGTGTCCAGACGAAATGGCGCCCTGTCCAGACGAAATGGAGCCGCGCTCAGGCGGCGCGCACCCCGGCCGCCGAAATCAGGCTGGTGCAGATGGTGATGACAACGCAGGCAAGGCAGATGCTCAGCACGCTGATATCGGCGTCCAGGGCCCAGCCGACGCAGACCGGCCCGAGCGCCGAGGCGAACACGCCGAGGACCGCGGCGGCGGCCCGGATGGCGCCGAGATGCCGGGTCCCGTACATCTCCGCCCAAAGCGATGTGAAGCTGGGGTGGGTGGCGCCGGCGCTGAGCCCCATGGTGCCCAGGATCACCGGCGCCCAGGCCTCGCTGTCACAGATGCCCAGCATCAAAACCGACAGGGCGAAGGGCATCAACACATAGGGCGTCACCCGCCTCGCCGTCACCCGGTCGACCAGCCAGCCCGCGGCAAAACTGCCGCCCACCTGGCACACGGCGAAGACGATGAAATTCAGACTCCACCACAGGAAATCCCAGTCCTTGGCCTCGCCGACGATGTACTTCTGATGGAATATGAGCCCCGTGAAGATCGCCGACATGGTCATCACCAGGGGCGCGATCATGAAGAACCGTTTGTCGCGCAGCATCTCGGCCCGGGTCCAATGCCGCTGCACTTCGTCGTGGCCCGGCAGGTCTTCCGGGCCGCGGCCGTCCTGGCCGGCGGTGCGTTTCAGCAAGAACGGGATCGACGGCAGCATGATCACGGCCACCATGACGCCCATCATGATCCAGATGTTCTGCCACGGCGTGACCGTCAGGCCGACGGTGATCAAGGGCGGCAGGATGCCTTCGGCGATGGGCATGCCAAAGCCGGCGATGGCGACGGCGCGGCCGCGTTCCGCCACATAGCGCCGGGCCATGGCGGTGACGGCGATATGCGACATCATGCCCTGGCCCAGAAAGCGCACGATCAGGATGCCGAAGAACAATGACACCGGCCCGCCGACCAGAGAGAAGGCGGCGGCGCCGGCGGCCATCAGGGCGCAGACGATCCACACGAACCGGGCCAGCCGCAGCCGGTCGACCAGGCGTCCGGCCGGCCACAGGATGGCGGCGCTGGTCAGCGTCGCCGCCGTGTAAATGGCGCCGAACGCACTGTGGCTGAGGCTGAAGGCGGCGCGTAATTCATCGCCGAACAGGCTGATCAGATAGGTCTGTCCGGGTGCGGTCCAGAACATCACCAGGATGCCGAACGTCAAGAACCGCCATTCGCGGCGCATGAAGGTGAGGGTCGGGGTGGGGTGACGCATGGTCGAGGCGGCCTTTTGCCTGCCGGCGGAAACGATCAGGCGTCCAGATAATCTTCCATGTAATGGCCGATGATCTCATCGAGGCCGCCGTCCACCGGCAGGCCGAGCGATTTCGCCCGGTCCCATTCGGCGTCCAAGGGCCAGGTCTTGACGATATCGACGATGAACGGATCGGGCGCGACCGTGATCTTGCCCAGCGCCCGGTTGCTCTCGACCCTTTGCACGGCCGCCATCATGTCGCCGGCCGTCACCGTATGGCTGGGCAGGCTGACGGCGCGGTCGTCACCCAGCGCCGCGCCGTCGATCTCATGGAGATGGATGAACCCCTCGACGATGGCCCGGTAGCCGAGCACCGGCATGGGGGTGTCGAGCGGCACGGGCAGGGCATAGTCCTCGCCGTTCAGGGGTTCGCGGAAGACCGCGCTGGCGAAGCTCGACGCCGCCGCGTTGGGCTTGCCGGGCCGGATGATGACTGTCGGCAGGCGGGCCGAGCGGCCGTCCAGAAAGCCCTTGCGGGTATAGTCGTTGACCAGCAATTCGCTGATCGCCTTGGTCACGCCATAGGTGGTTTGCGGACACCGCTTGGCCGTGTCGCCGACCACCAATGCCATACTGTCGCCGCCAAAGACAGCAATGGAACTGGCGATCACCAGACGCGGCACGCCGGCGCCTGCCCTGGCCCTGAGCGCTTCGAAGACGTGACGGCCGCCTTCCAGGTTGACCCGCATGGCCAGGTCGAAATCCTGCTCGCCGCCGCCGCTGACCACCGAGGCCAGATGAAAGGCCGAGATGTCGTCGCGGTCGAACAGGCCCATCACCGTCGCGCGGTCGGAAATATCGCCGGCGACGGCGCGGACGGTGACGCCCTCGGTTACCAAAGGTTCGACCGGTTCGCCGACGTCGAACAGGAGAATTTCGTCAATCGCCGTTTTCGTCCCGTCCGGCGCGGTCAGCTCACCGATCTCGATCAGGCGTTTCGCCAACCGGAAGCCAATAAATCCGGCCCCGCCGGTGATCACGACTTTCATCTGCGCGTTCCTTTTTTTGATGGCGCGGCCAGGGCCGCCGAAAAACCGCCGCGATGTTAGCCGCTCCGCCCCGGCGTTGGAAAGGGGTGCGGCGTCGATCATGCGGATGCAAACGGATCGGAGATCGGCGCACGCGCCCTCGATCCCATCCATCCGCGTTCATCCGTGTTCAAGGAAAAAGGATTAAACGCGGAGGTCGCAGAGGCGCGCGGAGGGCGCAAGGTGAATGCCCGCCGCCGGACATCCTCTCCGCGTTCCTCCGCGTCCTTTGCGGTAAATGGTATGCTGTTCCCGTTGTTCAAAATGCGTCGGGCCATCGCATCGCCGTATGCTGGATGGCGAGAACCGCAACGATATCCGTGATCCGGTAGGCGACGATATAAGGCGCACCGGATATGACCAGTTCCCGGGTCCCGTTCACGCGGCCGGCACGGCCTGATTCAGGATATTGTGCCAATTGCACATTGACTTGAACCCAAAGGCGCTCCGATAGATCGAACGCCGCGCGCGGGTCGTGCTCGGCAATGGAATCCTGAATGTTCTCTAGGTCACGGAGCGCCGGGGTCGTCCAACGGACCCGCATGGTCAGGCCGGGCGGTGTTTGCCGAAGACCCGTTCAACGTCTTCATCGGAAGCGAAGTCACCGCGATCCGCCGCGGCAATGCCGCGTTCCACGCGTTGGACGAATTCATCATTCCACGCGAGATAACCGCGCACGGCCTCGCGGACAATTTCGACCGCGTCCACGCCGGCGCGGTTGGACATGTCCTCAACGCGCTGGGATAAGGCCTGATCGCCGAGGAATTGCAGTGCATCCTTTGTCATGTGGTTCTTATACCATGATTACGGTTGATGTCATGGTGCGGAAATTTCCGGTTCAGGGCCTGACGCCAACGACCTGAGTTATTTCATAAACGGCGCACTGGTTCCCGTTTTCGTTTTCTAGCGTGGGCACGTCTGACGGGCCGACGGCCCGTTGGCTGGGCGTTCGATTGCCGGCGGGTTATCCGCCATTCCTCGACCTCCGTTCGGTGCGCAGCACCGCCTAGCGCGACTGAGCGCCGGGCCGAATGGCCCGAAAGCCAAGTGAGCGGCGCGAGCGTCCGGCGATTTTGGCCCATGCCAAATGGTTGGCAATTGAGGGGCTAAACAAAAAAGACCAACGGTTCCAAGTTCGCATATCTTTCAGTATCACCCCCGTCAACACGGAAGCGGGAGCGCGGGGATTGAGAAAATAGTATACTGTCCCCGTTTTCGCT
>CAZQPC010000022.1:0-26783 GCA_964595005.1 uncultured Magnetovibrio sp.
GTTGGCGGCCTTGGTAATCCGGTGCGGGCCTTCGTGAACGCTGAGGAAACTGCCGACCCCATGGCCGGTGCCGTGGTCGTAGTCCAGGCCCTCCGCCCACAGCGCGTGCCGGGCCAGGATGTCCAACTGGCTGCCCGACGTGCCCTTCGGAAAGCGGGCTTCCGCCAGCCCGATGTGGCCCTTCAAAACCAGGGTAAAGCGGCGCTTCATTTCCACCGTCGGCGGGCCCATGGCGATGGTGCGGGTGATGTCCGTGGTGCCGTCCAGATACTGGGCGCCGGAATCGACCAAGAACAATTCGCCACGGCCGAGCGTTCGGTTGGTCTGTTCGCTGACCCGATAATGGACGATGGCGCCGTGGGGACCAGAGCCGGCGATGGTTGGAAAACTCAAACCTTGAAAATGATCGCTCTCCCGCCGATAGCCCTCCAATTGATCCGCGGCCCGCATTTCCGTCAGGCCGGCGTCGGGTTTCTGGGCATCCAGCCAGGCCAGGAACCGGGTCACCGCCACCCCGTCGCGCAGATGGGCGGCCCGCATGCCGTCCAGCTGGACCGAATTCTTGCGCGCCTTGATGAGCTGGCAAGGGTCCACGCCGGTGTCGATGCGCGCCGCCGCGGCCTTCAGACGGTCCGACGCCCAGGCCGGCGACGACGCCGGGTCCAGCCGGACTTTCTTGTTGCCGCCACCCAGTTCATCGAGCGCCGCGCCCAGGTCCTGTGCGGGCCGGACCCGGACCCGGACCCGGTTGCCTCCCTGGTTGTCGGCCTGGTTGTCGCCCTGGTTGTCGCTCGGCGCCAGGGCACCGGCCGTGAGCTTGCGGGCATCGACAAACCAATCAACGCAGGCGTCCGCATGGAGAATGGCAAAGGACAGCGCAAAGGGTGTGAACGGCACGTCGCCGCCCCGCACGTTCAACAACCAGGCAATGGAATCAGGCGCCGTCAGAAGCGCTGCGTCGATGCCGGCGGTTTGCAATTGTTCCGATACCCGGCGGCATTTATCGGCGCTCGTCTCGCCGCTGAACTCATCGTCCAGATGCCAGACCGGCGCCAGCGGGGCCGATGGTTGATCGCGCCACACGGCGTCCAGGGGATTTGTATCAACGGCCACCAGTTCGCCGCCGGCGTTGCGGCAGGCGGCGCCATACCGGGTCACCTGCCCGGGTGTCGCGAGCCAGGGATCGTACCCCAGCTTTCCGTCTTTCGGCAGATGTTCGGCAATCCAATCCGTCGGCGGCTGATCCGTCAGATGGCATCGTTGGAAAATCTCACCATTGACCTGGGCTTCCGCCTGCAGGGTATAACGCCCGTCGGCAAACACGGCGGCGGCATTTTCCAAGACCACGCAAAGTCCCGCCGAGGCGGTCAGCCCGCTCAACCAGGCAAGACGTTCCGAACGCGCGGCAACGTATTCTCCTTGATGTTCATCGCCGCGCGGGATGATGAAGCCGTCCAGGCCGCGGCGTTTCAATTCGGCGCGCAATTCAGCCACGCGTTCCGGCGGCGTTGACGTCACATCAAGGCCGTGATTGCTCGCCCGGGCCTCGCCCAGCAAGGTGTTCAGAGCGTGGCGTAGATCGGCGCTGGGGGCCTCGGCAATCAATTGATGCCATAAATCGGGTGCCGGGCCCGGCGGCGCGGCCGCAACCCCTTGAACCAGGTCGGCAACGTCATCGGCTGATAATCCGGAACCGCAATCGCCAAGCAATTGGGATAGGGATGGGGGTGCGGATAGGTTCATCATGTCTCCAAGCTAGAATTGCCGCGCCGGGCTGGCAAGGCAGCGATTCAGGCCCGAATTTGAGCCCCGATTTAGTCCCCGATTTAGTCCCCGATTTAGTCCCCTGGGAGGCATGCATTGAGGCATGCATTTTTTCGATTGCTGCATCGCAACAATACCACGCCTCACGTGCCGCCTTTGGGCGTATATTGTGTTCATCAGATCAACACAAGAACGGGAACGCGACGCTAATCGGCAAGGCGCCCCCGGAACCGAAGAGCAAGAAAAAGAAAGGAATTTATCATGGTTCAGCAAATGAGCATGCATACGGATCGCCAGAGCCTGGTGTTCTTCCCCCATCAAGCGGTGCCGCACCGTCATCTTTATGACTCCATCGCCGATGCCCGCCAGGCGCACGACATTGCCGTTGGCGAATTCCTCGGCCGTGTCTGGAACCGCCTCACCAATGCCCTGCGCGGCGCTTTATCCCGGGCCCGTGTCCGCCGTGAACTGGCCGGCATGGACGACCGGATGCTGAGCGATATCGGCCTGACGCGCGGTGATATTGAGAACGTTGTCGCCGGCCGGTACCCCGGCGGGAACGAACTGCCGACAGCCGTCGCCGTGGCCGAAGAGGCGCCGGTGGCGAAACCCGATCTGGTCGACGCCATTTTGCGCCGCGCCGCCTGATCTTCGAAGACTTACGCTCTCCCGAGAAATTACGGCGGCCCCCGGGCCGCCGTTTTTTTTTAAACCTTTGTCTGTTTTGCGGACACCGGTTTTGTTCGCCGATACCCCTTGCGTTTCAAACAGCTCTCATAAAGCGCCTGAGAATTGCGGCCGGCGTCGTGGCGGCGCATGAGCGAGTTGAACCCGGCGGCGTCATTAACGCCCCCCGATGCGCCGAAGGTGACCTCTGAACGGTAGTCGCTTTCGGCTTCGCGGCGCGCATAACTCTGGCAGGTGGCCCGGTCAACGGCCCATTGATCGGCGTTGCCGCCTGATTTCTGCCAGGACCCGCCCTGACCGGCGCATCCGGCCACGACGACACCGCAAAGGATCAAGGCCAGGCGGGGATTCCAGTTTCGAATCATGGGCTTATGGTAACCCGTTCAGGGTGCTGGTCAAAGCCTTCAGTTGCGCCGCCATGGGTTTATCCGTACGAAAAGTACTCATTGGTATCCATTAGTCAGCAAAAGTACGCATTTTCGTTAACCCTTTCGGCCGGTTCTCAATAAAATCAAGGCTTTAGCATGTCCGCTTTTGCGGTGGTTTTTGTGAAAAAGTTCGCAATGATTAGCATAAGTTGACATTTTTTAAAGCTGTCGCGGACTCTCCGTGCGTATCGGCGTGAGGTCTGGGGAAGGCCGGGCTCGCTCCGGGGAACAACCCGGGCTTACGCGGCCTCGCATGCGGCGACGGTCCCAGAACATCGAGATCTATGTGACTGACCAAGGCCGCGATCTGCCGTGCCCTCCCGCCGGGGGATCACATCGCGCTGACGCCGTTCCGTTAAGTCGCCGCGGTCACCATGTGATGGACCTATGAAACCTTTCAGCGCCGTACCTCCATCGTCATTCCCGCGTCCGCGGGAATGACAGAAAAGCGGAAATGACAGAAAATTGGGCGCTTCCAAATCGCGCCCGCCGGTCACAGGCGTAACCAAGCGCGCCCGCCGGGTTGTCCGGTTTCCAAATACCCCGAGCCCAACGTCTGCGCATCGGTCCCGGTGGTTCTCCAGCCCGGCAACCGCCGATCCGGAATCATCTTCACAATGTAAAATAGCGTGCAACTGCCAATGTTCCGCAGCGCATGGAATCGAATATATAATACTTTAATAAGAAAATCAACCTAATAATATAAAATTTTAGATAATAATATAGATTTTCGGATCACATTCTCTTTCTTCTATCCCGTAACCATGGCCACGTCCCGCCGAGAATGAACCCCGCGCCAAGGTTCTCAACCGGTTCGGTCCGTTTAAAGTTCCGGCGCATCGTCCTCGATGGCCCAGATGCGGGTATGAAATTCCGCGCCGGGCGGGGCGACGATGCGGGTTCGTTCGGTGATGGAGCGCGCATCGGCGCGCCGTTCCATGGCCAGCAGGGTGCCGACGGGGTGATCGCAGAGCCCGGCCATGTCGCCGATTTCGTGCCGGGCCGCCGCCAGGGCATCGATCATGCCGGGCGCGCCGTAAGTCTCGAAGATGTGGCCGGCGAGGCGGCGCACCGTCTCTTCGTAGCGCTCGGCGGTGATGGTGGTGACCTGGACAAAGGTCGCGCGGCCGAAGCTTTCGGTGCCCAGTCAGCCGTCGCGGAAGGCGATTTTCTGTTTGCCGTCCCAGCCCTGGGGATCGGCGTCGGCGAAGGCAAAGGTGCCGGTGACGGCCCATTCGCCGGGTTTGGCGGCAAGCGGGAAGACGTTGGCGTCGGAAACGTCGAGGCGGATGGTGCGGGCGAGTTTCATATGGTGCCTGTCGTGGTCTCAAGGGACGCACGACCATAGGCGCATCGGCGCAACCGGCGCAACGGAGATTGGTCGGCAAACCTTCCGCTCCGTCCCCAACAGCGGACCAATATCATGAGTCGTCAAAGGGGCTCCGCATCGCCAACATCGAACATCACGATTACGGGTGGCCGATCGAGATTCATGCCCATGGGGGCTAAAATCAAATTACCATAAAATATTTATGGTTATGTTATAATGCGAAAATTATTGCCCGGCAGTTCGGCGCGAGGGATGAGCCATGTATGGGAGATACCGCATAACAATCGCAATCATCGGTGCGATTGGATGTCTGGCTGTTAGCTTATCATCGAGCACCGCCGCCGCGCCCAAGTGTGGTGGCCACGGCGAGGTCAAATGCACCTTCGCCAAGGCGACCCGGCACGCTAAGCCCAAAGCCTGCCCAAAGGGCACGTTCCTGGACCCCCGTAACGGCGGCGAATGCTGGTCGTGCCCCAAGGGCCTCAAGCGCACGGTGTTCCCCGTCACCGATAAGAAGAAGGCCTGCACGCGGCCCGCCTACCGGAACAACAGGAAACCAAAAAAATACAAGAAGGCGCGGCTCGGAATCTGTCCCAAGGGCCAATGGATCAGCCTCCATAACCTTTACTGTTATCGCTGCGCCAAGGGCTGGCGCCACGACCGAAAGTTCAAGGGGAGTGACAGGCGCGCGTGCTACAAGAAGGTTCCCGAAGTCTGGCGCGCCGCCGCTTTCGTGAACAAGCTCGGTTGCCCCAAGGGCCAGTTTCTGGACATCGGCAAGGGCACCTGCTGGTCCTGCCCGACGGGCTATGACCGATCGACCTTGGTCGGCGTTACCCACAAAAAGTCATGCACCATCCGTCTGGCCAACATCTGCGACAAAGGCCACATCGCCTACGGTCCAAAGTGCTTTAAGAGGGGCAGGTGCGGCAAGGAAGGCGACCGCCCCTGCACATTGGGTGAGCGAGTGCCGTCGTGCAACAAGGGGCTCGGCGAGGACTTCGACAGCCATACCTGCGTCAAGATCGGCAAGGGAAAGTCGCCGTTCCTCTACGGTTTGAAGTCGCTGCTCAAGAACGTCAACACCAAGCAGAAACGGGTTTGTCGTGACAACGCCAACATCTACAAGTGGGCCGGCAAACTCGCCACCGGGAAAGACCCAAACCCGCGCTGCGTTCCCTACATGCAGGCGGGCTTCGCTTGCGGGCCCATGGGAGTTGCCGGAACGCTGCTCGACGCCATAGAGACCGGCGAGACCATCATGTCGGCAGAGTTCAAGGTCGAGATCGACGCCGGGAAAGCACTCAAGGACTTACGTGCAAAATTCGCCAGTTCCGACTGTGCCAATACCCTGCCACCCGAATTCGGATTCAGGAAGGCTACAAAACAGAAGAAACCTCCGAAGGGCTTAAAGTGCGAGGGCCGGGCTTTTTACGACCCCATCGAAGGGGGCACATGCTGGACCTGCCCTGCGGCGACGGAGCGATCCTTGTTCGAAAGCGTCACATCCGCAAAAGCTTGTCAGGTTCCCAATACCACGGCCGTGGCCGCCATGTGCTCGGTCGCAAAGTTCGTGACCGGCGAAAAGATGGATAAGGAGACCTGGGCGAAGAAGCAGTGCGTCGACAGCCTGTTGAAAAAAAAGCCGTGGGACCGAATCATCGATGAGACCGGTCGCAAAATGTCGCAGAAAAAGATTTGTGAGGAAACCGGCGAGGCCATCTTCGAAGTGATGATGAAATACAAGCTCGCCAAATCGGCAAAGAAGAAGTTCGAAAAATTCAGGGCGAAACCTGGCACCGGTGGCGGCAATCGGTTCACCCGCGCCATCAAGACGAAGTGGGATAAACATTATAAGGCCCCGCCTGGAATGCCAGCGACCCGCTTCAAGGTCCGGGTCGAACGCAGCAAGGCTATCGCCATGGCGTTCCACAATATTTTCAGCTTGCTGTCGCAGATCGATGCTTTGTTTGCGCCCCTGGTTAACGAGGCCTCGGAAAAGTTCATCGACGCCTTGGACAACGAAATTAACCGATCCTGTCCCGACCTCTAGCGCACGATGCTCTTGGCACCAGCGGTGTCGAGTTCGACCAGCGACTGACGTTCCGAAGCAGGTCAAACGCAGTCTAATCCATTGATCTCGAAAATCGTCGGAAATTCCGCCGCGAGCAGCCATGGCCTTCGCGCCGGCGGGCTGAAGACCATGGCTGACCATTGCCGCGATCAGGCCGCGCGGCGAAAGTCCACGGCCGCATCAGCGGGGATGACGCGCGGGTTGCCGATCCCCAGGTCGTCGAAGTAGTGCATCTTCACGTGGTCAAGCCTGACCGTGGCGGCGACACCGGGTAGGCCGTAGAGGCGCCGCGTGTAACGGCTGAGGTGCGGGTAATCGATAAGACGCTTCTTCGAGCACTTGAGCTTCGAATGATAAACGGCATCGAAGCGGACCAGCGTCATGAACAGGTGCCAATCGGATTCCGTCACGCGCCCGCCCAGCAGATAGGGCTGCTCCGCCAACCGGGCGTCGAGCTCGTCCAGGGTCTCGAACAGGTCGCCGACGGCGCCATCGTAATTCTCCTGGGTCGAGGCGAAGCCCGCCTTATAGACGCCCATGCAGACCTTCGGCACGACGACGGCGTTCATCGCCTCGATGTCGGCGGCCAGATCGTCGGGATAAAACCGCACCGATGCATCGCCCCATTGATCGAACGGGCCATCAAGCATTCGGATGATGTCGCCGGACTGGTTTGAGACGATGCGGCCGGTCTGTTTGTCCCACAGCACGGGCACGGTGACGCGGCCGGTGAAATCGGGCTTCGCCGCCGCGTAGACGTCTTGCAAGGCCGGCCGGCCGGCGACGTGATCGCGGGTGCCATGCTCGCCGTCGGCGAAGGTCCAGCCGTCCGGACCGCCCCAGATCGGGTGCGCGACGGACATGGAGATGACGTCTTCGAGGCCCTTCAGCTTGCGGTACAGGATGGTCCGGTTGGCCCAGGGGCAGGCGTAGGAGACGTAGAGGTGATAACGGTTCGCTTCAGCCGCGAAATCCGTGCCGCCGTCGGTTGAAATCCGGTCCCGAAAGGTATCTTTGTCGAGCGACTGGAAGCGGGCCAGGAGACCCGGATCTGACTCCAGGTCTCCGTGCCAGGTGCCGTTGATGAGGCCCTTCATCGGGCGGCCGCCGGCAGATAGGGAAGCCGCAGATCACGGCTAAGCGCATAGGCGCCGCCGCCGATTAGCGCCTGGACGACGGCGGCGATGATCAGGAAGGCGGGATATTCCCAGCCGCCGCCCTTGGCGGAAAACACCCAGCCGTTGCCCGAATGCACGAACAGCGCGCCCACTAAGATCGGGATCATGGCCATGGCGACAAGGCGGGCTTGCACGCCGAGGATCAGCGCCAGACCACCGATGGTCTCGGCGATGACGACCACATAGGCGGTGAAGCCCGGGAAGCCGACGGATTCAAAAAATTGCGCCGTGCCCGGCAGGGTGAAAACGAAATACTTCAGATACAGGCCGTGGGCCAGGAACATGACGCCGAGCGAGACGCGCAGCAACAGCGCGCCGTAGGGGGCGGTTTTGGGATCGATGGTGTCGGTCATTTTGGTTTCCTCGTTCGTTGGTTTGCGATGATGTGGCTTGACCGGCAACATAGTCTTTTTGTTATTGCATCGAAATTATCAAAAAAAGCATTTTAACTTTGCAAAAATGCATATATGGTCTGGGCCATGGATTGGGACGATCTGCGCGTGTTCCTGGCCGTTACCGAGGCCGGCAGCCTGTCCGGGGCGGCCCGGACGCTGGCCGTCAATCATTCGACCGTGTTCCGGCGTATCAACGGGTTGGAGGCGGGGTTGGGGGTGCGGCTTTTTGAGCGCCACCGCGACGGCTACGTGCCGACCGTGGCCGGTGAGGAAATGCGCACCTCGGTGCGACGCATCCGCGACGAAGTGGACGCCATGGACCGGCGCGTCACGGGCCGCGATCTGCAACTGCGGGGAACCGTGGTGGTGACCACAACGGACACCTTGGCCTACCGTTTTCTGGGCCCGCATCTGACGGCCTTTCATGCGGCGTATCCGGAGATAACCGTCGATGTCAACCTGGACACCCAATACTTGAATTTGTCGAAGCGCCAGGCGGACGTGGCCATCCGCCCGACCCTGGCGCCGCCGGAACAACTGGTCGGGCGGCGCATCTGCGACGTCGCCTTTTCCATCTACGGCGGCCCCGCCTATCTGGCGGTTCACGACGCGGCGCGTCCCCTGGCCGACCACACCTGGCTCGGCTTCGACGACAGCCTGGCCCATGTGGAGGCGGCGAAATGGCTGCGCCGGGAAGTGCCCGATGGGCGCGTGGCGCTCAGGTCGAACAATCTGCTCGGCGTTTTGGGGGCGGCGGTCGGCGGTCTCGGGCTGGCGGTACTGCCGTGTTTCCTGGGTGACCCGGAACCGAAACTGACCCGTGTCGCGGGCCTGCCATCCGAGGTGCGCTCGGAGCTCTGGCTGCTGACCCATGCGGACCTGAGGCGTACCGCGCGCATCCGCGCCTTCCTTGATTTCATGGCCGAATCCATTGGCCGTGACCGGGGCCGCCTGGAAGGATCGCCGTCAGCGTAGACCCAACGTATCAAGTGCGGTGACGAAGTTTTCCGGTTGCGTAAACAAATGGGTTTGCAGCCCGGCGGTCTGCGCGGCGGCGATGTAGGCCGGGCTGTCGTCAATAAACAGCGTTGTCGAGGCCTGCCAGCCGAGCATGCCGAGCAGCGGCCCGAAGCAGGCGGGCGTTTCCTTTCCAGAGCCAATTTCGGCGGAAAAGTAGAGATTTTCGCCGAATATCTCAGGCAATTCCGGCAAAATTCGGCTGATGTTCTGACGCAGCAACCAGCCGTTGTTGGACAGCAAGGCCATTGGGTAGCGGCGTTTAAGCTCACGGACCAACTCAAACATTTCCTCGTAAGGGGTCATGGCTTGGGAACGCGCGGTCAGCCAGGTCTCGGCGTCCATTTCGGTGCCCAGAAGGCGCGCGACTTCTTCCATGTAGGCGGCCGCGCTGAATTGTCCCAGATCCGCCTTGTCTTCGAAACCGGATTGAAAAATGGTCGCGTCGATGGTTTCGGCGGCGACGCCGGTGATCGCTTCCAGGTTGGCAAGCCTGAGGGCGAAGTCGTAGTCGCAGAAGACCCCATCCATATCGAACAGCAAGGTGCGGACCGCGGTCATCGGCCGGCTAGGCGCGGTGTTCGTTGAGGCGCGGCATCATCTCGACGAAATTGCAGGGTTTGTGGCGGATGTCCAACTGGTCTTGCAAAATCTCATCCCAGCCGTCCTTGCAGGCCCCTGGAGAGCCGGGCAGGGCAAAAATATAGGTGCCGCCCGCAACCCCGGCACAGGCCCTGGACTGGATCGTCGAGGTCTTTATTTTTTGATAGCTGACCCAGCGGAACAGTTCCCCGAAGCCCGGAATTTCCTTTTCCCAAACCTCGGCGAAGGCCTCCGGCGTGACATCGCGTCCGGTGACGCCGGTGCCGCCGGTGGCAATGACCACGTCGACATTGGCGTCGTTAATCCAGGTGCGGAGTTGATCGGTGATGATCGGCACTTCATCCTTGACGATGGCCCGCGCCGCCAATTTGTGGCCGGCGCCTTCCAGGCGTTCGACCAGGGTATCACCGGAACGGTCGTCGTTGATGGTGCGGCTGTCGGAGACCGTCAGGATGGCGATATTGACCGGCTGAAATTCAGTTTTGTCTGCGTGCCCCATCGTTGGCGGCGACCTCTTCCACGGCGTTCTGACCGAGCGGGGTATACACCGGCCACTCGCCCGCCGCAATGGCCGCCAGGGATGGCCGGGGTTGGCCCAGGCGGTGACGGTAAATCCACAGATTGGAGAGCACGTGTTCGATGAAGTTCCGGGTCTCGCGCGACGGCAGGCTTTCGATGAAGAACAGGGGGTCGCCGAGGTCGTCTGTACGGCGGCGCCATTTGTTGAGATTGCCCGGCCCGCCGTTCCACGCCGCCATCATCAAAAACAGGTCACCCTTGATCTTCGCGTCCTTCAACAGCATTTCGATGTAACGCTGGCCCAGCGTCAGGTTGATCTCCGGCTGGAAAAGTTTGCGCCGGTTGTTGTAGCGGATGCGGTTGGTGCGGGCAACGAAACGTGCCGTGCCGGGCATCAACTGCATCAGGCCGCGGGCCCCGGCCCAGCTCTTGGCCTTCGGGTTGAAGCGCGATTCCTGGCGGATCAGCGCGTAAATGAGGGCCCGGTCGATGCGAAACCCGCCGGCCGGCACCCAAGCCGGGATCGGATAGGCAGCGCCATCGAAACCGCCGCCCTTGGAAAACAGGCGTTCGTCCAGGCGCACCGCCAATTCGGCCATGCCGGCCTGGGCCGCCAAGGTGAGAACGCCGCGTGACAAATCCTCATCGGCGTTGCGCGTCAGATTGCGCAATTCCCGGCCGGCCCGCACCTGCTGATCAATTTGTAACAGCGCCATGGCGCGTTTGCCCCGTGGCCGCGTCATCAGGGCGTCATAAGTCGTATCGTCCAAGGCCGGCGGCGCCCAACGGAAGGGCAGCGGACGGCCCAGGACATTCAGGGCCAACAGGCCGTAGAAGGTGCGCGGTTTGGCGGCCGCGGCCTCCAGCAACGGCGTGACCCGTTCGGGATGGCGGCTGACCAAATTCGCGCGCGCCGCCCAGAAAGCGGCGGCGGCGTGGAACCAGTCTGACCGGTCGCTATGGCGGGCCGCTTCCTCGAAGTGGTGCGCGGCCTGCTCACGCCGGCCCAGGCGCCAGGCCGCCAGGCCGGCGGTCCAATGGGCGTCCGGAACCAGGTGGCCGGAGCGTTCGGCGGCGGTGCCCGCCCACTGCAAAGCAAATTTGTCGCGGCTGTCGTTGAAATAGGCCTGGCCCAGTTTTGCCGCCGCCTGATCATATTCGGCGTCGCTGAACAGGCGTTTGACGTCGCGGGAATTCAAGGTGCGTTTGGCGGCCAAGGTATGACCGCGGCGCAAAACGCGGCGCAGATGCCGTTTGAAACTGCGAACTTTCGAGCGATCAGAGCGCCCCAACGCCTTGCCGGTGATTTCTCGCGCCTTGGCCCCCGTCGGCGGTTTTGCCAGCTTCAGTTGCTCCGGCGCCTTCGGGCGGCGCCAATTCTTCGGTTTGCGGCGCAGGGCCAGCTTGTAGATGCGCGCCGCGTCAGGATGGTCCGCATAAACCGCCATCCATGCCTTCAGTTCCTTGTAGCGCGAGCGGTATTTGTTGGGATGCAGATAGCGCTGCGCCAGGACATGCCCCAACAACACCGGATCGTTCAGTTGCTTGATCAGGGTGTTGGCTTTTTTCCAGTTGCCGTCCGCCTGCAGGGCAAAGATATCCCGATACCGGTCGGCGTCCGCCAACGAAATGACTTTTGGCGACGCGGCGGCAATATTCAAACGCGGTGTCAGGGACACTGCTTCTTCGCTGGGCCGGTTCGCATCCGAGGCCAGGGACGGACTATGTGCCAGCCACAATATACCTGCCATGGCGAGCAGACATCTCGCCGATCGGCGAATGGACAGGAAATTCATTGGTGCTGACCCCGCATCCCTCACAAGCCTTGCCTGTATAGTGCATGCCGTGTTCGGCAACAACCCGAAGCACGGATTTTCTCAATACCTACTATATTTATGCGGAAAAATGAAGAATTCCCTACATATTGAGAACCCAGGGCGAATGGCGGTCAATGGGATGGTTTGTCGGCAAGCCGGTGTTTGATCATCAAGAGATCGCGCCAGGCGGCCCGCTTCTGGGCCGGGGTGCGCAACAAATAGGCCGGATGGAACAGCGGCGTGGCGTCAATGGGGTGCGATATTTTCGGCGTGGTATAACTGAACCAGCGGCCCCGCAACTTACCGATTCCCATGGTTTGCGCCAGCAGCGATTTCGCCGCCGGCCCGCCCAAAGGCACAATGACGGCAGGTTCCATCAACTCAACCATGCGTTCCACGAAGGGCAGGCAGGCCGCCGCCTCCAGCGGCGTCGGTGTGCGGTTGCCCGGGGGCCGCCAGAACACGGTGTTCGAAATCAGCACGTCGGTCCGATCCAAGCCGATGGCCCCCAGCATCTTGTCCAGCAGCCGGCCGGACGGGCCGACAAAGGGGGTGCCTTGGCGGTCTTCCTCGGCACCCGGCGCCTCGCCGATCAACAACACCCGTCCCTTCGGGTTGCCATCGGTGAAGACCAGATTGGTCGCGGTTCTCTTAAGCGCACATCCGTCGAAGGTTTCAAGCGCCTTGTGCAAATCCTCGAAACTTGCCGCCGCCGCCGCCAATTGGACCGCCGATTTGACCGCTTCGTCGCCGCTTGGCGGGGCCTCGGGTGAACTGGCCGCGGCCGGCCGGCCGGCCGGCGGCGTTGTCCGTTGGCTATCGTGCATCGCCGATGGCGGTGCGGGATTGGGAACCGGTGCCGGGACTGCGGCGAAGCCGTCGACGGGCGCATCGGCAAGGGTCTCGTCGACCCCGGCCATGACATGCCAATCGAGGATGGCGCGGGTTTGATCGGTGGGCATCATCGCTGCAATCTAGCACGATGATCGGTTTGCGACACCCGGAAAGGCGGGTTTCACAGGCCAAAACGAGACGTGATTTCCGGACCCGTCGGGCTATGATAGAAGCGCGTCATTGAAGAAGACTGCGGCAAAGAGGGGAACGGGCAATGTCGGAGGAAGTGGTGGAACGCGAATCGATGGAAGTCGACGTTGTCATCGTCGGCGGCGGGCCGTCCGGATTGTCGGCGGCCATTCGGCTGATGCAGCTGGCCGCGGAAAACGACAGGGAATTGATGGTCTGTGTGGTCGAAAAGGGCTCGGAGATCGGCGCCCATATCCTGTCCGGCGCAGTTATTGATCCCATCGCGCTGGACGAACTGATTCCCGACTGGAAGGACAAGGCCGCGCCGTTGAACACGCCGGTGACGGAAAACCGCCACTGGGTTCTCTCAGAAACCGGCAAGTCGGAAATGCCGCATTTGCTGATGCCGCCGTTGTTGAGCAACGATGGCTGCTACACCACCAGCCTCGGCAACCTGACCCGCTGGTTGGGTGAACAGGCCGAGGCCCTGGGGGTCGAGGTTTATCCCGGTTTCGCGGCCGCCGAAGTGCTGTTCAACGACGATGGATCGGTGAAGGGGATTGCGACCGGCGATATGGGCCGGTCGCGCGACGGCAGCCAGGGCCCGAACTTTGAGCCGGGCATGGAACTGCATGCGAAATACACTTTATTTGCCGAAGGCTGCCGCGGCCACCTGTCGAAGGCGCTGATGGAAAAGTTCAACCTGCGTGAGGGGGTTGAGCCGCAGACCTATGGCATCGGCATCAAGGAATTGTGGGACGTTGAGCCGGCGAACCACAAGGAAGGCCTGGTCATCCACACCCAAGGCTGGCCCTTGAACGATATCGTCGGCGGCGGCTTCATCTATCACCAGGAGAACAACCAGATCGCCATCGGCTTCGTGACCACCCTGGATTACGAGAACCCGCACCTTTCTCCCTACGACGAAATGCAGCGGTTCAAGACCCATCCGGCCGTCAAACCCATGCTGGAAGGTGGCCGGCGGGTCGCTTACGGGGCGCGGGCGATCAATGAAGGCGGCCTGCAGTCGGTGCCGAAGCTGGCCTTTCCCGGCGGCTGTTTGATCGGTTGCGCCGCCGGTTTCGTCAATGTGCCGCGCATCAAGGGCACCCATAACGCCATGAAAACGGCCATGCTGGCGGCCGAACACGCGTTCGCCGCGATTTGCGAAGATCGGGCCCATGACGAACTGAGCGGCTATGAGCCGGCGTTCCGAGCCTCCTGGGCATACAAGGATCTTCACCGGGTGCGCAACGCCCGGCCGGCACTCAGCAAGTTCGGCGTTACCTTAGGAACGCTGTATGCCGGGTTCGACATGTGGATGAACAACCTGGGTCTTGGCTTCCTGCTGCCGTGGACGTTCGGCCATCACGACGACCACAGCCAGATGAAACCGGCCGATGCCATGCCGAAAATCGACTATCCGAAGCCCGACGGGGTGATCACCTTTGACAAACTGACGAATGTCTCGTTTTCGGCCACCAACCATGAGGAAGACCAACCTGTGCACCTGCAATTGACGGACGACAGCGTCGCGGTGAACACCAACCTGGCTCTCTATGACGGACCGGAAAACCGTTTCTGCCCGGCCGGCGTTTACGAATTTGTCGACGATGAGAACGACGAGAAAGACGGGGCCAAGCGTCTGCAAATCAACGCTCAGAACTGCGTCCACTGCAAAACCTGCGACATCAAGGACCCCACCCAGAACATCAATTGGGTGGTGCCGGAAGGTGGCGGCGGGCCCAACTATCCGAATATGTAAATGTGCGAAGAAAGGTTTAGAACCGGACGCGTCGGTCGGTTAAACTGTCCTCAGGTCATGGTTCAGCGCATCAAACATTCCCCTGAATGGGACAATCAAGTGAGGCGCCGCCGCGTGTCGGCGGCATGGATCGCCGCACCGATTGCCGGAGTTCTTCTCGGCGCTGCTGGCGTGCCGGCATCGGCGGCGGAATATCAGGCCGTGCCCGGCCCCTCGGCCATCGGAAACTATCTGGCCGGCCGCCATGCGCAGGCCGAAAAAGACCTGCCGTCGGCGGTGACGTATCTGAACGCGGCGCTGCGCTCCATGCCCGATGCCCCCGACCTTTTGCGGCGGACATTTGTCCTGATGACCATTGAGGGCCGCATCGAGGCCGCGCTGCCTTTGGCCGAGCGCCTGTTGGATAAAAACCCGAAAGCCCCCATCGCGCATCTGGCTTTGCTTGTCGACGCGATCCGGCGGGGCGATACGGCCGCACAGACGGCCCGGCTCAAGGCCCAACCATCGAACGGGCTGAACGGATTTGCGAAGCCGGCATTGGAGGCCTGGAGTCTGGCCGGCGCGAAAAAATTCGATGCGGCGTTGAAGGCCCTTAAGCGTCTGGATGGCAAGGCCTCATCCCAGGGTCTGTATGATATGCACCGGGCATTGCTTTTGGACTTTGCCGGCCGTCACGGAAAAGCAGAGGCGGCGTTCGCGAAGCTTGCGAAAGACCAGGAGAATCAGTCATTCCGATATACGCAATTGCTCGGTGGCATGTTGGAACGTGTCGGTAAGACTGCAGAGGCGCGCGCGCTGTACGATCAGTTCATCGCTACAAACCCGGGAACGACGCTATTGCAACCGGCTTTGCAGCGCCTGGATAAAAACGTCAAGCCGGAGCCGATGATCGCCAATACGGCCGCCGGCGCCGCCGAAGCCATGTTCAACATTGCCAATTCCCTGCGCCAACAACGGGCCCGCGAGACGGCCATGGTGCTGGGCCAATTGGCCCTATGGTTGAGGCCGGCATTCCCCATAGCCCAAATGATGGTGGCCGATATTCTGGAGGACGATCAGCGCTACAAGCAAGCCAATGATCTTTATGAAGACATCAATGCGTCGTCGCCTTTCAGGTATTCCGCCGATTTACGCCGCGCCCACAACCTGAACGCCATGAAGCAGACGGATTCGGCCATCGATCTGCTCAAGGACCTGGCCCAGCGGTTTCCCGACAACGCCAGAGCCATGAGTGGCCTGGGCGATCTGCTGCGCCGTCACGAAAGATGGAACGAGGCCATTGACGCCTACACGGGCGCCATTACCCGGACCGGCACCCTGACCAAAAAGAACTGGCGGATGCTTTATTCGCGCGGCATCGTTCTGGAGCGGGCGAAGCGCTGGCCGGAGGCGGAAAAGGATTTTCTGAAGGCCTTGGAATTCGAACCGGATCAGCCCTATGTGCTGAATTATCTGGGCTATTCCTGGGTCGACAGAGGGACCCATTTGGAACGCGCGCTTGAGATGATCCACAACGCCGTCAGGCGCCGCCCCAACGATGGTTACATCATCGACAGCCTGGGATGGGTTTATTACCGGCTGGGCAATTACCCCAAGGCGGTATTGGAACTGGAGCGGGCCGTCCAGACCCGCCCCGAAGACCCGGTCATCAATGATCATCTGGGTGACGCCTATTGGCGGGTCGGAAGATCCCTAGAGGCGCGGTTCCAATGGCAACGGTCCCTGAGCCTGGAGCCCGACGCCAAAGTCGAGGCAGAGGTCCGCAAGAAATTGAAAGATGGTTTGCCGGCGGCGAAACCCGTCGGCGTCCCGGATGAGGCGGGCAAGACCGCCGGTCCCGACAAAACCTGAGCCCCGCATGCGCGACGCTTCCATGCCGGATGGTGCCATCGCCGTCGATGCGCCGGCGAAGTTGAACTTGTATTTGCATGTCCTCGGCCGTCGCGACGATGGCTATCATGAACTGGACAGCCTGGTCGTGTTCGCGGCCGTCGGCGACCGGATTTCCGTCAGTCCGGCGGCTGATCTGACGCTGCAAATCGACGGCCCCTTCGGCGGCGGTCTGGAGCCGGATGAACGCAATTTGGTATTGCGCGCCGCCCGCGCCCTCATGGACGCCACGGGGATGGCGAATGGCGCCGCGATCACTCTGACCAAGAACCTGCCGGTGGCGTCGGGGATCGGCGGCGGTTCGGCCGACGCGGCGGCGACGATCAAGGCCCTTGTCCGTCTTTGGGGTATTCACCCCGCCACCCACGATCTGTCGGGTCTGGCGCTCTCGCTCGGCGCCGATGTCCCCGTTTGTCTGTATGGGCGCCCGGCCTTCATGGGCGGTGCCGGTGAAGTTTTAACGCCGGCCCCGGACCTGCCGGCGGCGGCTCTGGTCATGGTCAATCCAGGCGTTGGGGTATCGACGCCGGCGGTGTTCGCCGCGCGGCAGGGCGACTTTAATAATCCCGCCCAATTCGATGATGACGTGGTTGGGGTGCCCCAATTGACCGATTTGTTGGCGGCCCGAACCAATGATCTGATGGACCCGGCCGTGTCACTTGTGCCGGCCATCAAAGACGCGACAGCCGCCCTTGACGGCGCGGACGGATGCCTGCTGGCGCGCATGTCCGGCAGCGGCGCGACCTGTTTTGGGTTGTTTTCCAATGATGCCGATGCCGAGGCCGCGGCCGAGGCAATCCAAATTGCGCATGGCGACTGGTGGGTCACCGCCAGCCGTTTATCCGTGTGACTTCCGCCACTCGGCGGCAACCTGCATAAATGCTTTGACGATATTGTCGCCGCGCCGTCCGTGAAGGCAGGCCGCCACTTCCTTGTTGGTAACGGAAGCATCTGTCAGCTCAAGGACGTTGACCCGCGGGTCCGGCGTGACTTCGCTGGCGAAAATGAAGCCGATGCCCAAGCTTGCCGCGACCGCTTCGACCACGGCCTCGCGGCTGCCCAATTCCATTTGGTTGCCCAGAACGACGCCGTGTTTGCGAAGCAGCCCATTGACCATGCGTTGCGTATTGGAACGGCGTTCGCGGACCACCACCGATTGGCCGGCAAGGTCTTTGACGGAGATTTTCCGGCGCTTCGACAACGCATGGGAGGCGTCGACCAAAACGGCAAGGCGGCTTTGCTGAACCGGAACAATGTAATTGGCGCTGACCTTCGGGGCATCGGCGGCGACCACCGCATCGGCGCGGCCTTCGGCCAAATCATCCCAGACCGCCGATGCGTTGCCCAAGGAAAGGGATATGTGAACCCCGGGAAAATGGGATCGGAAGGCGGCGATCAGCTTCGTCGCCAGATGCGGGCCGTCGGCGGACAACCGCAAATCACCGGTCTCAAGATCGCGTGCCGCGCTCAGGTAACCGGCAATGCGATCTTGGACGCCATACAATTCCCGAGTCAGGCGAAACAATGCGTCGCCGGCCGGCGTCATTCGAACCCCGTCGGCGGTGCGGTCATAGAGGCGCAGTCCGTAGGTTTTTTCCAGATTGCGGACCTGAATGGTCAATGCCGGCTGGGTCAGCCCAGCGTGATCCGCCGCTGCGGAAAAGCTGCCTTCCCGGGCGACAAGATGGAAGGCACGGAGTTGAGTGGCACGCATGTGTTTTGTTATAAAATATTTTAATAAAAATCAATAATAATATAAATTTGGTTTCATGGCATGAAAGCATCATGCTGTGGCCCATGACATGAATTTACGGAGCAGATGCGATGACAACGACCAGCGCCAGACCGACCGAGGTATTTCCCGCCGGTATCGCCAACGGCGAATATGGCCTTCCCGAAGATCGATTGGTGGTCATGGACAGGGGCCACGGGTGCCGGCTGTGGGACGCCGAAGGCCGCGAGTTTCTGGACTTCTCCATGGCCTGGGGATCGTGCCTGGTCGGTCATGCCCGTCCCGAGATCGTCAAGGCGGTGACGGACCAGGCGGCCCGGGGGTCGAACTTTGCTTATCTGAATACCCACGTTCTGGCCCTGGCAGAGGAAATCCAACGGATCAGCCCGGCGGCGCAGCGCCTGCGGTTTTGTGCGTCGGGCACGGAAGCCACCATGTATTGCCAGCGGTTGGCGCGGGCCGTCACCGGGAAGCCGAAAATCCTGAAGTTCGAAGGCGCTTATCACGGCGCCAACGAAGCCGGCGTGACCAGCCTGTTCCCGCAACAGCCGGCGGCCTATCCGCAACCCGAACTGACCAGCGCCGGCACCCCGGCCATGAGCGAGTATTTGTTGGTGGCGCCTTACAATGACCTGCAAACGGCGGCGCGGATCATCGCCGAGAACGCCGACAGCCTGGCCGGCGTGATCATGGAACCCCTGCAGCGCTGCACGCCGCCCAAGGACGGGTTTTTGGAAGGTATTCGTGCCGCTTGTACCGATGCCGGCGCGCTTTTGATCTATGACGAGGTGGTGACCGGCTTCCGCCTTGCTTACGGCGGCGCCCAGGAATACTACGGCGTACAGCCGGACCTGATCGCCTACGGCAAGGCCTTGGGCGGCGGCTACCCCATCGGTGCTTTCGGCGGCCGGGCGGAAATCATGGAATGGGTCAGCGAGCACCGCATGGGCGGTGGCGAATATGTCTGGATGGCATCGACCTTGGGCGGCAATCCGATCTCCACGGCGGCCGCCAACGCGGCCCTTGGGGTGTTTCGCGGGCCAGGAACCTACCAACGGCTGCACGCCCTTGGGCACTATCTTCGTGACGGGCTGAGCCGCGTATTGGCGAGCCGGCAGATGCCGGCCCAGGTCATTGGCGATGGGCCGCTTGCCCAGGTGGTGTTCTCGTCTGAGCCCGTGTTCGACTACCGTTCAACCCAGAAAGCCGACAGCGTCAGGGGCCGGGCCATGATGCTGGGTCTGTTCGACCGCGGCGTCTTCCTCAACCCCATGGGCACCAAACTTTATCTGTCCGTGGCCCACGATGAGGCGGTGTGTGACGCCATGCTGGACCGCTTCGATGATACCCTTGCCCAAATCAGCGGTCCTCAGCCCGATGCGGCCTGATCCGTGCCGTCCGGCAGCGGTATCTCACGGACGAAATCACGGAATTTTCCAGCCTTGGTGCGCGGCAGTTCGTCGGCGCATTGGAATTGGATGGTGAACGGGTAGCCGAATTTCTTTTGCACGAAGTCGGTGATGCGCGCACTTTCCTGTTCGGTCAATTGGCGGCCGATGCCGAGACGCACTTCAATGACATCACTGGCCACGTGGGCAAACTGGTATTGGCGGATCGGCGCCATGTTCATCAAATCTCTGACGTCGGGACTGCCCAACAGGGTCCAGCGTTGTTCGCCGTTCGGCAGGATCAGAACGTCCTGTTCGCGGCCGATGATCCGGTTCAACACCGGCAAGCCGCGCCCACAGCTGCAGGTCCCCCCCATTTTCGCGCGGTCGCCGACCTCATAGCGGATCAAGGGCATGGCATAGTTGCGCAGCGTCGTGACGATGACGCGCCCGGTTTCACCGGGCCCGCAGGGCTGGTCGTTGTCGTCCAGGACCTCCAGCACGACGCCCTCCGCCTGCACGTGATAGTGGTCGTTTTCCGGGCATTGCAGGGCCATGTAGCCGATTTCACGGCTGGAATACATGTCATGCAGGGCGACGCCCCAGGCATCGTTGACGGCACCCCGGATGAAGTCCGTACAAACCTCGCCGTGGACATAGGCCTCCTTCAGGTTGGGGAGGTCGATGCCGCGGTCCCGGCAATAGGGCGCCAGCCGCTTCATGATGTTCGGCAGGGTCATGAAGTAGGCGGGATTGATCCGTGTCAGCCATTCGGCGAAATCCGCGATCGACGTGTTGACATTGAGACTGAAGGCCGGGCCGCTGGAAAAAACTCCGGGGCTGCCCCAGGATTGATGTTCGACGCCTTCCGGGTAGATGGCAAAACCTTTCTCCGACGATCGGCTGACCGCCAAAGTTTGGGAAATGTCGCGGTCGTGCCAAATGTGATCGCGGGTCGTGAAGGCGCTCCAATATTGCAGGGCGTGGCTGGTCCGGACGACCCGCACCGGGCGGCCCGTGGTGCCTGAGGTGTAGATCGGGTTCAGGCCGCCGTGTTTTTTCGGCACACTTCGGCTCATCAGTTCCTCGCCGGCTTCATTGACCGCCGCTCGGGTTAAAATGGGCACGTGGTGCCAGGCGCCTTGGGCCAGGTTCTTCGGCTTCAGCGATTTCACGCTTTTCAGGGCCCGGGCATAATGCGGGATGGTCTTGCGGGCGTGCGCCAGCAGTTTGCCAAGCGCCTTATACTGTTCGGCCTCGACGTTGTCCGGATCCCACCACTGGAAGGCGTCCATGCGCCGCAGCAGCGCCAACATGGCGGCGCCGGCGGCCGTGTCGGGGTTCTGTTGAAGGCGCTGGGACCAGCTTATGGTTTCCATCATCGGACCGGTTTCTTTGGGCGTTCACGGGTTAATTCCAAAACCCAGCTTATCATGCGTCATGGCCCGCTCCATTGGCCAGGACGAAGGTGCCAGCTCATCAGTTCTCAAAACCGCTAAACCCCGTCCGTAATTCGACGCCCGTCAAATCGACGACAGGATTTGCAAATTGCACAATAATCCGCTCATCGGTGCTATTCGCTTGATCATTTCCCGCCGTGCCGGTCGTGCTTGCGGGACCCAGAAAGAAGCCTTATCTTGCCGTCGCAATCTGATGGGGCGTAGCCAAGTGGTCTAAGGCACCGGTTTTTGGTATCGGCATCCGGAGGTTCGAATCCTCCCGCCCCAGCCATCCTCGCAATTTCCAAAATATGAGTATACAGCGAATTCTCCTGTCGGGCGACAACGGTCCATTCCCCGCCGATGTCTCAGATGATGCGGTCAGCGGACCGGCCTGCAGAGTTTTGCGATCCGTTGAGCGAAGGGTGCCGGCGCTATAGGCCTTCCCTCTTGCGCTAATATCTGTAACCTGACGGCGGAAGCAAAGAGGTGTGGTTTTGCCAATCCAATTCGACCCGGAAACGGGCCTGAAAATCTTCAATACCCGGGCCGCCAAAGCCAGTGAGGACATTGCCGGCAAAGGGTACGCCACAGTTGATGATGCCGCCCTGACGACGCTGCCGCCGGCGCCGCCCGGGGCCGTGTTTAATGCCGCCGAACAGGCCAAATACCGGGCCTTCAAGGAGGCCCGGCGGGGCGCCGCCGACTTCATCTCCATGGAAGGTGAGTTCAGTAAATACCTGGAAGACGTTTATTCGGCGGAACCGGTCGAACGCGCAGCCCTGACGGACACCTGCGACATGGTTGTCGTCGGCGCCGGATTTGCCGGCCTTCTGCTTTGGTACAAGCTGCGCCAGGCCGGATTCAACGATGTCCGGTTCTGCGAGAAAGGCGGCGACGTCGGCGGCACTTGGTATTGGAACCGCTATCCCGGTATCGCCTGCGACGTGGAATCCTACAGCTACCTGCCCCTGCTCGAGGAGATGGGCTATATCCCGACGATGAAATTCGCCTCCGGCTTCGAAATTCTTGAGTACTGCCAGAAAATTGCCGAGGCCACCGGGTTTTACGGCCGCTGCCTATTCCATACCACCGTCGAGGAGACCGCCTGGGATGAGAGCACCGGCCGGTGGACGGTTTCCACCGACCGCGGTGACAAGATGCGGGCCCGGCATGTGGTGCTGGCCAACGGCATCCTGACGACCCCGAAATTGGCCCGGATCGACGGCATGGAGACGTTTCAAGGTGATGCCTTTCACACCTCGCGCTGGGATTATGACGTCGACTTGAAAGACAAGCGCATCGGCATCATCGGCACCGGCGCCACCGCCGTGCAGGTGATCCCGGAGCTGGCGAAAATTGCCAGGGAACTGTACGTGTTCCAACGCACACCGTCGTCCGTTGACGTGCGCGATCAACGTGAGACCACTCAAGAAGAGATTGAAACCTGGTCCAAACAGCCGGGCTGGGCCCGGGCCCGGCGCGATCGCCTGGCGATGATTTCATCGGGCCGCAGCGCCTTGAAAGGCAATGATGATTTTTTGTCGGGCAAGGTCGATGATTTCAAAACCCGCAAACAACACACCACGGCGTTATCACCGGAAAAACTGATTGAAAAGCAACTGAACACCAACTTCCGGATTATGGAGCAGATCCGAGCCCGGGTTGACACCATTGTCGAGGATCCAAAAACGGCCGCCGCCCTGAAACCCTACTATCCCTACGGCTGCAAACGGCCGACATTCCACGATGAGTTTCTGCCCGTTTTCAACCAACCACATGTCACGTTGGTCGACACGGCCCCGCTGGGAGTCAGAAAAATCAACGCCAAGGGCGTCATTCATGATGGCACGGAATACGCCCTCGACGTCCTGATCTATGCGACCGGGTTCCGTTGGATGGGAACGTCGTCGTTCAACATGATCACCGGCCGCGCCGGCCAAACCCTGTATGAGAAATGGCGTGGGCAGGGGACCAAGACTTTTCTTGGCCTGCATAGCCACGGGTTTCCCAACCTGTTCATCATTTCCGGCCCGCAGGGCGGCGGCGGCCAGTTTAATTTCATCCGTGTTATCGACGCCCACACGGATTACGTGGTGTGGATGATGAAGACACTGCGCGAACGCGCCGCCGCCATCGTCGACGTCGAGAAAGAACCGGAAAATGAATACGCCTTGCATTGCCGCGATGCCGACATACGGACCAGCCCGCTACGCGACTGCATTTCCTATTACAATGGCGACGGCACGGCGGAGCCGGGCAGCCTTGCCTATTATGGCGGCCCGGAAAAATGGCACGAACTGCGCCGCGCCGCACAGGAATCGATGGCGGCGTATGTCATTTCACCGGCGCCGGACCAAGATCGAAACTCATAGCGAAGGTCTCATTCGTGGCGCAGGAATTCTCCCGGGATAGGACCTTCATCCGCATCATTGCCGTTGTCTGTCTGGCGCAGACATTGGCGCAGGTCGGCGCCTATTCCATTCCGGCGTTGTTGCCCGTGTTTATCCGTGATTGGAGCCTGAGCAACACCGATGCCGGTTGGATCACCGGCATATTCTACCTCGCCTACGTGGTCGCCGTGCCGGTCCTGGTGTCGCTCACCGACCGCACCGATCCCAAACGCATCTATCTCTTCGGTGTCGCCATGATCACTGCCGCCGCCCTGGGATACGCCTGGCTGGCGGACGGATTTTGGTCAGCGTTCTGCTTTCGCGCACTTTGGGGCATTGGCTGGGCCGGCACCTACATGCCGGCCTTGAAGGCCCTGAGCGACCAGGTTGAAGGACCGGCACAGTCGCGCGCTGTCGCCGCGCACGCCGCCAGCGTCGGGATCAGCAGCGCCGCGTCTTATGTCATCGCCGGCACCATCGCCGACACGCTGGGCTGGCGTTGGGGCGTCGCCATCGGCGGCGCCGGCGCGGCGGCGGCATTCTTGTTGATGGCCTTGGCGCTGCCGGCACGAACGCCCGATCCCGTCACCGAAAAGACAAGCGCGCTTCTTGATTTCCGCCCCGTCTTCCGGAACCGCTCGGCGATGGCCTATTCTATCGGGTACTGCGTGCACACGTTGGAAATGAGCGCCTTGCGAGGCTGGGTGGTGACGTTTCTGACCTTTGTTGCCGCCACCCAGGGCCTGGGCAACGGCCCCATGTCCTGGTTGACGCCGACCGTTGTCGCTACGGTCATGGGATTGCTGGGCGTTTGGGCAAGCGTTTCGGGCAATGAGATTTCCATGCGGTTCGGCCGTCAACGGCTGATCGTACTGGTTATGGTGGCGGGTATCATCATGGCCAGCGGCATCGGGTTTTCCGCCGCCGTCTCCTATCCCCTGGCGGTGGTGTTGGTGCTGGTCTACGCGACCTTGATCTGGGCCGATTCGTCCTCATTGACGGCCGGCACGACCGGCAGCGCCGAGGTGGGCCAACGCGGCGCGACGCTGGCCGTGCATTCGACGCTGGGATATGCAGGCGGGTTCCTGGGGCCGCTGGTCATTGGATTTACCCTCGATCTCGCCGGCGGCGCCAGCCCTTACGGCTGGGGCATGGCGTTTTTGGCCGTCGCCGGCATCGTCATGATCGGCCCCCTGGCCATTTTCATCTTGAAGCCCCAGCATCTGGCGGGAGATCGTCAGGCGTGAACGGCCGGCGTCCTTTTGCCGCCCGGGGTGTCAACGCGGCCCAATCGCGACCATCGGTGTTGCGTTGGCTACGGCCCGGATGCCTGTAAGGCCCGAACTGATCCCCCATCCGTAAGACTTCGTTCACGAAACCCCTTTACAATCCGGGTGTTAGGCCTATTCGATAGCAGGTGAGATGCCCGAATCTCGGATCACCTATCTGCGCCTTCTGTCCAAGTTCCGCCGCATGCTTCGGAACGATCATCTGGTGCTGTCCGTACTGGCGATCGTGGTCGGCAGTCTGACCGGTGCCGCCGTCGTGGCATTTCGGGAACTCATCGCGCTCATTCAACTGGCGACCTATCAGGCGGAGGCCGAGCGCATATCCGATTATGTCGCGACGCTGCCATGGTGGCATGTGGTCTCCGTTCCGACGCTTGGCGGATTGTTGGTCGGCATCCTGGTTTACCGCTACATGCCCGGCCGGCGGGCGCACAACGTGGCCGACGTCATTGAAGCGAATGCCTTGCGCGGCGGGCGCATGTCGTCGCGGGTCGGACTGATGGCTGCATTGATCAGTGCCCTTTCGATCGGATTCGGCGCTTCCGTCGGCCGCGAAGGCCCGGCGGTTCATCTGGGCGCCTCCTTAAGCGGATGGATCGGCCGGCGCTTGCACCTGTCGCGGTCCCTGACCCGCACCTTGCTGGGCTGTGGCGTTGCCTCGGCCGTGGCGGCGTCCTTCAACGCCCCCATCGCCGGCGCACTTTTCGCCAACGAGGTCGTGGTCGGGCACTATGCGCTGAAAGCCTTTGCGCCGATCGTCATATCCAGCGTCGCCGGCACCGCCATCTCGCGCAATTGGTTCGGCGACTTTCCGGCGTTCACCTTCGACACGGGCATCATTGCGTCGTTCTGGGAGCTTCCCGCTTTCGTCATTCTGGGCATTCTCTCGGGCGTCCTGGCCATCATTTTCATGAGATCGATCGGCTTGACGCAGCGCGTCGCCAAGGCAGTGCCGCTGCCGCCTTGGACGCGGCCGGCCGTTGCCGGGTTGATCATCGGGTGTATGGCCCTGGCCATACCGGAGGTTCTCGGTGTCGGTTACGCGGTGATGGAATCGACGCTGTTGCTGCAGTTTTCCCTGTGGATGCTGATCGGCATCTGTGCCGCCAAGGTGGCGGCGACGGCCATCTGCATCGGCTTCGGATTCGGCGGTGGCGTGTTCAGTCCGGCGCTGGTCATCGGCGCCTTGTTGGGCGGTGCCTATGGGGTCATTGCCACGGGCGCGTTTCCCGGTTACGCCTCCGGTGTCAGTGTCTACACCATCGTCGGCATGGGGGCGGTGGCCGCCGCCGTCCTGGGCGCACCGATATCGACGACCCTGATCATTTTCGAAATGACCAGCAACTATGCCCTGACCCTTGCGGTCATGGTGGCCGTCGTCGTGGCTTCGGAGATCACCCACCATTTTTACGGCCGGTCATTTTTCAGCGTGCAACTGCTGAACCGCGGCATTGACGTGAAGAGCGGCTTCGAGGCCGAGGTCATGCGATCCATCAAGATCAACAAGGTGATGACCGATGACGGGATCACCGTGGCCCCGGCGGCCGGTTTGCAGGAGGTCCGAAAATGCCTGCAGGAATGCCCCGTCGGCGAATTGTTCGTGATCCGCGAAACCGGTGAGTTGTTCGGCACGGTGACCTTGGCGGACCTCAGCGAGTCCGCCTTCGATCATGATTTCGACGATCTGGTCAACGCCGGCGATGTCGCCCGCCTGCACCCGCCGCACCTGACCATGTACGACACCCTGGAGACCGCCCTGACCATGATGACCGACACGGGCGAGGAACACCTAGCGGTGGTCGACAACAATCAGACCATGAAGTTCAAGGGCTGCGTCCATCACAAGGAAGTCATGGCCGCCTACAACCAGGCTTTGGTTGACACGCGTCATGAGGAGCATGGGGAATAACGGAAGGTTCGCCACGCCCGCCAAGCGGGATGGGGATGGCATGGTTGGCCATCCCGCGCCCTCGCCGCATGCCTCCCGATGGGCCGCCGCCGCAGACCGCCCGATGGGCCCCCGCCGCAGACCACCCGATAACCCCTCCGGGG
>CAZQPC010000023.1:0-26673 GCA_964595005.1 uncultured Magnetovibrio sp.
TGATGAGATGCCGATCACCGTTTAAGTTTGTCCGACGCCATCATTGGCAAAGTGACGCAACCAAACTTCCGTTCGCGCTTTGTCGCGCGCTTCATAATCACGGATCGCCGGCCCGAGGTCGCCGAAATCCGGCGTTTCCTTGTCGGCGCCGATCTCGGTCAACCGCATCGTATACCACGCGGTGATCCCGCCCTCCGGGGCATCGGAGAACCGGGGAAAGACCGGCTCAGGTTTCTGATCCGCTTTCCAGTGCTCGGAAAGTGACGGCTCAAGGACCAGCGCGCGGGCAAGACCGACCATATCGGCCGCGCCGCTGGCGACGGCGTCCTCGGCCTGCGCGCGCGTCTTGAAACCGCCCGTCAGCATCAGCGGCTTGGCCGTCACCGGACGGGCGCGCTTTGCAAATTCGATGAAATAAGGTCCCTTTCCGGCGCCGTCGAAGGCGGATTTTGCACCGGGGAAATAAGTCCCGCCGCTGATGTCGATCAGGTCGACCGAAGACCGGTCCAGCGCCGCCACCACGTCGAGGGCGTCTTCCTTGGCGAACCCGCCCTCGAGCTGGTCTGAGGAATTGAGCTTCACGGCGATGGGAAAGTTCGCGCCGACAGCGGCACGGACGGCCTCAATCGCTTCCAGCAGAAGCCGCATACGATTGGCGATGGCCCCGCCGTATTCGTCGCGCCGCTTGTTGAACAGGGGCGACAGAAACTGGCTGAGCAGAAATCCGTGCGCCGCGTGAACTTGCACACCGCCGAAACCCGCCTGTTGCGCCAGCCGGGCCGTCCTGGCAAACGCGGCGGGAATTTGATGAATCTCGTCCCGTGTCAATGCCGCGCAGCGCAGACCAGGCAGATCAAGCGCGCTCGGGCCTTTGGGCGTGCTGGTCGGCGCGTAAGCAAGCGCCCCGGCGTGACCGAGCTGCGGCCAGAGCTTGGTGCCGTGTTCACCGCCCTGCCGGGCAAGTTCCCGGAAACGGTCAAGGTCGGAAGTCTGGTTGAGCACCAGATTGCCGGGCTTCTCGGCGAAACCAGGGTTGCCTTGCACCTCGCCGATGATGGATACGGCCACCCCACCTTCGGCCCAACGCTGATACAGCCTGATCTGTTCGGCTGTCGGATGGCCGGTCCCGTCACCCAGGGAATCCGACATTGCCGATTTCGCAATCCGGTTTTTCAGGGTTACGCCACAGGGCAGTTTCAGCGGCCCGAACAAGTCTCCATCCCCCGCCTCAGGCACTCTTCCCCTCCGCGTGGAAGATGTAGCCGAGAAAACTCATCAGCAGCTGCGCCGCCAGGAAGGCCGTGTTGCCCGTGTGGTCGTAATCGGGCGCCACCTCGACCAGATCGATGCCGGCGATCTTGCCCTTGCCGCACAGCCCCTGGAGGATTTCCAGCACCTCGTAATAGAGAAACCCGCCGTGGCTGGGCGTGCCGGTGCCCGGCGCGATCGAGGGGTCGAAACCGTCGATGTCGATGGTGCAGTAATAGCGCACGCCGTCGGGAATGCGGCCCAAGACGCCGTCCGTGCCAAGCTTGCGGACGTCGCGCACCGAGAGGATGTCGGAGCCGGCTTTCCGCGCCGCTTCATAATCGCCCTTGTTCGACGACGAGACAAAGCGGATGCCGAGCTGCGTCATGCCGGTGACGTGGCTCATCTCCGAGGCCCGGCGCAAGGGATTGCCGTGGCCGTACAAGACGCCGTGGCGGCTGTCGACGAAATCCAGGTGCGCGTCGATGTGGATCAGGTGCACGGGCTCTTGGTCATCGTAAGCCTTGATGCAGGGGATGTGCACGGAATGGTCGCCGCCCAGCACCACCGGCAGGGCGCCGGCCTTGAGAATCTTGCGGACCCCGAATTCGATATTGTCGTGGCTCTTGAGGGTGTCCGTGTGGATCATGTCGGCGTCGCCGATATCGACGATGCGGACCTGATCGGCGGGCATGTAGGTGACGTCGTCCTCGAAATCATAGGCGCCGCCGTGGCCGAAGGAAAACAGCGTCGAGGCCTCGCGGATCGAGCGCGGGCCGAAGCGCGCCCCGGCCCGGTATTGGGTGCCCATGTCGAAGGGCGCGCCCAGGACCGCCGCGTCGGCCTCAATGGCGTCCCAATCCAGGCACGGCGGCTGCTTGGCGAAGGTACAATGGCCGACGAAGGGCAGGTTCAGCCGGCCCGTCTCATATCCGTGATCCGCCATGACAGCCCTCCCGAAATCCGATGTGCCGCAACCCGGGCATAAGAGCCCCCGGCGGGGCCGCCGGTCAAGTCATCGGACGTTGGCAGGCCCGGAGGCCCTGACACGGCCGGCCCTTCATTGCGCCTTGGTCGGGCCGGGCTCGAGGTTGCCGGGCGGCAACTGGCGCCGGATATTGTTGAGGGCGGTCTCAAGGGTCCGTATCCGCCGTTCAAGGGAGCGAATGGCCGCGGCCCTGGCCGATAAGGCGCGGCGCCATTCCCCGGCGTGCCGGCGCTGTTCATAATAGGCGCCCAGCGCGCCGTTGGCCGCCAGATGAAACCACTTCGCCGCCAGGACCAGATCGGCGGCCAGCCCGAGGCCCTTTTCATACATGGTGCCGAGATAGATCTGGGCCCGGAAATCGCCCTGTTCGGACAGGGGCTTGAAGCCTTTCAAGGCGGTCACGTAGTCGCCTTCATCGTAGGCATCGACGCTGACCAGATAGGGCGCGCGGAAAGCCGGATCGGAGAACGGGTCCTTCTTGTCGAATGTCGCCGCCAAGGACCAACCGGGTGCAAGCGGCATCCAGAACACCACAAGGAAGATAGTAATAATGAACCGGCGAAACCGGAACGAAGCCATGTTGCAAACTCCTCAAAAAAAGTCCTGCCGGGCCGGCTTTCATCGTAGCGATATTGCCGCACAGGCGATACCGGATTTATCGAACAGCCGCGACGCCCGACACTTTCAACCGGTGCCGGCTTGCATCATCGGGGAGAAACCGACACAACACACCCTGAGTTCCGCAATCGAACGAAAAGGGCCATCGCGGTGATCGACAAGACCGTCCCATCAGTGGAAGACGCCGTCGCCTCGATCAATGATGGCGACACCGTGCTGGTCGCCGGGTTCGGCGCCGCCGGCAGCCCCGTGGAATTGATTCACGCGCTGATCGACCACGGCGCCAAGGAGCTGACCGTGGTCAACAACAACGCCGGCAACGGCGAGGTCGGCCTGGCCGCCCTGATCGGGTCGGGTCAGGTGGTGAAGATGATCTGTTCCTATCCGCGCTCCGGTGGCTCCGTGGTCTTCCCCGATCTCTACAAGGCCGGCAAGATCGACTTGGAGGTTGTCCCGCAAGGCACCCTGGCCGAGCGCATCCGCGCCGCCGGCGCCGGCATCCCGGCCTTCTATACGCCGACGTCGGTGGGCACGCCGCTGGCCGACGGCAAGGAGGTCAAGGAATTCGACGGCAAAACCTATGTCATGGAACGGTGGCTGCCGGCCGACATCGCCCTGATCAAGGCCGACGTGGCGGATAAGCACGGCAACCTGACCTACAACATGACGGCCCGGAACTTCGGCCCGGTCATGTGCATGGCGGCGAAGACGACCATCGTCCAGGCCCGCGAAATTGTCGATGCCGGCGGCATCAATCCGGAACACGTCGTCACGCCGGGCATCTTCGTCGACCGCATCGCCCACGTGCCCCATCCGGAACACGAGGAAACTCTGCTGCAGGCCGGGAGGCGCTACCCATGACGAAAGGCTGGACCCCGGACCAAATGGCGGCGCGCTGCGCCCTGGATATTCCAGACGGCTCCTATATCAACCTGGGCATCGGCATGCCCGAACGGGTCGCCGACTTCGTTCCGGAAGGCCGTGAGTTCATTTACCATTCGGAGAACGGCTTGCTCGGCATGGGTCCGACGCCGCCGGAAAACGAACGCAACCCGGACCTGATCAACGCCGGCAAAAAGCCGGTGACCCTGAACCCGGGCGCCAGCTTCTTCCACCACGCCGACAGCTTCGCCATGATCCGCGGCGGCCATATCGATTTCTGCGTCCTGGGTGCCATGCAGGTGGCGCCGAACGGCGATCTCGCCAACTGGACAACCGGCGGCGCCGCCATCCCCGCCGTTGGCGGCGCCATGGATCTGGTCGCCGGGGTGAAATCGATTTTCGTGGTTTCGCGCCACACCACCAAGGACGGCAGCCCGAAGCTTGTCGAGGCCTGCACCTATCCCCTGACCGGCCTCGGCGTCGTCAAGCGGGTGTTCACGGACCTGGCGGTTATCGAGGTGACGGAGAACGGCTTTCACGTCGTTGAACTGGCGCCCGGCGTCAGCTTCGACGAAGTGCGCGACAAAACCGGGACGGAGATCACCGCGACGTAGCCCGCGCAAGACCCGGCATGCGGACGGTTCCGATCATCCGAAGAAGGCTTGGTGTGTCCCCGCGCCACTATTGAGGCCGGTTTGTTTCATTTTCGACTTTGCGTTTGACTTAACCGGCGCAAAGGTGTTTTTGTGCACTGCACAATCGAGAAAACAGCACCCTCCTTCCGGTCCGTGCTTATCACCGCTGATTGAGGCATTTCAGCCTACCGCGCCGAAATTTCCAGGCGCCAACCGGCGAGCGGTAATTTCGGCGATCGTGGCATTGAAGCGACACAACCATTCGACCCGCGGGAACCCGAAGATGACGACGCCGAAGGCTTTTGCCGGCAACGAGGCAGAGCCGAAATCAGAATCGCGCAAAAATCCGCTGCTGGCGTTCACCGTGTGGCTTCCCCTGGTGACGCGCGAAACCCTGAGCGCCGACCTGATCGCCGGAATCACCGGCGCCCTGGTGGTGTTGCCGCAGGGCGTCGCCTTCGCAACGCTGGCCGGGATGCCGCCGGAATACGGCCTTTACGCCGGCATGATCCCGGCCATCATCGCGGCACTTTTCGGCTCATCGTGGCATCTGGTCTCGGGCCCGACGACGGCCGCGTCGCTGCTTATTTTCACCTCCATCAGCGCCTTCGCCGATCCGGGCACGGCGGAGTTCGTCGGTCTGGTGCTGACCCTGACTTTCATGGTCGGCATCCTGGAATTGACCATGGGGCTGATGCGCATGGGGGCGCTGGTGAATTTCATCTCGCACACGGTGGCCATCGGTTTCACCGCCGGCGCCGCGATCCTCATTGCCGTCAATCAGATCGAAAACCTGATCGGCATCGATGTCCCCCGGGGCCGGCATTTCTATGACACCTTGGCATCGCTTTGGGATCAGGCGCACGCTTTTTCGCCGGCCGCCACGGCGGTCGGCGTGGCGGCCATCGCCATGGGCGTCGCGTCGCGCCGGGTTTTTCCGAAATTCCCCTATATGATCGTCGCCCTGGTTGGCACCTGCGTCATGGCCTTTGTCATGAACACCTATTTCGACGCCGGCGTGGAAACCATCAGCGCCATCCCGTCGGGCCTGCCGCCGCTTTCGATGCCGAACCTGTCGGCGGATGTGATCCGCGATCTGGCGCCGACCGCCGTGGCGGTGACCATCTTCGCGCTGACGGAAGCCATGTCGATCTCACGCGCCCTGGCGATCCGCAGCGGCCAGCACGTCGACGGCAACCAGGAGTTCATCGGCCAGGGCCTGTCCAACATGTTCGGCTGTTTCTTCTCCAGCTACGTGGCCACCGGCTCCTTCAACCGCAGCGGCCTCAATTTCGACGCCGGCGCGCGCACCCCCCTGGCCGCCATCTCGGCCGGCGTGTTCCTGATCGGGGTGGTTATTTTGGTGGCACCGTTGGCCGTTTATCTGCCGAAGGCCGGCATGGCCGGCATCTTGTTCCTGGTTGCCTGGAACCTGATCGACGTCGCCCATATGCGTCAGATCATCCGTTCCAGCCATACGGAAGCGGCGGTTCTTGCGGTGACCTTCTTTTCGGTGCTGTTCCTGGATTTGGAACTGGCCATTTTCGCCGGCGTCATCCTGTCATTGGTGTTCTATCTGAACCGCACCTCGCACCCCAATCTGGCCGTTTTGGCGCCGAGCAACGTCGACGACCGCCGGCGCTTCACGGATATTCCCGACCAGCCGGAATGTCCGCAACTGAAGATCGTCCGCATCGACGGGGCGATGTATTTCGGTGCCGTGGCCAGCGTCATCGAGGACCTGCACCGGTTGGAAAGCCGCTTCCCCGATCAACGCCACATGATCATCTTGGCGTCGAACATCCACTTCATCGACATCACCGGCGCCGAAGCGCTGGCCAACGAGGCGAAGACGCTGCGCAAGGCCGGCGGCGCGCTGTATCTGGTCGACATGAAGGATAATGTCGCCGAACAGTTCCGCAAGACCGGCCTGGTCGACGCCATCGGCGAGGAAAACATCTTCCAATCGAAAACCGCCGCCTTCGCGACCATCTACGAGCGCCTCGACCGCGCCGTCTGCGCGACCTGCACGCAGCGCATTTTCTGGGAGTGCCGGGCCGATACGGACAATGCCGCGCCGGCGTCTTTGCATCCGGCCATGCCGCCCATGCCGGGCCAACGCGGCCCCGAACCGGTGGCGCCGGAAGACGTGAAAAAGCCGTCGCCGGCCAACATCCGGTCGTCCGGCAAGCCGACCCCCAAACGCATCCTGGTGTTGGTCGATCTTGAGAACCATCCGCGCGAAACCTTGGAAATGGCGGCCCGCCTGGCAACCGACTATGAGGCCGAGTTGGCGATCGGCGGCGTCATCAAATGGGACGTCGCCCACAACAGCGGCCTGGCCCTGAACCTGATTTCCGAGAACCTGGTGGCCAGCCTCAGGGCGCCCGGCCGGGCGCGTCTCAGCGGCATGGCCGCCGACGCAGGGTTCGCCGACAGCCAGACCCTGATCTCGACCAAGCAAGACCCCTGGGAAGCGACCCTGGACATGGTCACCGACTGGCATCCGGACCTTCTGGTCATTGCCGCGCGCGGCACCTTCGACACGGGCTTCCACCGCCACGTCACCTACCGCACACCGTCGGGCCACGCCGAGGTCGATGTCAGGCGCTTCCGGCCGGCCCGCAAACGCAAGGCGAACGGCCGCAAATAGCGGCTTTGCCCGACACCGGAAGAACCGTCGGTTGCGGCTGCATTTGAGCGGCGTGAGATGCAGGTGCACGGGCGGCCAAATGCGCTATGCTGGCGCCCAATGTGACACATCAACGGGAGCAGACAATGACCGGATCGGCAGCCGAAGGGCTTTGGCGGGCGCGCCTGGAACACACATCCGTGCCCAGGGATTTCGATGGCTATCCCACATCGGAGGACGAAGGCTACGCCATCCAAGCGGCCATCACCGCCGCTTCGGGCCTGGACGTCATCGGCTGGAAAATCGGCGCCACCACGGCGCCGCTGCTGGCCGTGATCGGCGTTGACCAGCCCTTTGCCGGGCCCCTGTTCGCCGAATTCACCAGAGACAACGGCGCCGAATTCCCGATCCATCCCCGGCAGGGACTGGAGACGGAGTTCACCCTTCGATTAAAGGCCGACCTGGCGCATCGAACGGAACCCTACGGCCGTGACGAGGTCGAAGCGGCAATCGCGGCGATCATTCCCTCGTTCGAGATCATCGGTTTTCGTTTCGAGGGTGAACCCGCCGGCGCCGGTTTCCGGCTGATCGCCGACGGCGGCGCCAACGTGGGCACCGTGCTGGGACCCGAGATTACCGAATGGGACGCCGATGCCCTGAGCGGCCATCAGACATCGCTCACCTTAAACGGGGAACACGTGGCGACGGGCCAGCCTGCCGATCTTCTCTGGGATCACCTGTTCGACGCCGTCGGTTGGCTGGCCGATCAACCGGTAACCGCCGGGCGCGGCCTGCTGGCCGGAGACATCATCATGACCGGCACGTGTACCGGCATGACGCCGCTGGCGCCGGGCGATGAAGCGATCGCCGACTTCGGCACCATGGGCGAAGTGCGGGCAGTATTTGCCTGAGACGGCGTTCTCCCGGTCCGGCCGGCCACGGTTGCCGCTTCCGGTGATGCGCTCTATACCTCTCGCCGCACTGTGAACTACGGAAAGGAACGGGCGATGATGCTGGCCGGCGTGAAAGTCGTTGAAATGGGCCAAAATCTGGCCGGACCCTTCGGCACCCAAATCCTGGCCGACCTGGGCGCCGAGGTGATCAAGGTGGAACGCCCAAGCGGTGATGATGCCCGCAGCTGGGGCGCCCAGGTGACCGACGACGCGACCACCATGTTCATGACCATGAACCGCAACAAGTTGTCCGTGGTCGTCGACATGAAAACGGACGACGGAAAGGCCCGCATGCAGGCCCTGTTGAAGGACGCCGATATATTCGTCCACAACATGCGCCCCGGGTCCATGGCCAAGCTGGGCCTGGACGCGGCGACCCTGAGGGCTGAATTTCCGCGTCTCATCTATTGCGACATGGGCGCCTTTGGACACCTGGGGCCGTTGAAGGATCAGCCGGGTTATGAGCCGCTGATGCAAGCCTACGGCGGCCTGGTCAGCATCAACGGCCACCCGGACGGCCCCGTTGCCCGGGTGGCCGTCTCGCTGATCGACATCGGCACCGGCATGTGGACGGCGATCGGTGCCCTGGCGGCCCTGCATCATCGCCATGAGACCGGTGAGGGCTGTACCGTCAACACGTCGCTCTACGAGACGGCGCTGAGCTGGGGCAATTATCACATGGCCGAATACCAGGTTACCGGACAGGTGCCGGCCCGCCAGGCCAGCGGCCATCCCGCCGTGGTCCCCTATCAGGCGTTCGATGGCGCCGACGGGCGGTTCATGATCCTGGCCGGCAACGACCGCCTGTTCGCCAAGCTGGCGCACGCCCTGGACAAGCCCGAATGGGCCGACGACCCGCGCTACCGGAAGAACCAGGACCGGGTCGCCCACCGCGACGAACTGGTCGGTGCCGTGCAGGCCATTGTCGGCGAGGGCCTGCGCGAAACCTGGGTCGAGAAACTGCGTGCCGCCGGGGTACCGTCGGCACCGATCCAGACCATGCCGGAAGTTCTGGAAACGCCGCAGACCGCGGCCCTGGATATTCTCCAGCCGGTCCCCGGGACGCCCCTGAAGCTGGTCGGCCTGCCGATCTCGTTCGACGGTGAGCGCCCGGCCATGCGCCATGTACCGCCCGGCCTCGGCAGCGCTGGCGAAGGGTAAATCCGATGGGTCTTTTGAATATCTCGTCCGACGGCGCCATCCGCACGATCACCCTGAACCGCCCGGAAAAACGCAACGCCCTGAACCATGAGATGATGGAAGCCCTCATTGAGGCCTTTACCAAGGTGCCGCCGGCCGCCGAACGGGTCACGGTGATCCGCGCCGAAGGCCCGAGCTTCTGCGCCGGCCTGCAGCTCAGCTCCGGTGGCCTGCAACAGGGTGCCGAAGAGGCCGTGGTGCGCATGTTCGATGCGGTCCAGCACTATCCCCTGCCCGTCGTCGCCCGGGTTCAGGGCCCGGCCATCGCGGGCGGATGTGAACTGGCCCTGCACTGCGATTTCACCGTCGCCGCGGAGGACGCGCCCTTCGCCATGCCGCTGGCGCAACTGGGCGTGACCACGGACTGGTTCCTGACCAAGAAGATCATGGAAACCATGGGCCTGGTGATGGCGCGCGAGTTGCTGTTGCTGGGCGATCCCATTCCGGCCAGGAAGTTCCACGAACTGGGCCTGTTAAGCCGCGCCGTGCCGGCGTCGGAACTGGATGCGGAAACCGACAAAATCGTCCAGCGCCTGGCCGCCAACGCGCCGCTGTCCATGCGGATATTGAAAAAGCTTCTGCTCAAGCAGGTGTCCTTCTACGACGGCATGGACCACACCGCCGAGGATGCCGAGGTTGCCCGGGTGTTCGCCAGCGACGATGCCCTGGAAGGGGTCGCGGCGCGCATCGAGAAACGCCAGCCGGTGTTCAAGGGGTCGTGATCGGTTCCCCGAATTTTAACGGTTCCAGGCAAGCATGGACGCGGCCCGGCGCCGGGAGTAGGCTGCGCCGTCTGATGCGGCAAACGTTGGAGCGCCGAACGTGAAGTATGTAAGCACCCGTGGCGAGGCGCCTGTCCTGGCTTTCGATGACGTGCTGCTGGCCGGTTTGGCCCGCGACGGCGGTCTCTATGTGCCCGAGGCATGGCCACAGTTCTCGGCCGCCGAGATTTCCGCTTGGAAAGATTTGTCCTACGTCGAACTGGCCATTCGGGTGATCACGCCGTTCGTCGGCGGCGCCATCGCCGCGGCCGATCTCAGGCGCATCATCACCGACGCCTACGGCCATTTCGACGCGCCCGACGTGGCGCCCCTGAAGGACCTGGGCGGCGGCGAATATCTGTTGGAATTGTTCCACGGCCCGACGCTGGCCTTCAAGGACGTGGCCATGCAATTCCTGGGGCCGTTGTTCGATCACGTGCTGGCCGAACGGGGCCAGCGCATCTGCATTGCCGGCGCGACCTCGGGCGACACGGGATCGGCCGCCATCGAAGCCTGCCGGGGCCGCGGCAATCTCGATATCTTCATCTTGTATCCCCATGGCCGGGTCTCCGATGTGCAGCGCCGCCAGATGACCACCGTGGCCGCCGCCAATGTCCACACCATCGCCTTGCAAGGCACCTTCGATGATTGTCAGGATGCCGTGAAGGCCCTGTTCAATGACATGGCGTTCCGCGACCGCATGAACCTGAGCGCCGTCAACTCCATCAACTGGGCGCGCATCGTTGCCCAGATCGTCTATTATTTCTGGGCCGCACTGAAGGTCGGCGGGCCGGAAACGAAGGTCAACTTCGCCGTGCCGACAGGTAATTTCGGCAACGTCTTCGCCGGCTATGCGGCGCATCGCATGGGCCTGCCGGTCGGCCAGTTCATCGTCGGCTCCAACGCCAATGACATCTTGGCACGGTTTTTCGAAAGCGGCGCCATGGAGATCGATCAAGTCATCCCGACCATCAGCCCCAGCATGGACATCCAGGTATCGTCGAATTTCGAACGCCTTCTGTTTGAGCTTTACGGCCGCGACGGCGCCCGTGTCGCCCGGGTGCTGACCGGGTTCCGCGAAACCGGCGGCTTCGCCGTCGATGCGGATGTCCTGGACGAGGCGCGCCAGTTGTTTGTCGGCGGGCGGTTCACCGATGATCAAACCCGCACGTTGATCGACGCGCATTTTGCCGCCAGCGGCGAACAATTGGACCCGCATACGGCTGTCGGCCTGGCCGCCGGCCGGGCGCTTCGCCGCGATACGTCACTGCCGCTGATCGCGCTGGCGACGGCCCATCCGGCGAAGTTCCCCGATGCCGTCGAGGCGGCGACCGGTGAACGGCCCGACCTGCCGGCCCCGATGAAAGACCTGTTTGAACGCGATGAGCGCATCAATGTGCTGCCCAACGACGTGGCCGCCGTGCGCGCATTCATCGAAGGCCACGCCGCGCCGGCCGGTGACACCCGGACCAGCGGAGGGGCGGCGGCTTGAGCATCGAACAAAGCCAATTGGCCAACGGCCTGACCGTGGTGACGGACCGCATGGACACCGTCGAGACGGTTTCCGTCGGCACCTGGGTGGATGTGGGCACGCGCGATGAGCATCCCGACGTCAACGGCGTTTCGCATCTTTTGGAACATATGGCCTTCAAGGGCACGAAGCGGCGCAACGCCTTTGACATTGCAACCGAGATTGAGGCCGTCGGCGGTCACCTGAACGCCTATACCTCGCGCGAACACACGGCCTACTTCGCCAAAGTGCTGAAGGAAGACGTGCCGCTGGCCGTCGATCTGTTGGGCGATATCTTGCAGCACTCGGTCCTCGACGAAGAGGAACTGGCCCGCGAACAGGCGGTCGTCCTGCAAGAGATTCACCAGGCCAAGGACACGCCCGACGATATCGTCTTCGACCATTTCCAGGAAACGGCCTTCCCCGACCAGGCCATGGGCCGGCCCGTATTGGGACGCCCCGACGTGGTCAAGGCGATGGACCGCGAGCGGGTGCGCGATTATATGCAAGGCCATTACAGCGCCGAGCGGATGATCGTCGCGGCGGCCGGCAATCTGGACCATGGGACGTTTCTGCGCCTTGTCGAGGACACCTTCGATGCCCTTCCGGCGCATACGGAGACGGCCCGCGAACCGGCCCACTACAAGGGCGGCGACTTCCGCGAGAAACGTGAATTGGAACAAGTCCACGTGGTCTTCGGAGCCCAGGGCATCGCCTTCGATGACAAGGATTTCTACACCGCGTCCGTGCTTTCGACGATCCTCGGCGGCGGCATGTCGTCGCGCCTGTTTCAGGAAATACGCGAGAAGCGCGGCTTGGCCTACGCCATCTATTCGTTCCTGTCGTGCTACAAGGACGGCGGCATTTTCGGTGTCTATGCCGGCACCGGCGCCGATGAAGCGCAGGGGCTGTTAACGCTGGTCGTCGACGAGGTTGAGAAGGTCCAGGACGCGGTCACGGAAGAAGAATTGAACCGGGCCCGGGCGCAACTGAAAGCGTCGATCCTGATGTCCCTGGAAAGCACCTCGTCCAGGTGTGAACAACTGGCCCGCCAGTTGATGGTTTTCGGACGTATCATCCCGACCGAAGAAATCGTCGAGCGTATCGATGCCGTTGATTGCCGGGCCGTTTCCAATGCCGCCCGGCGCCTGTTCCAGGGCACGCCGACGGTGGCGGCGGTTGGCCCCGTGCACGGGTTGTGCGGCTACGACGTGCTGTCGGGCCGGCTGTCCAAATAGTCGTCGATCATGCGGTAGATGGTTTCTGCGTCATCGGCATCGCCGCTGAAGACGACGTTCGATGTCTCACCGTAAATGTTGAGCAGGTAACCGCGCGCCGCACAGACGCTTTCCAATGCCGCCGCGAAGGGAATAATGACCTGATCGTTGAGGCTTTCCACATCCGGACAGGCCTCCATGCGCTCGGCCAAAAGCCGCATCAGGCCGTCGGCATCGTTGCCGCCGCCCCGGCGTTTGGATTTCGGTTTTTTGCCTGCCATGAACGGTCCTGGGTTACGCGTGCCCGGCGTCGTCGGACAACATCCTGGGGTCGATGCCGATTTTGGCCATCGCTTTCTCCCACTTGTCGTCCAATTCGCAACCGAAGACCAAATCCTCGTCGGCGTCGACATTCAGCCATCCGTTGCCCTTGATCTCCGTATCCAACTGGCCCGGCCCCCAGCCCGCATAGCCCAGGGCCAGCAGGCAATTGTCGGGGCCGCTGCCGCCGGCGATGGCGCGCAGGATATCGATGGTCGCGGTCAGGGCGATGTTTTCATCAACGACAAGGCTGGCGTCCTGAAGATAGTCGGGGGAATGCAGGACGAAGCCCCTGGCCTGTTCGACCGGCCCGCCGAAAAGCACCCGGATGGGTTCACCGCAATCTCCGGAATCAATTTCCAACTGCTCCAGAAGCTCGGGAAAGGTCAACGATTCGATGGGCCGGTTGACCACCAACCCCATGGCGCCGTCGGAATTATGGGCACACATGTAGATCACCGACTTTTCAAATCGCGGGTCGGTCATGCCGGGCATGGCAATCAGAAGCTGGCCCGACAGATAGGCATTTTCCAGATCTTCGTTGAGCATATCGCCGTTCATCGAAATGTTATCGCTTCCCTTTACCTAGGAACGCCGGGTGCTGATCGCAACGCTTCAATGACAGTATGCCACAGCAGTACCCGTCAACAAAGTAGGGATAAATGGTGTCATTCGTCCCTTCACGGGCCGTCAAGATAGCGTGAGGCGGCGACGAATGCGTGAAAAATCCACGCAAACAGCGTATATACGGCGGACCAAACATAGAAATTGGACCCCGTGAAAACGATGTTCGCTAATTTTGTGTCGCTGTCGAAATTCCTGCTCGTATCGGCGTTGGCCGTATTTGCCATAACGCCGCCGGCCGCCGCGGGGTCGGCCGCATCGGCGTGGAATGAGACGGAACAGACCCGGGTGCGTCTGGTCGCGGCGACCGAGGCGATGGGCCCATCGCGGGAAATCAGGTTGGGCCTGCAGTTCGAACTGCAGCCCGGATGGAAGGTGTATTGGCGATCACCCGGTGATGCCGGGTTCCCGCCAAACGTCGATTGGGCCGGTTCGCGCAATCTGGCGTCGGCGGATATGCAGTGGCCGGCACCGGAACGGTTTTCGGTTCTTGGCTTGCAGACATTGGGCTACAAAAAGCAGGTTGTTCTGCCGGTAACGGCGAAATCGGTGACCGTGTCGCAGGCCATCAATTTGCAAGCCCGGGTGCGCTATCTGACCTGCAATGACATCTGTATTCCCTATGAGGCGAAGCTGGCCCTCAACGTTCCTCCAGGCGCCGCCGACCCCAGCGCACACGCGCATCTTATCAACCGCTATAGCGCCGCCGTCCCGGGCGACGGCACGGCCCATGGCCTGAGCATCGACGCCCTGCACAGTGTCCAGGACGAAGCCGGCGCGCATCTGCAGTTGGTGGCCAGTACGCAGACGCCGTTCACGGCGCCCGATACCTTCTTTGAAGGCGCCCCGGGTTTGGCCTTCGGCAAGCCGGCGGTGAAGATGTTTGACGGCGGGCTGAAGGCACTCATCGACGTCAGCATCGACGGCCTTGATGGTCTTGACGATGACAAGGGCCAGACCATCGACAACCGCAGCTTCGTCGTCACATTGGTCGATGGACAGCGCTCAGCAGAGCGTTCCCTGATCGCCAAACCGGGCGCCCCGGCGCTTGCCCCGGCGGCGGCGGCGCCAATAGCGGGACCGCCCCTGTTGACCATATTGCTGCTGGCCGTGCTTGGCGGCCTGATCCTCAATCTCATGCCCTGCGTGTTGCCGGTGCTGTCACTGAAACTGCTCGGCCTGGCGCAATTTGGCGGTGGTGATCCGAGAGAGGCGCGGCGCGGTTTCCTGGCCTCGGCGGCCGGCATCATCAGTGCGTTTTTGGTCTTGGCGGGCGCCTTGGCGGCGCTGAAGGCCGGCGGCGCCGTCGTGGGCTGGGGCATCCAGTTCCAGCAACCGTGGTTCTTGGTCGGCATGACCGGGCTGATTACCCTGTTTGCCTGTAACCTGTGGGGGTTCTTCGAGGTCCGTTTGCCGCAGGTTGTTGGCGATCTCACCAGCCGTTCGGCGGAGGTTCACGGTCTCGGCGGCCATTTCCTGCAGGGCGCCTTCGCGACCTTGCTGGCGACACCGTGCTCGGCGCCGTTCCTCGGCACCGCGGTGGGCTTCGCCCTGGCCGGCTCCACCGCCGACATCATGTTGATTTTTGCCGCCCTCGGCCTGGGTCTGGCGCTGCCCTATCTGGTCATCGCCGCGGTGCCGTCACTGGCCACCTGGTTGCCGAAGCCGGGCCCCTGGATGGTCAAGCTCAAGGTCATCCTGGGCTTCGCCTTGGCGGCAACGGGTATCTGGCTGTTGAGTGTTTTGGCCGGCACGGCCGGGCTGACGGCGGCGATCATCGCCGGGGCCATGATGGTGATCGCCGGCTTGGCGCTTTACTGGGCCCACCGCCCGCAAGGACCCGGCCTCAAGTTCTCCGCGCCGGCGGTCTTGGCGGCGGCGCTTGCCGCCGGCATGGCGCCGCAATGGATTCCCGCCGCCGAACCGGCGCCGGCCGTCGCCGATGCGATCTGGCAGCCCTTCGACGAAGCCGCCATTCCGCGTCTCGTCGCCCAGGGAAAGACGGTCTACGTGGACGTCACCGCCGATTGGTGCATCACGTGTCTGGTCAACAAGGGCATTGTCCTTGCCGATGACCGCGTTCGGGGCATATTCGACGGCGGCCGGGTCATTGCCATGCAAGCGGACTGGACCAAGCCCGACGCGGCCATCTCGCGCTATCTGGCACGCCACGGCCGTTACGGCATCCCCTTCAATATTGTCTACGGGCCGAAGGCCCCGGCGGGCGTGGTTTTGCCGGAATTGCTGAGCGCCGGTATCGTCCTGGATGCCCTTGCCGGTGCTGCCGGCGCCGATATTTTGACGGCGGGTAAATAAGCCCTACCTTTAAAGGGTGAAATTTCACACGAAAGTGACTAAGTCTGAGGCAAGCGCCGCACACGCGGCAGGAATTTGACAATTATTTTTCCCAGGGGGAGCGACGATGACGATCAATGTAGGAGAAACCATTCCATCCGTGAATTTGACGACCATGGGCTCGGAAGGCCCGGAGGGCATTTCCACGGACGACATTTTCAATGGCAAGAAGGTCGTCATATTCGGCCTTCCGGGCGCCTTCACGCCGACGTGCTCGGCCAAGCACCTGCCCGGCTTTGTCGAGCACGCGGACGCCATCAAAGCCAAGGGCGTCGACACGATCGCCTGCATTTCCGTCAACGACGCCTTCGTCATGGGCGCCTGGGGCCAAGATCAGAACGTCGGCGACAAGGTCCTCATGCTGGCCGACGGCAGCGCGAAGTTCGCCGCCGCGACCGGGCTGGAATTGGATCTGGTGGAACGCGGCATGGGTGTGCGCAGCCAACGGTTCTCCATGTTGGTCGACGACGGCGTGGTGAAAAGTGTCAACGTTGACGTCGGCACCTTCGAGAAAACCAGCGCCGAGCAAATCCTCAGCGATCTCTAGAGCATCGTCGGAAAATTCAAGCCGAAGGCCCCGGCTGCCGCATCCGGGGCCTTCGGCGTCTCTGGGCCTGCCATGACCTCACGTGCAGGCTTCAAATTCTTCATAGAACCGCGCCCCTTCGGCGACCACCCAATCGCGGAAGGCGGCGACAATGGGCCGCGCCGTGCGGGCCCGCGGGCTGACCACGAAGTAGGACAATTCAAAGGAACAGTCGATTTCCGGGAACAACCGCATCAGCCGCCCGGAACGAACATCGTCCCAAACGTGGGCGCCGCGGCCCAAGGCGACGCCTTGGCCTTCGAAGGCCGCTTGCAGAGCGGTTGCCGAATCGGGGAAGCGGATGCCGTCGGTCAGGGCCGGGCCATAGATTTCCTCACTGACCCCGGCGCGGCGGAACCAGAACTCCCAGGTCGGCGTCAAAATTTCATGGTGGCGCAACAACAGGGGAAACCGGCAGAGATCGGCGGGGTCCGCCGGCGCCCCGTACTCTTCAAGAAAGCGCGGCCGGCAGACGGGCAAGACGGTCTCCGGCATCATCCGCTCAGCCTCGTAACCCGGGTAGTCACCACGGCTCATGTGGATCGCGATATCCGCGTCGCTGCCTTCGAAGGAAACGGATTCGTGAATGCCCGTGCTCAGCCATACGTCGACTTCCGGATGGGCGTCGCGGAACTGCTGCAGGCGCGGCACCAGCCATTTGATGGCGAAGGACGGCAGTGCCTCGATGCGCAACGTCGTATCGCTGCCTTCGCGGCGGATCGTATCCAGGGTCTCATCGAGGCGCGAAAAGAATTCCCGCACCACCGGCGCCAAGGCGCGGCCCGCCGTGGTCAGTTCCAACCGCCGGGCGCGGCGGTGAAACAACTTCACGTCCCATAGGTCCTCCAAATGCCGGATCTGGTGGCTGATGGCGCTTTGGGTAACGTTCAGTTCCTCGGCGGCACGGGTAAAACTGAGATGGCGCGACGCGGCTTCCAGGGCCTTCATGGCCGCGGCGGGGGCCGTGTGATAATTCATAGATGATTTTTAACATGAATAATTATTCATGTATAGCATGAGGATTGATCCTTTGTTACCCGCACAAAACAAGCGTACATATGACGCGAATACAGAAATCAACCGACTTTTCCATGAGGTGACAAAATGTTTAAAACGAAAAACCATGACCGCGGCCCCTCCTGGTATCCTGGTGCGCAGGTAATCCGCGACCGCTGGGGCACATCCATCAGTCCGAGTTTTGGTGGCAAGGAATTCCGGCCCCAGGGCGGATCCCCGGACAGCGTCGTCAATCACATGCGATGGAGCCTCGGTTTGATGTAGCCGCCCCGTTCCGGTTTACTGATCGCTCAACGCTCATGTCACCGGAACCGCCATGACCATCACAACGACCTCCCCGATCAAGCCCTTTCGCCCGGCCCGGATGGACATCCATGTCTTCCGGGCCGACGTGTCGAAGCCCGTCGTCACGTCGTTTGGCACGATGACCAGCCGCGCCACCGTGTTGCTGCGCGTTGAAGACACGGACGGCCATTTCGGTTGGGGCGAAATTTGGGGAAACTTCCCGTCCATCACGTCGGAGTACCGGGCCCAATTGGCGGGCTGGGCACTGCCGTCTCTGACCATCGGCAAGCAGATTGACGATCCGGCGGCCTTCATCGCCGGCGTCCAGTCAACGCTCAAGGTCATGGAGGTTCAAAGCGATGAGCCCGGCCCCAATGCCGGTATTGCCGCCGGCCTGGATCAGGCGATTTGGGACCTGGCGGCACGCCGCGCCGGCGTGTCTTTGCGCCATTTGCTGCGCGATGGGGCGCCGGACCGTGTTCCCGCCTACGCCAGTGGCCTCAATCCGACCGGCGCCATTGAAAAAGTCGCCGAATGCCGCGCGCGCGGCTTTCGCGGTTTTAAGCAGAAGATTGGTTTCGGCGACGACATCGATCATGGCAATCTTGCCGGCATCCGGCGTGACATGCAGGGCGGCGAAGCCCTCTACGCGGATGCCAACATGCGCTGGACGGTGGCGGAAGCCGTCGACAAGATCAAAGGCCTGGCGGTCTTCGACTTGGCATGGCTGGAAGAACCGATCCGCGCCGATCAACCGCCGGAGGCCTGGCGCGCCGTCAAGGCGGCCATGCCCATGCCGCTGGCCGCCGGGGAAAACCTGCGTGGTGCCGCGGCCTTTACGGAAGCCCTGGAATGGGTTGATTTCATGCAACCCGATGTCGGCAAATTGGGCGGCGTGACGGGCTGTTTGGCGATCGCCAGAGAGGCCCTGGAACACGGCCGCACCTATTGCCCCCATTGGCTCAGTGGCGGCGTCGGCTTGCTGCATTCGGCGAACCTGTTGGCGGCCGCCGGCGGTGCCGGTGTATTGGAGATGGATTCCAATATGAACCCGCTTCGCGACGCGGTGCTTGCCGGATCAATCCGTCTTGCCGAAGGCGACGCCCTATTGCCCGGCGGATCCGGTATTGGCATCGACATTGACACGGATGCCATGGATCAGTGGAAAGTCTCCCACCAAACATTCCGATAAGGCGTTAAGCGCACGCCGCCTTATATCGCGCAACACTATCGGCCGGCCAATAATCAGAGCGCCGGTAATATTCTTCGACCACCGGCGCGCCATCGTTAAGCGTTACCCAAGGCTGTTTGGTCGACGTGTAAATGTGGATATCCGGCGGCGCCAGCGACGGGTCATCCATGGTCCCGACGCGAACGAAATTCACCTTGTCACCGGCCCCCGCGTAGTGGCTCCAAACAACCACGCGGCAATTGTCACAGCGCTGCAGCACCTGGCCGTTGCCGCTGGCCGACGGCAATCCGGTTGCCTCCAAGCTTCCCGATAAAAGTTCGACACAAGGTGCTTCAACAATGGCATTGAGGGCGAAGGCCGCGCCGGTTTCGCGCTGGCACCATGTACAATGACAGCAATGAACGTACATGGGAGCTGCCGTCAGCCGGTAACGGACGGCGCCGCAGGTGCAGCCGCCTTCGATCACGCGTTCGCCAATTTCCGCCATCAAATATTCCTTTAGCGCATCTACGGGCCAGCGGACTGATCGGCGGCCGCGGCGCTGGCCAGTTGATCAACGCGTTCGTTTTCCTCATGACCGGCGTGGCCCTTGACCCAACGCCATTCCACGTCTTGACCAACGATGGCGTCGTCCAACCGCTGCCAGAGATCGGCATTCTTCACCGGCTTTTTCGCCGCCGTGCGCCAGCCGTTTCGTTTCCAGTTGAATATCCATTTTGTGATGCCGTCTTTGACGTAGGTACTGTCGGTGGTCAGGACGACCCGGCCGGTCCGGGTCAGGGATTCCAAGCCCTGGATCGCGGCCATCAGTTCCATGCGGTTGTTGGTGCTTTCCGGCTCACCCCCGGACAGCTCCTTTTCCGTGCCGCGCCAGCGCAGCAACACGCCCCAGCCGCCGGGCCCCGGATTGCCGAGACACGCCCCGTCGGTGAAAATTTCGATCGCATCGTCGTCGCTCATTTGGGCAGACGCCGGAAGTTGCAGTTGCCGCCGTCTTCCTGTTTCAGGCCCCCCGGTTCAAACCCGGAAATCCACCGCACGGTTTCCGGTTCCTTGGTGAACAACGATTGAAACCGATAGGCCGCCATGGCCGGCGGCATGGAAAAGGCAACGTCGCCCGTTTCCGCCTGAATGACCCCGACAAGCACACTGTTCTCATTGGCGTCAAAGTCGATGGAATTCATGTCAACCATGCGGCGCAAAAATCCTTGCCTAGTGGAGCGCGGCGGCAAACTTCAGGGCCGCCGATAACGTCGTGTTTTCAATTGTATGGTCCGCCATCTCGGCGGTTCACGTCAAACCATAGTCGCCGGGTCCCTGGACTTTCCGGTGAAACCGTAACTTCTGCCAATACTCCAACGGGTCTTTTTTCGTCACCAGGGCATCGGCCGGCGTGTAAATCCAATCGTAAAGTCGGGTCAGCAGAAACCGCATGGCGGCACCGCGGGACAAGACGGGCAACGCCGCAAGTTCGTCATTGGAAAATGGCCGAATACGCCGGTACGCCGTCAACAGGCGCTTGGCTTTGGTCACATTGAAGCTGCCGTCGGGCTCAAAACACCAGGCGTTGATGCAGATCGCCACGTCATAGGCGAACATATCGGTGCAGGCGAAGTAAAAATCGATCAGGCCCGTCAACCGGCCATCGCGGAAAAACACGTTGTCCGGAAAAAGATCGGCGTGGATCACGCCGACCGGCAAATCCGCCGGCCATTCGCGTTCCAGGGCCTTCACCTCAGCCGACAAATCCGCGGCAAGCCCGGCCTGAACCTCATCGGCCCGTTCTGCGCTGCGCGCCAGCAACCCTTGCCAGGCCTCGACCGACAGGTCATTTGAGCGGATTTGAGCGAAATCGGCGCCCGCCACATGCAGTTCCGCCAACGCCCGACCCAATTCGGCGCAATGGTCTGGCTGAATTCGTCTGGGCCACATACCGGCCAGAAATGTCACGATGGCCGCCGGACGCCCGCACAGTTGATGCAGGACGGCGCCGTCACGGGCCCGAACCGGCACCGGGCAGGGCACGGACATTTCGGCCAGGTGTTCCTTGAGGCCCAGGAAAAACGGCAGATCGTCCGGATTCACACGCCGCTCGTACAGGGTCAGGATGTAGGTGCCGCCGGTCGTCGTCAGCATATAATTGGTGTTCTCGACGCCTTCGGCGATGCCCTTGGCGGAAAGGGCCTCACCGATGTCGTAGCGCGCCACGAAAGCGACCAGATCTTCATCGCCGACTTCTGTATAGACTGCCATGACCCGTGTTTACGGAACGCCTGGGCGGCACGCAAGCCCCGCCCCCTTGTGTCCGCCATCACAGACGCGCATTATGGAAAAGCGCTAAGAACCGCATTGAACGTCACGGGATCTGGGACTGGCGGCGATGTTATGACTGCGCTTCGGCTACTGCTTCTGACCGGTCTGCTTGCCGTATTTGCCGGCGGCGCGCCGTTTGCCGTCTCAGCGTCCGCCGTCGAACTGGCGGCAAGGCCGGTTGGCGATGAGACCGACAAAAAGCCGCCAACGACGGCCGGCCAACGCTGGCGATCCGCCAAAAGCGTCAAGGTCATTCAAAAATCCCTTGCTGATCTGGGTCTCTATCTGGGCGCCATTGACGGTCACCTGGATGAGGAGACGCGCGGCGCCATACGTGTCTATCAGAAAGGCGCCGGCCTGAAGACCGACGGTAAGGTGTCGCGCGACCTTTTGAACCTGTTGCAAAACGCCGTCGAAGTCCGCGCCCTGCTGAAACGTCTCGACCGTGTCCGCCGGTCCGGCAAGGACGCCGCCAGGCAAGCCCTGCTGTCGCACCCGGCGACGCGCGGTCTGGTTCGCGCATCGAACAAGGAACGCGCCGACCCGACCCGTGATAAAGATGCCTGTTTTGAAAATCTCACCGTGCGGTGCCTGCTGGACGAAGCCTCGGAAAGCGTCAAGGCCGTTTTCCGGCCCGAACTGAGGGATTGGGCGCTGGGTGAAATTCTTGTTTCCCAGGCACGCGCCGGCCTGACCGAAGACGCCATGCTGACGGCCCGGCGTATTCGCGATCCGCGCCTGATCATGGTGGCCTTGCGCGACATCGCCGAAGCCGCCGCCGCCGCCGGCATGGGCGGCGAAGCCCTGCAGGCCGCGCGGATCATCCCGGATATGGAAAAACGCATTGAAGCCATGGCGGCGATCGCAAAAATTCAAACCCGGCGTGGCGAAAAGCAGGACGCCCGCAAGGCTGTTGCTCAGATCATCAAACTGCTGCCGAACATCAAGAACGCCGTCAAGCGGATCTCCTATCGAACCCGCGCGGCGGTCATTCTTGCCCGCGCCGGCGATCTGGCCGGTGCCAACCAGGAGATGACGGCGGCCGAAACGGAAGCCCGCGCCCGCATTGAAGACGGTGAGAAAGGCATGGCACTTCGCTATGTGGCGTCCGCCCTGGCGGACATGGAACGGCCCGGGCAGGCCCTGATCTTGCTTGATGACATCCCGTCGGTGTCGGAGCGCACATCGGTCCTGGTGAGCGCCGCGAACGCCCAGGCCAGGGCCGGCGACGCCGCCGCGGCACTGGCCACGGCCGACACCATTGAGGCCGTTCGTTTCCGGACCGTCGTTCTGGGACGGGTCGCCCTGGCCCAGGCGCAGAACGGTGACGGCGACAGTGCCGAAGCAACACTGCAGGTCGCCCTGGCGGCCGTCGACCACATCAAGGTGCCCTTTGCGCGCTCCTATGCCATCAGCCGCATCGCCCTGACGATGATCCGGTTGATCAAGCCGAACACGGCGGCGATGCCCGCCGGTTCCTCGCCGGAGCAGGACTTGCAGCCGTTGAGCTATCAGAAAGCGGTGGAAACGGCGGCCCGCATCGACGACAACCGGCTGCGTGCTCAGACGCTCTGGGCGATTGCCGCCACCCAGCGCAGGGCCGGCGATATTGACGGCGCAAATGACACCAAAACAAAAGCCGAAACAGCCACATCGGAAATCATCAGCAAGCTCAGCCGGGTCTGGATGTTCGGTGAAATGGCGGAAAACTATGCCCGCAGACAGGCCAAGGAACTTGCATGGACGACCTTTGAACGCGGCATCAAGGCGGCCCGCATCATCGACAATCCCTGGGGACGAAGCCGTGCCATGGCAAGAATGGCGTCGACGTTGATCGAACTTGTTGATCCGAAGGTCAGCCTCCTTTCCGGGGAAGAAAATTAGCCCCCGCGCCGACCTGCCTTGCCCGCCTCGCACGCCTCGATTAAATTGACCGCCGCAAGGCTTGAACACGGAACATCTTCATGACGGGCAAATTCCGCCGGCGATATTTTCATTTGATGGCGCCAACCGCCGCGATCGCGGTGTTGGTTGGCTGCAGCACGGTTGAAAACACCTACGACACGGTTTCAAGCATCTGGTCGACGCCGATTATTCTGCCCTGTCCGGATTATAAGATTCTTGCCGATGCGGCCCGCATCGTGCAGTTCCGGTCCGGCCAGGGAACCGACTTGGTCGACGTCAATATCGATGGCCGGCTTGGCGATCTGACCATGGAGTGCAAAACCGAACTGGATAAGGACACCCGAAAGGGCGCCATGGAAGTTGACGTCAAAGTCACCTTCGGCGCCAAAAGGGGCCCGGCCAACCTCAACAAGAAGGCGCTTTTGCCGTATTTCATATCTGTCACGGACCACAAACGGAACGTCTTGTACCGCGAGGAATTCAAGATCGCGGTGGAATTCCCGGGCAATCAGTCCGCCCTCCAGTTCTTCGGCGAAACGGTGAAGCTTGAGCTTCCCCTCAGCGCCAAGATCACCAGCCGAGACTACCTGATCTTCACCGGTTTCAAGTTGACCCGCGCGCAGCTTGAATACAACCGCCGGATCAAGGGCCGTAACAGGCTTTAGAAATCTTCATAGGGCCGGCCTATCTAGCACATTGAATTGTTATATCCGGACCCCGGTTGACCGGATTTCCGGCCCGTGGGATAGTTTTCCAGCGATACAATACGAAGCCATTTGACCATTGCAGGAGAGTTCGGCGGGCCCGAGGGCCGACGCCGGCGCCGAAGGAGCAACCGCCCCGGAAACTCTCAGGCATCCGGACCGCAATGGGATGGGACTCTGGAAAGAGGGCGTGACGGCCGCGGACGATGCACGGTCACTCAACGCCCCACCGAAGATGTAAGCCGGGTTTGAGACCAACACTGCTAGCGGCGAATCTTTCAGGTACCGAGACAGAGGGGGCGCTTTGGAACGACGCCGCGGCTTTGGCCCGGCCGGTGTCCCAAAGCGGTTCTGATCTCTTGTTAGGAGGTACCCATGGCAGACCAGACCCCGGAAGCGGAAGATCTCAAAACCACACCCTTGGATTCCTTTCACCGCGGCCTGGGCGGCCGCATGGTCCCCTTTGCCGGCTACGCCATGCCGGTTCAGTACACCGAAGGCATCATTGCCGAGCACAATCATACGCGTGACAAGGCGTCGCTGTTCGATGTCTCCCACATGGGCCAAATCCGCCTGCACGGCGCCAACGCGGCCTCGGCGCTGGAACGCCTGGTGCCCGGAAACATCGAAGGTCTGGCACCGGGACGCATGCGCTATACCATGCTGACGACGACCGACGGCGGCGTCATCGACGACATGATGGTGACGGGTGAGGAAGACGGATTGTTTGTTGTCGTCAATGCGTCCCGATTTGACGCCGATCTGCCGCACCTTCGCGAACACCTGGGCGCTGGCGTTGAGATTGAGGTGCTTGCCGACCGCGCCCTTCTTGCCCTGCAAGGGCCGAAGGCGGCCGAAACGCTCGGCGACTTGGCGCCGGCGGCCCAGGCCATGCCGTTCATGACCGCGCAGCGCATGGATGTCGGCGGCATCGACGCCTTGGTCAACAGGTGCGGTTACACCGGCGAGGACGGTTTCGAGATTTCCGTTGCCGCCGGTGACGCGGAAGCCTTCGCGCAACAGCTGCTGGATGACGAACGCGCCGCACCGGCCGGCCTGGGCGCCCGCGATACCCTGCGACTGGAAGCCGGGTTGTGCCTCTATGGTCAGGATATCGATGAGACGACGACGCCCATCGAGGCCGGTCTGAACTGGACCATTGCCAAACGCCGCCGCGAAGAAGGCGGCTTCCCCGGCGCCGCGGTCATTCAAGACCAGCTTGCCAATGGCGCGTCGCGGCGTCTTGTCGGTATCAAGCCGGACGGCCGCGCACCGGCGCGCGCCGGGACAGCCATATCGAATAGCGGCGGCGAACCTGCAGGCACCATCACCAGCGGCGCCTTTGGCCCGACGGTGGGCGGCCCCGTCGCCATGGGCTATGTCGATATTGCCAGCACCGAGCCGGGGACGGCCTTGAATTTGGATGTCCGCGGCAAGGCTGTTCCGGCAACGGTGACGGCGTTGCCGTTCGCGCCGCATCGTTATTTCAAAGGTTGAACCAAACAGGGAGACGATATGATGACCACCAAATACTCCGAAGATCATGAATGGGTGACCATGGACGGCGACGTCGGCACCGTCGGCATCACCGACCATGCCCAGTCCCAATTGGGCGACATCGTGTTCGTCGAATTGCCGGAAGTCGGCAGCAGCGTCGAAGCCGGCGGTGACGCGGGCGTGGTCGAATCGGTGAAGGCCGCCAGCGATCTCTTTACACCCGTGTCCGGTGAAATCACCGAGGTCAATGCCGCCTTGGAGGCCGAACCCAGCCTGGCCAATTCCGACCCCACCGGCGACGGATGGTTCTTCAAGGTCAAGCTGTCCGATACCAGCGAACTGGACGGCCTGATGGATGAAGCCGGCTACAAAGAATTTATTGCCGACTAGCCAGCGCCAATAAAATTGCCGAATGACAGCGGAGTTGCCGCCATGACGAAAACTTCACTCGACACCTTGGAACGCCGGGATGACTTTATCGGCCGTCACATCGGGCCGTCGGATGCCGATATTGCCCATATGCTGGCGGCCGTCGGCGCCGATACTTTGGATGATCTGATCGAGCGAACCGTGCCGGCCGATATTCGAAGCACCGATCACCTGGACGCGCCGGCCATGACCGAACCGCAGGTTCTGGCTGAAATCCGCGGCTTGGCGGACCGCAACCGTGTGATGAAATCGTTCATCGGCATGGGCTATCACGGCACCCATCTGCCGCCGGTCATTCTTCGAAATCTTCTCGAAAACCCCGGTTGGTACACGGCCTACACGCCCTATCAGGCGGAGATTTCACAGGGCCGCCTGGAGGCGCTGCTCAATTATCAGCAGTTGATTATCGACCTCACGGGCATGGAGCTGGCGAACGCCTCTCTGTTGGATGAAGGAACCGCGGCGGCGGAGGCCATGACCCTGATGAAGCGGGTCGGGAAATCGAAAAGCAATTGTGTGTTCATCGCCAAGGACTGCCATCCGCAAACCATTGCGGTGATGCAAACACGCGCCGAATCGCTGGGCTACGATGTGGTCATCGGCGACCCGCGTGCTGATCTCGCCGCCAACGACGTGTTCGGCATCGTCCTCCAGTACCCGACGACGGACGGACGGGTCGAGGATTACCGTGATCTGGCGGCGGCGGCGCATGATGGCGGCGCGCTGGTCACGGTCTGTGCCGATCCCCTGAGCCTGGTGCTTTTGACCCCGCCCGGCGAATGGGGTGCCGACGTCGTCGTC
>CAZQPC010000024.1:0-26621 GCA_964595005.1 uncultured Magnetovibrio sp.
GGACTATGAGTACTACGCGAAAGGCGGTGAGTTTCCGCCGCTGGCGCGCGGCCCGGAGGTTATTGAGCGGACCACGGGGGCGCCCTTCGGCATGTCGGGGTTTCTCGATGAGATTGACCCGGCGCACCAGCTGGTGCCGCTGATCTGGGGGCATGCCGGGGCCGGTGGCTATGTCACCGATGACGCGTTTGAGCGCATTGTCGGTGAGATGATCGGCATGCTGTCCGGGGCCCTGCCCGTGGACGCGGTCTATCTGGATTTGCACGGCGCCATGTGTTCGGAAACCTTCCCCGACGCGGAAGGCGAACTGTTGCGCCGCGTTCGGGCCTGCGTCGGGCCCGATATCCCCGTCATCATCACCCTGGACTACCACGTCAACCTGACCGAGCAGATGGCCGCCCATTGCGACGGCATGGCGATCTATCTGACCTATCCGCACATTGACCGCCAGCACACGGGCGGGCGCTCGGCGAAACTGCTGATGCGGGTCCTGGAAGAAGGCAGGCCCCGGTTCAAGACGATGCGCCGCATTCCGTTCCTGCTGCCCTTGAATTTCCAATGCACGTTGGTCGAGCCGACCAAGGCGATTATCGAAGCCGCGGTGGCGGCGGAAGGCGGTGATGTGTTGAACCTCAGCTACGGCGCCGGGTTCCCGCCTTCGGACCTGGCCGAATGCGGGCCGGCGGTGGTCTGTCACGCCTATTCCCAACCAGCCGCCGACGATGCCGCCGATATGCTGGAGGCAATGATCCTGGACCGCGAGGCCGAATTTGCCGAACCTTTGCTGGAAGTCAACGCGGCGGTGACCCAGGCCATGGAGATTGCGGCGGTGTCCGCCAGGCCGGTGATCATCGCCGACACCCAGGACAACCCGGGCTGCGGCGGCACCTGCGACACCACGGGATTGTTGGAAAGCCTGCATCGCCACGACGCCAAAGGCGTCGCCATGTGCGTCATGTGGGACAATGACGCAGCCGAAGCCGCTCACGCGGCAGGCAGCGGCGGCACCATCACCATCGACTTGGGCGGCAAACACAATATCGAAGGCGACCACCCGTTCCACGGCACCTTCGAAATCACCGCCCTCAGCGACGGCCAATTCACCACCACGGGCAAAAGCATTCCCGGCCGCAAGGTGAATCTGGGCCCGACCGCCGTGCTGAAGATCGGCGGCATTCAAATCGTCGTCGCCAGCCGCCGCATGCAGGCCTATGACCAGGACATCTTCAAGCACATCGGCATCGACCCGGCGGCGCAAAAAATCCTGGCCCTGAAAAGCACGTGCCACTTCCGAGCCGACTTCGACCCGATTGCAGAAAAAACCCTGATCGCGCTGGCACCGGGGGCCCATGTGGTTGACCCCAGGGTATATCCGTATCGGCATTTGCGCGGCGGCGTGAGACTGCTGCCAGAGGGACCGGCCTTTGTTCCCGTGAATTGAGCATCAAACCGGCTGATTTTATCGCTTTCCAGGCCTAGAAACGGTAACCGTAGCGGACGCCTGCGTTGTCCAATCCTTCGTTCTGATCGGCGCAGATCCCGCCGTGGGAATAATGTGCCCACATGAGCGATAGGGCGTGGCGTTTGGCGAAAATCCAACCGGCCTCCAGGGACTCCCGGAACAACCAGCGACAACCAAATTCGCGGTGCCGGCCGGCGTCCTCCGGAAACGGTTCATCGGAGTTCGAATCATAAGCCAGTTCGCCGTTGTGCACGGCAAACCCGAAGCTGAAGTCGAAAAAGAATGACTTCCGTGGTTTCCATTCCCAGGTCAGGCCCGAATAGGCCAGGTCCGTGTTCGTCGAACTGGTATTGAAACTGGCGCCGATGTGCGGCCTGGGCGACCAGGCCCATTCCAGCCAGCCGGGCGATCCGAACAAAACCTCGACGTTACCGTCGATCCCGGTTTCCTTCGTTGTATTGCCGATCATCGAGACGGCATGCTTGAGAACACCGGCGCGAATTTCCGAAAACCACTGGTAGGACGCCGAGGAGGGCTCGCCCGCCGTGGCGCCGGTTGGGGCCGGCGCCGATCGCTGCACGGCGGCCGGGCGGACGCGTGGCGCCACCCTCGGGGCACTCCGCGGCGCCATCGGCTGGGGTGTAACCGCGGGTGCGAGGGGACGCCATTGGGTGCCCATTTGCGCGGCCAAGGGGTGCGGCTCGTTGAGCATCCGTGACATGTCGTAGACAGTCGAAATGCTTTGCGCCTGGACCGTCGAAACTGCGGCACCGATGAGACCGATACATCCGGCCGCAAGCCAAAGCCAGGACTCATGCCGTGCCAAACCACATCCCTCCCAATCCATGCCCCGGCGCCGTTTGAGCGCTCATTTCCCTGGGCTGCCCCTTAGCGTCCACAGTATGTCAATTGGGTCAACAATTAATCGGAACCCGAAACAATGAATGCCTGCCAGCGGGCCTGTTGAGAAACCACGGCAAGTGCTATAGGCCTTACCCCATGATCATCGCACAAATTTCCGACACCCATATCGACCCCGATAACCCCAGCGTCGCTGCCCGCAGCAGTGATCTTGAACGCTGCGTGGCCCATATCAACGGCCTCGACCCGCTGCCTAAAGTGGTCATTCACACCGGCGACATGACCCATAATGGCACGCCGGTAAAATATACGGAGGCGGTGCGCGTGCTCAGCGCGCTGCGTCCGCCGCTGTATATCGCAGCGGGCAATCGCGATGACCGGGCCTTGATCCGCGCCAACTTCCCGGTTGGCCGAAATCTTTTGCCCGGCACACCCTTCGTTCACTATTGCGTCGACGATTTTCCGGTCCGGCTGATCGCCCTCGACACCTTGAGCGAGAACACCAACATGGGCGATTTCTGTGACGTCCGAGCCGACAGCCTGGGCCGCGCGCTGGCCGAAGACACGGTCAAGCCGACCGTCCTGTTCATGCATCATCCGCCGTTCGAGGTGCGGGAATCGAAATACCGCTGGCAATACGATTCACAAGATGCCATCGCCAGGATGAGCCGGGTTCTGGAAGGCCAAGGCCATGTCGTGCGCGCCTTTTCGGGCCATGCCCACAGGGACAGCGCCGGCCTGATCGCCCATGTCGCGGCCAGCAGCGTACCCAGCGTCGCCATCGACCTTCGCCTGGGCGATTTCCCGGAAGCCGCCGAGGCCGCACCGGTCTTTCAGCTTCACACATACAAAGGCGGCCAAGGTTTCGTCACCGAAACCCGAGCCGCCGCTTAGAATCGCTCCGCAATACATTGCCGGGCGGGTTCCGGGATCACATGGAAACCACCGGGATGGACCGCGCCTTACGGCTTTTTCGGGGTCGTGTACTCGACCTCTTTCTGCCACGGCTTCCATTCGGTTTCATAGCCGACGAAGCCTTTTTCGTTGGGCTCCATTTGACGGGTGGTCACATAGACAGTCTCACCGTCCGGCACTTTCGGCCTGGTTTTCGCGGGCTCACTCATAGGTCACCTCTCTCAGTGCAGTCGATGCACCTGTTGCAAGTAAGTTTAAGTTATCTTCTCACAGTTGATCAAATAGGTTGCGTTCTTCAAATAGGCACCATGCGTGCTTTACCGATATCCGGCCCTGCGCTGACGGCGCCGCCGGCTTCGATCTCGTCGTCCGTGGCGTCCCGGACACCAAGGACCTCCAGCTTAAAAATGACTTGCCGGCCGCACAGCGGATTGTTGCCGTCAACGGTTAGCGTCTTGTCGTCGAACCTGGTGACGACAAAGCTTTGTGTCTCGCCCTTTTCGTTCTCCGTGACGATGGTGGTGCCGAGATTCCGATATTCTTCGGGAACATTTTCGATGGCATCGGTAAACACCAGCCCCTCGTCCCTGGGGCCGTAAAGCTGATTGCAATCGATGGGCACTTCGATCACGTCACCAGCGGCGTGGCCGTCCAACTGTTCGCTGACAGATGGGGCAAGGATATCGTTGGCGCCGTGTATGTAGCTGATCGGAAATTCGACCTCGACCAGGACTTCGCCGGATTTTTGGTCGATCACCCTGTAGCTCAGTTCCACATACTTGCCGTCTTCGATGGTTTCACTCATTTCCAATCCACGCCAACCGTTCAAAAAATGGATGCGCCGAAAATCTTGACCTCGTCGTCTTCATAGCCGAGCACCAGCCGGCCCAGCCATTCGCCCTCTTTCTTGGTACTTCGCGTCCGATAGAGCACCGTGATGTATTCGCCTCGGCGGATCGTGCCAATGAATTCAACCGATTCGGATAGGTTTCGCGTCAGCTCACTATTTGCGAACTGCTTGCCGACCTCAATTTCGTTCAATCCCTTGATCAGGCTATAGGCGAAATGCCTGATGAATTCTCCGTACTTGCCGTTGTTCGACGCATTGATGAGGTGGCTCCACAACGGGTTAGCGATGGCAAGAATCTCGTCGTCGGTTTTCTCGATGATATTCATCTTCAGCTCTCTGTTGCAGGCGGAAGCCCGCTTCATCCCACCGGACAAAAAAGATCAACACGCAAGATGTTGATCCTTTCTGTCAAGCCGAACAGGAGCTCAAAGCGAACACCTGTTTGGCGTCTGTGTTACTCGTCCTCACCGACCAAGTGATAGCACGGCGCTTTCTCCATGGTGTATTCGCCGGTTTCCGGATCGCGGCGCGACACCGTCAGGACATGCCAGTTCTCATCGTCCAGTTTCATGGCGTCGCCGCGGTAGTAATAGCCCGGCCAACGGGTTTCCTTGCGGAACAAGGTGTGCTGAAGAACGCATTCGCCGGTGCGGTGGCGGTGCATCAACTCCCATGCGCGTAGCAATTCGTGGAAGTCTGATGCCCCCAGTTTCTGAAGATCTTCTTCCATGATCTTGAGTTTCTTGAGGCCAATGCTCAGCAGTTTTTCGTTGGTCATGTAATTGACCGTCGCCCCGCCGCCGTACTCGTCCATCAGCTTCTGCAAACGGTCGAGGCCCTGGCGTGGATTGATGTAGTGCGGGTTGACGTCGCCGGCGACAATTTCGTTGCGGTACATCTTGTAATGCTCAAGCGGCTTGTAAACCGCTTCCTTGAGCGTATTGATCTGTTTGTCGGTGACTTTGATGCCTTCGCCCTTGCCGTCGTCGATGTAGCGGCAAGCTGCCTTCGCGGCCAGGCGCCCTTCGGTGAACGACCCCGATGAGAAGGCATGCGGCGTGCCGCCGACGGCATCACCGGCGCCGAACAACCCTTCGATGGTCATCATGCGGTTGTAACCCCAGAAATATTCAGGCGGGGAAACGTCCTCAGGGCCCGAGCACCAGGCACCACTGCCGGTCGCGTGGGAGCCCATGACGTAGGGTTCCGACGTGGTGATTTCCGGGTTTTCGTTCTTCGGGTCGACATCCGTGGCGGCCCACAGCACGGCCTGACCGATGGTCATGCCGAGAAAGTTCTCCCAACCGACTTCCTCAAGATGCGGGTCTTGGAAGGCTTCCATGGTGACCATGTGAATGGGACCGCGCCCGGCGTTGACCTCGGAGATCAGCGCGTGGTTGCGCAGGCACGTCGGGATCGGCCGGTGGGTTTTGTGCGACAGTTCCGGATCCAGATATTCCTTGCCGACCATCTTTTGCAGGTCCGGGAACCATTTGGATTCATATTCTTCGCCCAGACAGTTTTGCGTGTAGGTCTTGAGATGCAGGAAGTAAGCACCGACCGGGCCGTAACCGTCCTTGAACCGCGCCAGCACGATGCGGTTTTCCATCTGCGTCATTTTGGCGCCAGCGTTGATCATCAGGCCATAGGCGGACCCCGACGACCACGGCGCGTACCAGACACGCCCCGCACCCTCACCCGTCGAGCGCGGCTTGAAGATATTGGACGCCCCCCCGGCACCGCAAATCACCGTCTTCGATTTGAAGACATGGAAGTCGCCGGTGCGGACGTTGAAGCCAACGGCGCCGGCAATGCGGTTTTCCTTGGCGTCGTCCATCAGCAAATGGGTGACGCAAATCCGGTTGAACACTTTGTCGGCGGATTTCTTCGCGGCCTCGGCGACGATGGGCTTGTATGATTCGCCGTGAATCATGATCTGCCAGCGGCCTTCGCGCATGTAGGTGCCCGCATCGTTCTTCATCAGCGGCAAGCCCCACTCTTCGAACTGGTGGACCGTGGAATCGACGTGACGCGCCATATCAAACAGCAGGTCTTCACGGACCAGGCCCATCAGGTCGATGCGCGCATACTGCACATGGTCTTCGGGATTGTTCTCGTTCCAACGCGTGCCCATGTAGCAATTGATGGCGTAGAGCCCCTGGGCCACCGCGCCCGAGCGGTCGATGTTGGCCTTTTCGGCAATGACGATTTTCTTGTCCTGGCCCCAGAACCTGGCTTCAAACGCGGCCCCGGTGCCGCCAAGGCCCGCGCCGGCGACCAGAATGTCGATGTTGTCTTCTATGATCGTTTTGTAAGCCATCAGTAATACACACCCTTTTTCATCGTCAGGCCGTTCGATTCCAAGGTATGCAAACCGCCGTCATCAAATCGGATATATTCAGGTTCATTGTACAACAGTTGGCTGTCGCGCATTTCCTGGGTCGGTCCCGTCACATCCTTGAGCTTCGGAATGTCGCGGCCCCAGGGCTTGGTGGTGATCGGTGACAGGAAGCTTTTTTCCGTGCCGTCCCGGAATTTGATTTGCCAGGCAATGGTGCCCTTTTCCTCTTCGCGGAGCACCCGAACACTGTGGCCAAGCGGCGCGAAGTCGGCGTAGCCACGCACATCAATGGCGTTCTGAGGACAGGCCTTCACGCAGGAATAACATTCCCAGCACATGTTGGGCTCGATGTTGTAGGCACGCCGATAGGTCTTATCGATGTGCATGATATCCGATGGGCAGATATCGACGCAGTGCCCGCAGCCGTCGCATCGGGTCATGTAAACAAAAGTAGGCATGGAACGTTTCCTCTTCTGATCAGAAGATCATCGCGGGTTGATTATCAGTAGTGCCTGGGCGCTTCGCGCTTGATGCCGAGTCCCATGTCCAGGGGTGCATCCTTCAGCAACGTCATGGAATGCCTGTCGCGGTCCGCCGGGTCGGTTCGGTCCGCGGGCTTGGGCAGGCCCTCCCGCGACCCATCCGCCTTCATGACGCGCTTTTGGAACGCCGCGGCCGGCTTGAAGAACATGTGGGCGAACTTCGACCAGATGACGCCGCCGAACAGCACCGTCGATGACAAAATAAAGAGACCCAGGACCACCGTGGTGATGGCGCCGGCGCCGCTCGACTGCAGCATTGACCAGACCAGCGCGAAGGTGTTGGTGGCCAGCAATGACAGAATGAACAAATCCGCACGGACGATGCGGTACCAGGGGTTTCCCTCGGCGGCGACGTCGACGCGAATGAAGAACCAGAACCAATAGCCGCCGAAGCAGACCATCGCCGCACCAAGGTGCCAGAGTTGGGCCACGATGGCCGGCGCCTCAGGGGTGGGATAGGCAAACACCAGGGCAATGGTCGTCACCAAGAATAGGATAAACCCGTACATGGTGAACAAATGCGAGATACGGCGCCTGGGATTGCAGAACTCGGCGGACGTCAAGACGTCCTCCGCCACGGTCTTGACGGCAATGCCGATTTTCTCACCGCCGCCGATCTCGCGCTGCCGCGCGGCCTCGGCCGTTTTGGATTTCTCGAAAAAGAACTTGGCGCTTTTCTTGTGCACGACGTCGAACAGCGTTCCCCCGACAACCGCCAGAGCCATGACGATGACGTAGGCCTGCATGACATCGGGTGATACGGATGCCGAAAGCTCGGCAAACGGATTGATGCTGAACATCCTGAAATTTTCCTCCCTAGCGCCCGGCCCCACTTACCGGAATGAGTTCAATATAGACCTTACAAAAATCAAAAAAAGGCATTTTGTTCAAAAAATAACGCTTTTTGTCTCAATAATGATCCAACTCGCGATTTTTAGATGATGTCATTCAACTTCTTAATCCACTGCGTCACAGTCAACCTCGATACGACCGTGTCTTAGCGATTCCCCCCGATTGGCTCCACACGATTGGCCTTTCATATTCGAAAAATGTAAATTGATGTCACAATGGTGTCAACGCCGGATGCCTGCAGGGCTGGATTGTATTTTCCAATCCATCAATTATGTTGACGGGAACACTGGCCGCAGGGAATGGAACGGCCGGAATGCAATATCCGACCGGGGGCGGAAAGAATGCCGGAGATTCACAGGGCGGGTGAGCAGCCCGTCACATGGTTGTGTTCTTGGCCATGGCGGCGCTTGGCCGCCGGTGCCATGGTTGCGGTTGGCCTTTGCCTGGCGTCGGTCGCCACACAAGCCGACATGGCCGCCGCCAAGGCCGCCTACAAAGCCGGCAAGTTCAAGGTCGCCCGCGCCGAATATCAGGCCCTGGCCGAGGCCGACGACGCGACCGCCCAGTACCGCATGGGCGATCTCCTGCGCAAGGGCCAGGGCGGCAAGAAGGACTTGAAGCGGGCCGTCGACTGGTTCCGCAAAGCGGCCTTGGGAGGCAACGTGTCGGCACAAATTCGGCTCGGAGAATCCTATCGCACGGGCCAGGGCGTGCCGAAGGATGTCAAGATCGCGGTTTCGTGGTACCGCAAGGCGGCCAACGCCGGGAGTTCCTGGGGCCAGTTGCGGCTGGGACAGATGTACCGCCTGGGGACGGGCGTCAAGAAAGACCTGGGCGGAGCCGCGAAATGGCTGTCAAAGGCCGCCGCTCAAGGCAACCAACGGGCCCGCAAGGAATTGGCGGCGATCAACGCAATGCCATCACGCCAACAGCCATCACAACAAGCTTTGGCCCCGCGCGCCCGGCCGGTGGCGCCAAAGCCTATCCCGAAAACGGCCTCAACGCGGACCAAAGCACGGAAAGCGTCGCGGCTGATTGTCAAGATTCCCTTTAGCTGGCGTTTGGCCGGTGCCCAAGTGCGCGATAGCCGCAACGCGAACGCCTATCTCAAGGAATTGAAGTTGGACGTGACCCAGGAATTTTACATCCGCGGCAAGGACGTCGGTAAGAAGGAATGGGGCCGGCTTATCGTGACCACGGAAATTCGGCGCATGATCGGCGCATCGCCGTTCGATTTCCTCAACGATACGCTCGGCGCGCACGCAAGAAATTGCGATTATGGCCGCGGTATCGAAGCCAAATCGTCGAGACACGCCTACGGGCTGAAGTTGGTCGGATATTACACCTGCACCCGAAACCGGGCCGATAACCGGGGATACTTGGTCGCCGCGGCTGTTATCGAGACCGACAAGAAACTCTACATTGTTGAGCGCATCCGGCGTGGCAAGCCTTTCCCGGGCCGCGTCATCGGCAAAGCCGAAGCGCTTTATGCCGAATGGGCAGACTGGCTGCGCGATATTGGCGTTGGCGATGGCAAAGGCCAGCGCGCGCCGGAGCGGATCGGATCAGGTTCAGGTTTCCGGGTCACCAGCGATGGCCATTTGTTGACAAATGAGCACGTGATCAAGGTATGCACGGACGTCCGGGTCCGGGGCGTACCCGTTGAGATCGTGGCCAGGGACGCTGACCTGGATCTGGCAATTTTGAAAGGCCCGCAGGACCGGCGGGTGGGCACATTCCGGGGCAAACGAAAGGTTCGCGTTGGCGAACCGGTGGCGATCGCCGGCTATCCGCTGCGTGGCGTGTTGGGCGCCGACATGAACCTCACGACAGGTGTCGTTAGCGCGACAACCGGCATTGGCGACGATAAACGCTTTCTACAGATATCGGCGCCCATGCAACCGGGAAACAGCGGCGGCCCCGCGCTGGATGAAGGCGGCCGCATTATTGGGATTGCCGTTGCCGTGCTGAACACCCGAAAATTCCGCGCTCAGAATGTCAATTTCGTGGTCAATGGTGGCGCCGCCCAACGATTTTTGTCGAAGAACGGCGTGACCTTCAAGACGACGGAAGGCGCCGCGAAAATTGGCAATGCCGATCTGGCCGATAAATCGCGGAAATTCACCGTGCCCGTGGAGTGCTGGCGTTAACTCAGGCGTATTTCAACAGCGCCGCGATGCCGCGCGACGGCGAATTCCAAGGCCGTCTTCGCATATGTATTGCCCGCCGATCCCAACCGGAAATTCCGGCGCCATCGGGGATGCGTACATAAATCCGTTTTGGGACCGGCATAATGCCCTCGTATTTTTCATCACCTGCCCCCCATTTTCGCCAATGAAACAGCAGCATTTGCAAAAGCATCAATGGCCCGCCATGAATACTCGTCGAAACGGAAAGTGACCTGATATTGAAAGAGACCTGACATCATGCAGGACAATACGGCGGGCAACTTCCCGCGCATTACCGAACAGGGCCTGGAGGAATTGGAGGCCCGCAAAGGCGTGAAGATCGCCACCGAACCGCTGCCCTGGTGCACGGAGGCAACCCGCGACAACATCCGTCATTATGCGCACGGCATCGGCGACGACAATCCGCTGTGGTGCGACCCCGACTATGCAGCCACGACATCGCACGGCGGCATCGTCGCCCTGCCGTCGTTCCTGTTTGCGTGCTCGCGGATCATATCGGGTTACGTCGGCGGCCTGCCCGGCGTGCACGCCATGTGGGCCGGCGCCGATTGGACGTGGCACAAATGGCTGCGGCGCAATGAGGCCGTGTCGACGGAATCGTATCTGAAGGATTTCATTCTGCGCGACACGCAGTTCTCCGGCCGCGCCGTGCAGCAGATTTATCACGTGGATTTTTTCAACGCCGATGGCGACATCGTGGCGGACGGTGACAGTTGGTGCTTTCGCACGGAACGCGACGCGGCGCGTGAAGAAGGCACCAAATACGCAGAATTGAAAGCCAAGGACCAACAGACCTACAGCCAGGACGAACTGACCGAGATATACAAGCATTACGCCGACGAAGAGGTGCGCGGCGCGGTGCCGCGGTATGTCGACGATGTCAACGTCGGCGACGCCCTGCCGACCATGGTCAAGGGGCCAATGACGGTGACCGGCTTCATCGCCTACGCGCAAGGCTGGGGCGGGCTTTATATCCGCGCCAACAAGCTGGCCTGGAAGCAGATTCACGCCCATCCCGGCCTCGGCATTCCCAACCGCTTCAAAATTCCCGACTGCCCCGAACGGGTGCACTGGGAACAGGAGTTCGCGCACACCGTTGGCGCGCCCGGGGCCTATGATTACGGCCCCGAGCGCTGTTCATGGATGACCCACCACCTGACCAACTGGATGGGCGACGACGGCTTCCTGGTCCATTCGGAAACCAAGATCCGCCACCACAACCCGGAAGGCGACACCCTGTTCATCAACGGCAATGTGACGGCCGTCGACGGCGACGTGGTGACCATCAGTCATGAGGCGCGCAACCAGAACGATGCGCTGTCGATCATCGGTACCGGCAAGGTCCGGTTGCCCCGCAGGGCCGCCGGATGACATCGCAGGCGTCAGGCCCCTACGCCGGCATCCGGGTCCTCGACATGGGCCAGGTTTTGGCGGCGCCCTATACGGCGATGATCCTGGCCGACCTGGGTGCCGACGTAATCAAGATCGAGGCCACCGGCGGCGACGCGACGCGCACCTACGTGCCGCCCGACGTGGACGGCCAATCGCCGTTCTATCTGTTCGTCAACCGCAACAAGCGCAGCGTCGCCTTGGACCTGAAAAGCGACGACGGCCGCGACGCCATCAAGGCCATGGTGAAAGACGTCGACGTGGTCATCGAAAATTTCCGGGCCGGCGTCATGAATCGCCTGGGCCTGGGCTACGACGTGTTGAAAGAGATCAACCCGCGCCTCATCTATTGCGCCATCTCCGGTTATGGCCGCAGCGGGCCGATGGCCAACCGGGCCGGTTATGATCCCATTGCGCAGGCCGAATCGGGGCTCATGTCCATGTGCGGCGAGCCCTGCGGCCCGCCGACGCGGGTCGGCATTTCCGTGGTCGACATGGCCACCGGCACGGCCGCCGCCCAGGCCGTCAGCGCCGCACTTTATGCCCGGCGCGATACCGGCATCGGCCAATATGTGGAAGCCAACCTGTTCGCCATGGCCGCCAACATGTTAGGCAATTTCGGCGCCCAGTCGCTGCTGGTCGGTGACAATCCAACCCGTGCCGGCAACGGCAGCCAGGCGGCCCAGCCGGCCGGCGTTTATACGTCTGCGGACGGCGAATTCATGCTGACGGTGGGCAATGACGGCATGTTCCGCCGCTTCTGCACCGATGCCCTGGAGCGGCCCGACCTGACCGACGACGAGCGCTTCACGACCAACGAAGGCCGGCTGATCAACAAGGCGGCGTTGACGGACATCTTGAACGACATCTTCGCAGCGCGCCCCACGGCGGCGTGGCTGGCGCTGATGGAAGCCCAGGGGATTCCGGCGGGGGAAATCAACTCTGTCCACGCGGCCCTGAATTCGCCCATGGCCGAGGCCGTCAATTTGGTGAAGATGGCACCGCACACGACCCTGGGTGAGATCAAGACCATGATGCCGCCCTACAATCTGGCCGCGACCCCGGTGCGTGATCCCGTCGGCGCGCCTCTGTTGGGGGAACACACCCGCGACGTGCTGAAAGATTGGGCCGGCTTCGACGAGGCCCGCATCGACGCGATGATCGCGGCCGGAACGGCGGTCGCTGCCGAAAGTTGAGCGAAGTCAATGCGCGGCAATGGGAACCCTGTAAGCTTTTCCCATATCTCTGTAAAAGCCGGCGGAGGTCAGCCATGTTCCCCAATCCCTCCTTGATGACCCGGATCGCGGCCGGCAAGTTCACCGGCCTGATGCTGGGTATATTCGGCTTCTTCATTACGCCCTATATCCTGCCCGACGCCGATCTGCTGATCCGCTGGGGCGTCTTGCTCTGGTACACCACATTCGGTGCGATCATCGGCGCCTTTGGCGTCTTCACCTATCACCCGATCCTGAAACTGCCCATGCCCTGGTGGTTCCGCGATCCGCTGATCGGGGCCTGGATGAACTTTGTCATGGTGTTCTTCACCTACGACTTCATGCAGGCGACCATGAACCATGTGTTCGGCCCCGACGGCCTGATCACGTCGCCGTGGTGGTTCGCCGCGGAAGGCGCGGTGATGGGGTTGATCATCGGTTATGCGGCTTTGCGGTTCGGTGGCGAAGGGCCGGAGACCGTTGCCAACGAAGGACCGTGAGCGCCCGAACGCTGGATGATGTCATTGCCGGTTCGAGGGCTGCTCAAAGATTGGCGATGGCCCGCTCCAACCTCTCAAATGCCGGTTCCAACCCGGGTTCCAACACCTCGGCACCCTCAGGGTTCTCGTTCTTCAGGCTGTCCTCAATGTCGGCGGACAGCTGGCCGAAGGAATGGGCGCCGATGGTGTTGGCGGCCCCCTTCATGGCATGCGCCAGTTCCCTGGCCGATTTGTAATCTGCCTTCTTGACGCTGTCTTGGAATTGTCCGATCCGCTGCCGGTTCTCCTTGACGAATTCCGCCAGCATGTCGCGAACCTCGTCGTTGAGACCGTCGAAGGCGAACAGGATCATTTCCAAATTCAATACGGCCAAGCCGTTCTCATCCGTCTCTGCGTCGGTTTCGGTTTCGGGTTCGCCTTGCGGCGCGTCGTCCGTGTTCTTTTCCGGTACAGCCTGTCGGCGCAGTTCCACCGCCTTGGGCAGTTGCCGGACGATGGCCGCTTCTAATTTGGCCAGTTCCACCGGCTTGCTGAGATAACCGTCCATGCCCGCGTCCAGACACGTTTTCTCCGTATCGGCCAGGGCGTCGGCGGTCAGCGCGACGATCGGTAATCGTCTTCCCCCTGCCTGTTCGTGGGCACGGATCTTGGTCGTAAGTTCGTAACCGTCCATTTCCGGCATGTGACAATCGGTGAGCAAAAGCCCGTAGTCATGATCGCCGAGCATATCGAAAGCAACGGCGCCGTTGTCGGCGATTTCGGCGGCGAATCCCAACTTGTCCAAAAGCTTCGAGATGACCACCTGATTGGTCGGATTGTCCTCGGCCACCAAGATTAAGGTGCCGGCGGCGCGGGCGTCCTCCACGTCGGGGGGCGCAATCCCGTCATATTCCTGGGCCTCCTGGGAAACAAATTCTTCCTTCGAGACAAGGCCGAGCGCGGCGCCCACCGTCTGCCATAGCATGGCGCGAGCGAGCGGTTTTTTGAGGCTACCGAAAAAACCAAGGGCCTGCGCTTCGTCGCGCAACGTCCGTGAACCGTAAGGCGCGAGGAAGACCGGTTTGGTGTTTTCCAACTGGGGATCGGTCAAGACCTCCTGCCCCAGCGCGAGGCCATCATTCTCCATTTGCGCATGGTCGATCAAGACAACGTCGAAAGGCCGCCCCGCCTCAGCCGCCGCGCTTAGTATTTCCAATGCGCTGGCACTGGTGGCGGCAAATTCGGTCTCAGCGCCCCAGTAGGTGAGGTACCGTTCAGCGACGCCGAGGCTGTTGGTGTCCTTGCCCACCGTCATCACCCGGGCATCCGACAAATCACGCGCGTTGTCCAATGGGCCCGGCGACGACGCCAGCAAGGGAACTTCAAACCAAAAAACCGACCCTTTGCCGGGTTCGCTGTCGACCCCGATCTCACCGCCCATCATCTCGACCAGACGCAGGCAAATGGTCAGGCCCAGACCGGTGCCGCCGAACTTCCGTGCCGTTGAGGCGTCGGCCTGCTGAAAAGGCTGGAACAATTTCTGCTGCTGGTCATCGCTCAAGCCGATGCCAGTATCCGTAATCCGGAACGCAAGCGCGGATTTGACCTTACCCTTGCGCGCCGCCGCGATGTCGATGCTGACCGACCCTTTGTCGGTGAACTTGACGGCGTTGCCGGCCAGATTGAGCAAGATTTGGCGCAGCCGTGTCGGGTCCCCTTGGTAATGATCGGGCAGTGCGGGATCGACGAAGGCGCTCAACCCCAGTCCTTTTTCCGAAGCCTGCGGCGCCAATAGATGGGCGACGCTTTCGACCAGGTCAATGAGCGACAGATCGACCACTTCCAGGTCCATCTTGCCGGCTTCGATCTTCGAGAAATCGAGGATGTCGTTGATGATCACCAGCAGTGCCGCACCGCTTTCGCGGATGATCGTCGACATGCTCTGCTGTTCCTCGGAAAGCGCCGTATGGTTCAACAGCTCGGCCATGGACATGAGCCCGTTCATGGGCGTGCGGATCTCATGGCTCATGGTCGCCAGGAACGAGGATTTCGCCCGGGTCGCTTCTTCCGCGACGATGCGGGCCTCATGCAGTTCTTCTTCGGCCCGCTTACGCTCGGCGATATCCGTGTAGGTGATGACTAGGCCATGATCCGGCGTCTTCGCCGACCAGACGTCGTAAACGCCGCCTTCCTGGGTGGTCATTTCGATTCGCGTCGAGCCGTCCTTTTTCCACAATTGTTCGATGCGCGCTTTCGACAAGGCCACCGGATCCCCGTCACCGTAGGTGCCTTTCTTGGCAAGGTGCAAAGCCATCTTTTCGTTGGCCTGCCCGGGCCGGAGCAACGATTTCGGGAAGGCCAGAATCTGACGATAGTTTTCGTTCCATGACAGCAACTGCCGGTCGGCATTGAAGGCAACGACACCTTGCGCGATATGGTCCATGATATTGCGCAGCAGGGCCTCGTTTTCCTCGATCTTCTGTGCCGCCCGCCGGCTCTCGGTGATATCCGTTGCCACCAGGACAAGGCTGCCGTCGGCAAGCGCGTTGTAACGTACGCGAATGGCGTCGCCGTCGGCAAAGATGCGTTCCGATTCACCGGAACGCGCGGCGCCCAGACGTTCCAGGCGTTCGGCGATGATCGCGTCGGCGTCCTCAGCCGAGCGCACCTCATCGTCAATCGCGGCACGGATCGAATCACCGATCGATCGGCCAACCTGGAAGGTTTCGGAACCGTAGCGCATGAGCGCCGGGTACTGTTCGTTGAACAGCGCGATATTGAGGCCGGCGTCGAGCATACAGATACCGCCGGGCAAATTGTCGAGGGCGAGCCGCAGTTGCGCTTCCTTCTCGGCAATCGCGGCTTCGGCATGTTTCTGTTCGGTGATGTCGACGTCGACACCCCCAACCGCTTCAATATTGCCGCGATGGTCGCGGATCGGAAATTTTATGGTGGTCAGAAATTTCGCTTCATCGTTTTGCGTGACGACGGCCTCAAATTCGATGAAGTCGCCTTGGTCGATCACTTGACGATCCTGGCTTGCGAACTCTTGTGCCTGCTCCGCAGGCAACAGGTCGTGCACGGTCTTGCCGTAGACCTCTTCGTCGGTGATCTGATAAATTTCCTTGTAGGCTTGGTTGATGAGGATGTAGCGGCCGTCGCGGTCGCGCAGATAGACCGCTGCCGGCATGTTGTCGAGAATGGTCTTGAAGCGCTGCTCACTTTCCTGCAAGGCGGCTTCGGCCACCTTGCGTTGCAAGGCGTTTTCCTTGAATACCTCCAAGGCCTTTTCCATTTCGCCGATCTCGTCGGCGCGGCCGGACGCCGGCACATCCACATCCAGATCGCGTTTCGCCAGGCGCTGCATGATGCCGGTCATGGCGACGATGGGACGTGACAGGTTGGCGGAAAACCAAACCCCCAAGACGGTCACCGTGAGGCCGATGATCAACCCCGCCAACATCATAAACCGGCGCAGGTCATCGACCGGCGCCAGAACTTCCGCCAGTTCGATCTCGGTAATGATTGCCCACACCTGGCCGGCAAAGCCGATCGACGTGTAGGTGACCAGAATGTCGGTTCCCCTGTCGTCGGTAAGTTCGCGGATGCCCGTCACGCCTTCCATGGCCGTATGCACGATGTCCGCCGATTTTTTGGTTTTGAGAATTTCCGTAGCGCTTGAGAACCGGGAATCGTTGCGCACCAGCAAATCCTGGCCGACCAGGTAGGCGCGTCCGGTTTTGCCCATGCCGGCGGAAACCTGCATGATGTCGTTGATCCGTCCGATCGGCATCTGGAAGGCCAAAACGCCGATAAAATCCTCTTTGTCGTTGAACACCGGTGTCGCGATGAAGCTCGCCGGCGCGCCGTGGCTCGGCTCGTAGGGCTTGAAATCGAAGAACGCTTGAAATTCCGGAAACAGGTTGAATACCGTGGTCCGGAAGGCCCGGCCAAGGTCGGTGCCGCGCCAACGCCCGTTGGTAAAGTTGGTGGCGTAGTCGAGCTCCTTGAAAACCGTATAGACCAGGTTGCCCGACGTATCGAACAGGAAGATGTCGTAGTAGCCGCGCTCTTCCAGGAACCGCCGGAACCAGGGGTGATTGCGGCCATGCACGGTGCTGTACAGGGACGGGTCGTCAGCTTGGTCCAATTTCTCTTTCTCGCCGGTCGGGTGCGGATTGTCATGAATATAAAGCTTCTGCAGAATTTGCTCGGGATTTCCCTGCAAGCGTGCCCAGGCATGGCTGAAGTCGGTCAACGCATCCTGGGCAAATCGATTGGAGGCCAACAGGGACAGATCCTGCTCGATGGATTTCAGGTAACGGCGCAGCGCCGCCTTGCGGCTTTCCAGAATCTCGATCGATTGGCGCTCGGCCGCCAGCCGCAATTCCTTTTTCGATACCTGGTAGGCGACGACGCCGGTCACCAGGGCGGCGGCCAAGGCCATGGTAACGATCGTCAATGGGTACTTCGTGGTCAGACGCATGGCACAAATTCACTGATCACCCTGGCGCGCATTTCAATCACCAATCGGCGGTTCCAGATTTGCATTCAGGCGCGATCATGAGCATTCCCTGTGAACGTAAAAATTGTCGAGATGTTGAATCCCCAACTCAACGACAGTTTGAGGCCTAACTGGCGTCGCCTCAATACCGGCTTCGGCCATTGACGAACCAAGGCCCGCCTCAAAACCTTGCAAAGGCCCCGGCCCGGCCCGTCTCGGCCCGGATGCCGCTCGCCCACAGACAACCCGCCAGCATGGCCAGGAACACCGGGCCCAGCGGCACGTGGTGATAATTGAGAACGAAGATGGTCATCGGCAGGGTCCATACCAGGGCCGCCGTCCACAGATCCCAAGGCGTAATCCCCTGCCTGCCCGTCCAGGCCATGAGCACGACGACGGCGATAGAGGTGAACGTCATGTCATAGTTGTGGCCGTAGATGTTGGCCAGAAACGTCGACGTCATCAGCAGCGCCATCTTGATCTCCATGGGCCACGGCCTTCGGAACGCCAGGTACACGGCGATAACCGCCGTCATCGTAAACGGGATCTGGGCCAGCAGGGCCGCATCCGCGCTGAGCCCGATCCGCTTGGCGGCCATGAAGACTGTCGGGATCATCCATTCGGCGACGCCCTTGTCGCCCTGCAACCCGGCCCCCAGCATGTCCGCCGGTGCGGTTTCCAGGAATATCGGCCAGACATCCCAGCCGAAGGCCAGCGAACTGGCGGCGACCATCGCCGCCAGCGTCAGCCCGGCGCCCGCCACGGCCCGCCATTGGCGGAGCGCGATCAAGGCCACCGGGATTAACAGGCCAAGGTGCGGCTTGAAGGTCAGCAAACCGAACATGATGCCGGCCAACCATGGTCGCCGGGTCACCAAGGCGAACCCGGCAACGCACAGCGCCGCCGTGATAAAGCCGTTTTGTCCGCAGACAAAGTTGATCCACGACGAGGGCGCGGCCATCAGCACGGCGATCAGTCCCCAATGCATCCCGGCCGCGCGCAAGGCGGCGGCCAAGATGATCGCGGTGGCGGCGCTCCACAGCACGAACGCCGGCAGGTAGGAAAGATGCATCAGCGGCGCGATCACGAACAGGCTGTGCGGCGGATAGGGGTAATTGTGGGCGGGGAAATCCGGGCCAAAGATCGATTTCTGGAAGGCGAACATGGAGGCGCTGTCGAAAATCGACCACAAGTCACCTTGTTTGAGCAACTGCGCCGCCGACCAGATGGTGACGAAATCACGGCCGACGGCGTTACCGGAAGGATCCATGACGCCCGACGACGCAGCGAAGTAGCGGACCGCGACGTACAGGCAAAGCGCCGCCGGGATGGCGACGAGGATGGCCGCCGAAAGCCCATAGGGGGCCGGAACGGCAGGCCCGTCCGCGGACGTCAGATTTTCGACAATCGTGCGCCAGGACCGGGCCATGGGCGAAGTATTACACCCACGGCGGAGCAGGCCAAGGCGGCGGCGTTGGTTGATCCGCCGCCACGGAATAGGGTAGCCTTGAGCCCCCAACTCCAGGCCAACGCATCATGTTCCGATGGTCATTTTCCGCCGATGACAGCGTTGATAAATTCTTCGACATGCGCGATCACTGCCGCCTCAATCCAGGTTGGCGTAATACCGCTGCAACACGGCCACCACTTCCGGCCTTGAAAATTCCGGCGGGATGGCTTCGCCTTCCGTCAGCATGCGCCGCTGTTCCGTGCCGGAGACCTGTATCTGGTCTTCCTTGCCGTGCGGGCAGGTCTTTGCCGTCGCCATGCCGTAGCACTTGGTGCAGTAAAACGTGATGTCGATCTTCAAGGGCCGGGTCTGCAGCGCATCTTCGTCGATCTCATCGAAAATGTGATGGGCATCGAAAGGCCCGTAATAATCGCCGACGCCGGCATGATCGCGCCCGACGATCAGGTGCGAACACCCATAGTTCTGGCGGATCAGGGCATGAAACAAGGCTTCCCGGGGTCCCGCATAGCGCATTTCGATGGGATAGCCGGCCTGGATCACCGTGCCGGCGCGGAAATAGTTGTCGATCATCGCCTGGATCGCTTCGGTGCGCACATCGGCGGGGATGTCGCCGGCCTTCAGTTTGCCCAGCACCTGGTGGATGAACACCCCGTCGGTGACCTCGGCGGCAATCTTGACCAGATGTTCGTGGCTGCGGTGCATGGGGTTTCGGGTCTGGAAGGCGGCGACACGCGACCAGCCCTTTTCAGCGAACTGGGCGCGCGATTCGTCGGGGCGCAGGTAGAGGTCCGCGAACAGATCAGGGAACTCGCCTTCGTCCAATACGGTAACCGGACCGGCCAGGCGCACCGCGCCGTGGTCCATGATCTTGGCAACCCCGGGATGCGCCGTGTCCGTGGTCCGGTAGACGGTCTCACATTCCAGCGCCTTGTCGGGGATGAATTTCTCGTTGACCATCATCGTCGCCATGATCTTTTCGCTGTCCGCATCAACCAGGGCAACCGCCTGGCCGATCTCAATGGTGTCGGCCAGCTCAGCGCTGGCCGACAGGCTGACGGGGATCGGCCAGAAGGTGCCGTCGGCCAATTTCATGTCGACGCAGGTGCCGCGCCAGTCGGCTTCGTTCATGAACCCGTCCAAGGGCGTATAGGCGCCCATGGAAAGCATCAGCACGTCGGAAACCTCTAGGCTGGACATGGGCACCCGGGTCAGGGCCGCGGCCCCGGCCAGACCATCGGTCCGCTCAGATTCCGGCGCCAACAGGGGTTTCAGGGACCCGCCACCGTGCGGCGCGACAAGTTTCGACATCTACTCAATTTCCCTCTTCTTCGGCCCCGACGGTTGACGTGGCCTGTTTGATGGGCGCCAACATAGTCACCCGTTTCGAAATAGCAAAGTCTTTGAGATTTAAGGTTTTTATACTTTATATAATTTGAATATGTTTGGGAAGCGGCGCGCCAAACCGGCACCCACCGGGCCCAGAAAAATTGCAATTGTCGGACCATCGAGACTGTGAAAAACTTGCCTGTCGGCACCACAGCCGGTCCGGCAACCTGCAAGGCCGGTAAATTGCAAGAAATGGCGCATCGATGAGCTTCGCCCGCTTCGTATCGATAACATTTTTGACCGGCATTCTGGCCGCCTGCACGCACCCGGCCCGCGACGTCAATGATGATTGGCAGACCCGCAACACCAACGCGACCGCCAAGGATTTCGCCTGGGCGGCGGTCGGCTGTGGGGTGCCGAGAAGCCATTGGGAAGTCAACGGCAAATTGGAAATTCAGCGCTTTTCGACATCGTGCATGCACCACTATGGCTACCACCGGTCCAGCCCTGTTCGCTGGCCCGATGGCGACGGCAATCCCGTCAACTAACCCCTTGGATCGATGGCCACCATAGACCGATGACCGGCGCCCTTGTCCTCCGCAATGTCCGGCCCTGGGGCGCCGATGCCACCGACGTGTTGATGGCAGACGGCGCCATCGTCGGAATCGCGCCCGGATTGGACGCCGGCGAGGCGCCTCAGTTGGACGGCGGCGGCGCGCTGTTGGTGCCGTCGCTGGTCGACGCCCACATGCACCTCGACAAGACCCTTTGGGGCCAGCCCTGGCAGGCGCATCGGGCCGGGCCATCGCGCGAAGCGCGCATTGCTGCCGATCTTGAGATGCGCCTCCTGATGCAGGACAGCATTGCCGAACGCGCCGGCGCTGTGGTGTGTCAGGCGATCTCTATGGGCATCGGCCATATTCGCAGCCATGTCGACGTGGAACCGGAATTGGGCCTTAAACATGTCGACGCCCTGTTGGCCGTGCGCGAGGCCTTCGCCGATCGGATCGACATCCAGCTCATTGCCTTTCCGCAATTCGGCCTGATCACCAATCCCGGCACGGCGGCGGTGATGGCCGGCGCCCTGGACGCCGGGGTCGAGGTCGTCGGCGGCATCGACCCTTCCAGTATCGACGGTGACCGCGCCGGCCAGTTGGACACCGTCTTTGGCCTGGCCGACAAAAAAGCCGCCATGATCGACATTCATCTCCACGAAATGGGCGACGAAGGCGCCTTGTCCATGGAGATGATCTGCGAACGGACCCGGGCGCTGGGCATGGCCGGCCGGGTCGCCATCAGCCATGCCTTCTGCCTGGGCAGCGTTGATGCGGCGCGCCGCGGCCGGCTGATCAACGCCCTGGCCGAAGCGGGCGTCGCGATAATCACCTATGCGCCGGGCGCCAGCCCGGTGCCGCCCGTCAAGGACTTGCACAAGGCCGGCGTCATTGTCGCGGTGGGCTCCGACGGGGTCCGCGACACCTGGACGCCCTATGGCAACGCCGACATGCTGGCGCGCGCCATGATGCTGGCCTACCGCTCAGGCTTTCGCCGCGACGTCGATATCGAACTGGCGCTTCGCGTCGTCGCCGAAGGCGGCGCCCAGGTTCTTGGCTTGGCTGCGCATGAGCTCAAGGCCGGCAGCCCGGCCGATCTGATGGCCGTGCCGGCGGAGACCGTCGCGGAAGCCGTCTGTTGCCATCCGGCCGAGCGCCTCGTCCTCAAGGGCGGTCGGGTTATTTTCGATTCTCTCCTTTCCAATCCGCCCGTTCCGTCCCTATCCTTGAACGAATGAACTTCTGCCCGGGCCGCATTGAGACGCCGCATGGAACCGACAACACCCTTTGACGTCCTCAGCGAAGGCGCGGCCTATGCCCTCTACATGGCGCTGGCGGTGTTCGCCTTTATCACTTTTTCCATCATCTCGGCCAACTTCAACAAGGTTATGTTGATCTACCGCGACGCCGCAAACCGCGTCGGCGCCAAGGACAAAAAGCTGCCTTCGAAGATCATCGCCTACACCGGCATTGTCTTTTTTATCGCCGGCATGACCCTCTATGAGCCGTTTTTCGTCGGCGTCGGCATCTTGTCGATACCGCTGATCTTCTTCAGCCTGCGCGATTTGAACCGTGTCGATCCCTGGGAAGAACAAGAGCGCCGCAGAAAGCAGAACCGGCCCGACTGAGACCAACCGGCCCATACACGACATTGGAACCGGACGCCGGCCTTTGGTATCTTTGCCGCGACAACTGAGGAAATTGCCCCATGAACCGTGGGCTGCGCCGCAAACAGAATAAGCAGCAACGCCGCGGCGCGACGCCGCGCAACGCCGACAAGGCATTGCAAAAAGCGTTGAGCGCCGTCGAAGCTGGCGACCCGGCGACGGCGTTCACGCTGGCCATCAAGATATTAGCCGACACGGGCCGCGACGACGCGGCGGGCTTGGCGGCGCATGCGGCGGTTCAATTGCCAACGCCGGAGGCCGCCGTCACCGCCTTCGCCCGGCTTAGTGAATTGCGGCCCGATGACGCGGACATTGAAAACGATTATGGCGGCGCGCTCTGCCAAGCCGGCCGGTTTGAAGACGCCGAAAGGACCTACCGCCGGGCCCTTGATCGGCGAGCGGGTGATGGCATGTTATTGGCCAATCTGGGCCAGGCTCTGTTGGGACAGAAAGATCTGCCGGCGGCGGAAGCGGCCTTCCGTTCCGCGCTCAATGCCCTGCCGAACCTTGCCGGCGGCCACCACGGTCTGGGATTGGCGCTGAAAGATCAGGGCCGCTTGGCGGACGCGGTTACTCATTTTCGCCGCGCCTTTCAATTGGAACCGTCATTTCGGAATTACCGCGATGATCTTGAAGACATTTTGAAGGCTGCCGGTGAAGGTTTTGATGAGCGCGAACGCATGTACCGGGCGGACCTGTTCAAAAACGCCGATGACGTGGCCGCCGCCATGCAGTTGGCCTGTGTCCTGCGCGACACGGACCGCGGCGATCAGGCCCGCGAATTAGTTGATTCCTGGATTGCACGGGGCCACGACTTGGCCCTGGCGGATCAAGGCCAGGTCCACGAGATACTGGGGGAATTACAGTTCCTGCAGGGCGATTTCGAACGGGCCTGGGAGAACCACCACTGGCGCCTGCAACGCCGTGAACGATGGAGCGGTCCGCCGGCGCAACCGGCATGGCTGGGCGAACCGCTGGCCGGCAAATCGATCTTCGTCTACGCCGAACAAGGTGTCGGCGACCAGATCATGTACATGGCGCTGTTACCGGATTTGCTGGCCCGCGGTGCCCGGGTGGTATTGGAAAGCGAGGCCCGGCTGGTGCCATTGTTTCAGCGCTCCTTCGCCGATGTTGAATGCGTGGCGGCGGAAAACCCACCGGCCGCCGCAACGACCGACCCGGACATCGACTATCACGTCGCCATGGGCAGTTTGGGGTGCTGGTTGTGGCGCGATTTCGCGGTCCGCCCGGCCAGCCCTTTCCTTGCCGCCGATCCCACGCACACACAGACCCTGCGCGACCAATACCAGGCCGGAAATCAGGACGTGTCGCTGGTCGGCATTGCCTGGCAAAGCCCAAAGGCTAAATTCGGCGGCGTGAAATCTCTGTCCCTGCGCGATCTGGCGCCGCTTTTCGAACACCCCAATACGCGCTTCATCGATCTTCAGTACGGCGATACGGCGGCGGAACGCAGCGCCTTGCACGCGGCCAGCGGAATCGAAGTGGTCCACGATGACGGCGTCGATCAGTGGGCCGACCTGGACGCCTTCGCCGCGCAAGTCGCGGCCATGGATGCGGTGGTTTCCATTTCCAATTCCACTGTCCACATGGCGGGCGCACTGGGCGTACCGACGACGGTTTTGCTGTCGCCGGCACCGCAGTGGAAATGGGGCGCACAAGGCGAGACGACGCCGTGGTACGCGGCCACCCGGCTGTTGCGCCGCGCCAATGATGAGACCGTAGCCGAACAAATACGCCGGGCCGCGGCGCTGTTGGTATAAGCCTGCATCATTCCGATCTTCACGCGGCGGGCGCATATTTTAAACGGATTCATACTCCGGTATGTTCTCAATCCGCGCCTCACCCCCGTTGCACGGCGGTCACACGGTGAGGCGGAATTCAGCCCATGTTAAAAAACTCTTGTAAGCTATTGAAAAATATAATATTATAATTTTAATCTCAAAAAATAAATAAACGATCCCTGGGCTGGAGATAAATCGTGTTGATTTACTACTTTTCCGGACTCGCTGTAGTAGCCGGTATACTTATGCTGATTTGTGCGATGTTTATAAAGAAGTCACGCGGCAGCAAGGCCAAGTAAACAGGCCAACGGTTCCTGAGTTCGCATTGACCTACCGGCGATAACGGCACCACCACGTTACGAATGTGCCGTGTCGGCGGCCTCCCAACCGCATCTTCGTACTGATGTACGTTTGGCACGCGTCCGCGCGCGCCTCAAACCCGGTGTCCGTCCAACACCCGCTCAGAATGTTGCCTCCGGTTTCCCGAGGCGTTTCCGTGACCGGCGCGGTAGGGATCGCGCCGTCAGGCGCGCGGGATAAAGACTCAAACCCGGCCTCGCCAAAATTCTCACCGGAAATGACAAAACCCCCAGGTCTCCCTGAGGGTTTCGATGGTGGGCGCGGTAGGGTTTGAACCTACGACCCCCTCGATGTCACCGAGGTGCTCTCCCGCTGAGCTACGCGCCCGATTGAGAGGACCGGTTATATCGATTCCGGGTGTGAATGCAAGCTTTTGAGGGCCCCGGGCGTGAAATTCGGTCGGCAAATCCAGCCCCATCGGCGAGGCATCAAGGAAACCGTTGCCTGGGCCGGCGGCAACGGCAATCATGGCCCCCATGGATATGGAATTTCACACCGCCTCCTGCCTCGACGTGCGCCGCCCGGACGTCCTCAGCGCGCCGGTGGTGTTCTCGTCACCGCATTCGGGCCGCCGCTATCCGAAGGCGTTCGTCGCCCAATCGCGGCTGACGCCGCAAATGTTGCGCCGTTCAGAGGATTCGTTTGTCGACGAGATTTTCGCCGCGGCGCCGGATTTCGGCACACCCATGTTGCGCGCCCTGTTTCCGCGCGCCTACGTCGATGCCAACCGCGAAGCCTTCGAACTGGATCCCGAGATGTTCGACGGCCCGTTGCCGGATTTCGTCCGCACCCGCTCACCCAGGGTCGCGGCGGGGCTGGGCACGGTGCCCCGCGTCGTCGCCGACGGCGAAGCCATTTATGACGGCCCCCTCAGCTTCGCCGAGGTGCGCTGGCGCATCGACGCGCACCACCGGCCCTACCACCGCGCACTGGCGGCATTGTTGGAAGCGGCCAGGCGCAAGTTCGGCGTATCGCTGCTGGTCGATTGCCATTCCATGCCGTCGACGCGGGCGCCTGGGGTGCGCACCAAGGGCCTCAAGAATGTCGACATCGTGCTGGGCGATTGCCACGGCGCGGCCTGTGCGCCGGACGTCGCCGCGCTGGCCGAACACGTTCTCAAGGAGATGGGCTACCGGGTGGTCCGCAACCGCCCCTACGCCGGCGGTCATATCACGCGGCGCTACGGTCGCCCGGAAATTGGCCAGCACGCCTTGCAGATCGAAATCAACCGCGCGCTCTACATGGATGAGCGGCGCATCCAGCGCGGCCCCGACCTGCCGCGCGTCATCCGCCACATGAACAAGCTGATCAAGGCCTTGAGCGAGATCGACCCGGCCATCCTGAAAGGCGATCCCCGGAGCCTGCCCAAGGCGGCGGAATGAACGCCGGAATAAGCGATGGCGCGACGGACATCGGCGACGTCTCAATCCGCGATGTCAGCGATGCCGACATGCCGGCAATCCAGGCGATCTACGCCCATCATGTCATCCACGGCCTGGCCAGTTGGGAGGAAACACCGCCGGACCTGGACGAAATGATCCGGCGCCGCGACACCGTCATCGCCGGCGGTTTCCCGTACCGCGTCGCCGTGCGCGCCGGCCGCGTCGTCGGCTATACCTACGCCGGCAGATACCGGCCCCGGCCGGCCTACCGCAACACGGTGGAGAACACCGTCTACGTGGCCGAGGAGGCGCGCGGCGCCGGCATCGGCCCGAAGCTGTTGGACGACATCATCGCTCAATGCACGGCGCGGGGTTTTCGGCGCATGGTGGCGATCATTGGCGATTCGGAGAATTCACCATCCATCAAGCTGCACGAACGGGCCGGCTTCGCCATGGTCGGC
>CAZQPC010000025.1:0-26244 GCA_964595005.1 uncultured Magnetovibrio sp.
ATCTCCGTAACAATCCGGGCGGTCTGTTGGATCAATCCGTGATTCTTGCCGATGCATTTCTGGATGCCGGTGAAGTGGTGTCTGTACGAGGCCGTACGCCGAGGAACCAACGATCCTTTAAGGCGGTCGAAGGAGATATGGCCGCCGGGTTGCCGATGATTGTGTTGGTCAATGGCGGATCGGCTTCCGCATCCGAGATTGTCGCCAGTGCCCTGAAGAACCACGGCCGTGCAACAGTCATGGGAAGCCGCACTTTCGGCAAAGGATCGGTGCAGACGATCATACCGATGCCGGTGGAAGGCGCATTGAGATTGACGACAGCGCTCTACTATGGTCCCGATGGGAAAACAATTCAGGCCCGCGGTGTGGAGCCGAATATTATTGTCGAGCCCACGAAAAAGCCCGACGCCAAAGGCCGGCGAGAGGCCGACCTTCCGGGTGCGATCCCGGCGCAGACGAAAGGTGTTGTTCAGGCGGTAACGCCACGGATCGACGCCGCGGCCTGTCCGGCTGCTGATGCACCGCGGCGGATTGGCCGAGAAAAAGCCGAGGACCGGGTGCTCGGCTGCGCATTGGCGTTTCTTGAGGCCGGATCGGAAGAAAAGTTCTTGGCCGCCTACGGTTCACGTCGCCAAATGTAATTTGTATCGGCCGGATCACGCGATTGGCGCTGACAAGCCCCGGTAACCGCCACCCCGAATCTCAATATTGCCGACTTGCTGGTGAACCAGAGATTGTTGGTATCGGTCTCATAACGCGCTTTTCGGAGACCGCCAGGTTCGCCATTTGATTTGCCCCATTAATATTTTCTCTGGTGGTCGTTGTGCCGGGGTGCGGGGGCCGAAAATATAAGGTATTGGAACCGAATTTGAATTTCTGCTTGGAATTCATAAAATGTGTCTATATATTAATAATAATTACAAATTGTCTCATTATTAATACTTTTTGCAAATCGTGAGATCGGGAAATTGCAAGCATGACGAACACCAATGATCGTCCTATCGATACGTCTCCAAGTGTTGGTGATGAGGTAAAGCACACGACCTGCTACATGTGTGCCTGCCGTTGCGGCATCAAAGTATATCTCCAGGACGGCGAAATTCGATATATCCAGGGCAACCGGAACCATCCTGTCAACAAGGGGATTTTGTGCGCAAAGGGTTCTGCCGGGATCATGAATTTCAAATCGCCGGCGAAATTGTCGAAACCGCTGAAACGTGTCGGCCCGCGGGGCAGTGGTGAATTCAAGGAAATCGAATGGGAAGAGGCGCTGGACACGGCGACCGCCTGGCTGGCCAGGTGTCGTGCGACGAACCCCAGGAAATTGGCGTTTTTTACCGGCCGCGATCAAAGCCAGTCGTTGACCAGTTGGTGGGCCCAACAGTTCGGCACGCCGAATTTCTCAGCCCACGGCGGGTTTTGCTCCGTCAATATGGCGGCCGGCGGTCTCTACACGATCGGCAGTGCCTTTTGGGAATTCGGCGAGCCTGATTGGGAGAATACAAAATATTTTCTGATGTTCGGCGTCGCTGAAGATCATGATTCGAACCCGATCAAGAAAGGCATTGGCCACTTAAAGACGCGCGGCGCGAAGTTCGTCTCCGTCAATCCGGTACGGACAGGTTATTCCGGCGTCGCCGATGAATGGGTCGGCATTCGTCCCGGCACCGACGGGCTGTTCGTTATGTCGCTGATCCGTGAGTTGCTGCGCGCCGGCACCATTGATGAGGAATATCTGGTCCGCTACACCAATGTGCATTGGCTGGTGATCCGCAATGAAGGCGGCGCCGACCATGGGCTTTATATTCGTGACGAAAATGGCGCCGCCCAATGCTGGGACGGCGAAAAACAAGCCTTGGCCGTCAACACGGACGTCAACGCGAAGCCGATCCTCATGGGGGAGGTGACATTGCCGGACGGCCGCAAGGCCGTGCCGGCATTTCAATTGATCGCCGAGCAATATCTGGATGACCAGTTTGCGCCGGAAGCGGTGGCCGAAAAGACGGGCATATCAGCGGACACCATTCGCCGCATTGCCGCCGAATTGGCCGACGTTGCCTTTCAGCAAAGTATCGAATTGCCCATCGAATGGGTCGACACCTTCGGGCGCAAGCATGACAAGGTGATCGGGCGGCCCGTCGCCATGCATGCCATGCGCGGCATTTCCGCCCATTCCAATGGATTTCACACCTGCCGCGCCATCCATATTCTTCAACTGCTGCTCGGCAGTATCGATGTGCCCGGTGGCATGCGCTATAAGCCGCCTTATCCGAAAGCCCTTTATTCTCTGCCGAAACCGTTCGGTAAGGACCGGGAAGTGCAGCCCAACACCCCCTTGGCCGGACCTCACCTGGGTTTTCCCATGGCACCGGAACAATTGCTCATCGATGATGACGGCAAAGCCATGCGCATCGACAAGGCGTTCTCATGGGAAGCGCCGCTTGCCACCCACGGTCTCATGCACATGGTCATCACCAATGCCTGGAAGGGCGACCCGTATCCCATCGACACGCTGTTCTTGTATATGGCGAACATGGCCTGGAATTCGACCATGAACACGTCGAAGGTCATGGACATGCTGACGGACAAGAATGAGGAAACGGGCGAATACAAGATTCCGCGGATCATCTATTCCGACGCCTTCTATTCAGAGATGGTCCCTTATGCCGACCTGATCTTGCCCGATACCACCTATTTGGAACGATGGGACTGTATCTCGCTTCTTGACCGGCCGATCAGTCATGCCGATGCCGCCGCGGACGCCATCCGCCATCCGATAGTTGAGCCGGACAGGGACGTTCGCTGTTTCCAGGAGGTGCTGCTGGATTTGGGCGCACGGCTTGGCCTGAACGGCATGATGAATGACGACGGATCACCGAAATATCCGGGTGGTTATGCAGATTACATTACCAATCACGAACGGCGGCCGGGCCTTGGCCCCCTTGCCGGGTGGCGCGGCAAGGATGGAACCGAGCACGGACGTGGTGACGCAAATCCGGACCAGTTGAAGCGCTACGTGGAAAACGAAGGATTTTGGGAATACACGCTTCCGGAAGCCCACAGATATTACCGGTTCGCCAACAAAGGCTATCTGGAATGGGCGGAAACCATGGCATTCACGACCAATGCCGATCAGATTGTCATGAAGATATATTCGGAAGCGCTGCAGAAGTTCCGTTTGGCGGCGCAAGGCCATGGCGATGTGCAGCCCCCGGACAGTGAACGCGAACGCATTGAAACATACGCCTCGCCTTTGCCGATTTGGTATCCGCCCGTCGAAGAACAGATGGTCGATGAAGCGGCTTATCCGCTGCATGCCATTACCCAGCGGCCAATGCATATGTACCATTCCTGGGGGTCCCAGAACGCCTGGCTTCGACAGATTACCGGCGACAACCGGCTCTACATGTCGCGTGAGAAGGGCGCGGAACTGAAGATTGAAACCGACGACTGGGTCTGGGTCACCAGTCACAACGGCCGTATCAAGGTGCAGGTTGCGCTCATGGACGGGGTCAACAAGGACACCGTGTGGACATGGAATGCCATTGGCAAGCGGCCCGGTGCCTGGAACCTCGACGCCGACGCTTCGGAGGGCCGCAAGGGGTTCTTGCTCAACCACCTGATCTCCGAACTGCTGCCGGAGAAAGGTGACGGCTATCGCTATTCCAATTCCGATCCGCTGACGGGCCAAGCCGCTTGGTTCGATCTCAGGGTCCGGGTGGAAAAGGCCAGTGTCGCCGACGAAGGTGTCATTGAGCCCGCCTTCCAACCGACGGCCAAGCCGCCGGGTATGTCTCATCCGCCCGAAGTGCTGAAATACGGCGAAACTTTCCGCAAAACCCGCGAAAAGGAACCGTCCGCATGACCAGTCTTCCGGCTGAGACCAATACCAAACTGGGCCTGGTCATTGATCTGGACATCTGCGTTGGATGCCACGCTTGTGCCGTGAATTGCAAGGAGTGGAACGCCGGCGGCCATATGGCGCCGTTGACCGACCTCAATCCATACGGCAAGGGGCAGGACGGCGTATGGTTCAACCGCATACATGCCTACGAGGTGGAAACGGAAGCCGGTCAGCCGAACATGACCACTTATTTCCCAAAGTCCTGTTTGCATTGCGAGGACGCGGCCTGTGTCACCGTGTGCCCGACCGGCGCTTCCTATAAGCGATCAGAGGATGGGATCGTGCTGGTCGAGGAATCGAAATGCATTGGCTGCAAACTATGTTCCTGGGCCTGTCCCTATGGCGCACGCGAATTCGACAGTGATGCCGGGGTGATGAAAAAATGCACCCTGTGTATTGATCGCATCTACAACGAAAACCTGGACGAAATTGACCGCGTGCCGGCTTGCGTTTCGACCTGCCCGGCAGGCGCACGCCATTTCGGAAACCTTGGTGATCCGGAATCGGATGTCTCCAAACTTGTGATCGAACGCGGCGGCTACGATTTGATGCCGGAAATGGGTTACAAGCCGACCAATAAATATCTACCGCCCCGCCCGCGTCCGGAGGGATTGAATGTGCCGGCACTGGCAACGGGCGAAGATATTGCCAATCCCGTACTCCGCTGGGCGGACCGGTTTCTGTCGCGTTAGGTGAGGGGCCTATATCATGCATCCTGCATTTTCCGTCATTTTCTTTACTGTCTTTTCAGGTATCGGATATGGCTTGTTGGCGCTCATGGGCGTATTTGCGGCTTTTGGATTGGTGCCGCTGACGAAATCATTGGGAATGATCGGTATCGGTCTCGGATTTGCCGCCGTATCCGCGGGCCTGCTGTCGTCGACGTGGCATCTGGGTCACCCCGAACGGGCATGGCGGGCATTTTCGCAATGGCGGTCGTCCTGGCTATCGCGGGAAGGTGTCATCTCCGTGCTGACCTACGGTCCGATTATCTTGTTGGCCTATTGCTGGATACTCCTGGATGGCGACGCAAAGACGCTGGAACTATGGGCGATCTTGACGGCCTTGGGGGCCATGGCGACGGTCGCCTGCACCGGTATGATTTACCGAAGCCTGAAAACCATTCATCAATGGGATAATCATTTGACGGTTCCAAATTACCTGTTGTTGGGCTTGGCGGGCGGTGGCGTTTGGTTGAATGCCATCGTGCAGGGGCTTGGCATTGACCAAGTGGCCGTCGGCATATCCGTGATCGGCATCATCGTCGCCGCCTGGATTGTCAAACGGGCATATTGGAATTTCATCGACAACTCGTCTCATCAGGTAACCAAGGAAACCGCGACGGGCCTGGGGAACTTCGGAAAGGTCACCATGTTTGAGGGCCCGCATACGGAAAACAACTATCTCCTAAAGGAAATGGGGTACCGCGTTGCACGCAAACATGCCACCAAACTCCGGCATTATAGTGAAGGTCTGGGGTTTGGCCTGCCGCTTGCGCTGGTTGCCGTGTCTGTAGGCGCGACGGATGTTATCTCTGCATTGTCAGGATCATTGGCGGCCGTCTCCATAACGGCCGGCCTTCTGATTGAACGCTGGTTGTTCTTTGCCGAGGCCAAGCATGTGGTGACATTGTATTATGGCGCGGAAGCCGCTTAATCATTACGTGATCCATAAGATCACCCGTGTGATCCTCATCACAGCATTCGCCGTGATTTCTTGATATCAACAATCGCGACGACTAAAGTTGTCGCATAAAAGAAAAATAACAAAGCACCGGATCCCGATGAATACCCGAACGTCTAGAGGCGGGGTGTTCCATGAGGACCGAAGATTATGGCCGATATTTTAAATCCCACTGGCGAGACTGGTGCGGACGATGCCGTTACCCTGCAAGCTGGTGATGGCGACAGCGTTTCCCTTCCCGACGGATTTGATCTCACGACAGCCGAGTTTGAGACGAACGGCGATGATCTTGTCATCACCGCCGAGGACGGCTCGCAGGTTATCGTCGAGGATTTCCACGCCCAGGATGAACCACCTCAGTTGACGACGCCCGATGGCGCCGAGCTTTCCGGCGACATGGTTGTGCAATTGTCCGGTGGCGTCGGGCAACCCAATGATGAACCGACCGCATCCGACAATACCGAAACCGCCGACATGGCCGGCGGTGAAGCGGATGCGTCCAATGTCATGGCCGGCACCGACGGCAACGCGCCGGCAGAGCCGCAAGAAGGTGGCAACATCGCGGATAATCCGACTGTCCTGACGGGTACGGACGGTGAGCCCATCGGCAACGTTGAGAACCTGTCCGGCGACGTATGGGCCGTGCGCGCCGATGGTACGCGGGTCGAATTGCAGGTCGGTGATCCCGTCTACCAAGGAGATATCCTCGAATCCGGCCCCGATGGCGCCTTGGGTGTGCTGCTGGCCGACGAAACGACGTTCTCCATGGGCGAGAGCGGCAAGATGGTTCTCGATGAGATGATTTATGACCCGTCCACGCAGGAGGGGTCCGTTTCCATGTCCGCCCTGCAGGGCGTCTTTACATTTGTCTCGGGCCAGGTCGCCAAGACCGACCCCGATGCCATGACCTTGGACACGCCCGTGGCCACCATCGGTATTCGCGGCACCCAGGTCGGTATCGAGATTCCCGATGGCGAAGATCTGAACGTCGTGCTCATGGAAGAAGCCGATGGCTTCGTCGGCGAGGTCGTGGTCATGAACGACGCCGGCGCCCAGGTTTTGAACAGTGCGAATTCCTTCACCCAGGTCCGCGGCTTTCAAATTCAACCGACGCAAGCCGGTGTCATCACCGAAGAGCAGATGGTTCAGGAATTCAGCGTCACCCTGAAGCACCTTCCCTTGGTGCATGGCAACCAAAACGATTTCGGCACCCAGGAGGGCGGTGAGGAAGAATTCCTGGATCAGGAAATTCAAAACCTCGAAGGCGAGGATTCTGGTGCCGACATCGCCGATCTGGATACCGCGGCGGGTCAGGAGGAAGAAGATCAACAGGAAGAAGATATCGTCGTCACCATCGAAGAAGGGGCTGGATTGGACCTGGTTGAGCAGGTCGTCGAAGATATTGTCGCGGATGCGGGCCCCATTGACGGGGGCCGTGATCGAGACATCACCGAAGAAGATAATGAGATCGTGGAAACCGTCGACCTGGGCCCGCAACCCGATGCCGGCAACAAATTTATTCCAGGGACGACAATTCAAATCCCCGACGCCATTGCAGATGCCGCGGTCAACGAAGATGGCCGCGTTGAAGGTACCGTTGAAGGAGATGTCGACGCTTCCGGCTTCGATTTGGATTTTGAACTGACCGGCAGTGAAGACGACAACGTGATTCTGACCGGCTCCGGCGACGATGTGATCCTCGGCACCGGCGGTGCTGACGTGATCGACGGCGGCGCCGGCGATGATGTGATCGATGGCGGTGTGGGCGACGATACGCTAAGCGGCGGCGAAGGTGACGATATTGTTTTCGGCGGTGAGGGCAACGATCAGATCTCCGGTGGCGAGGGTACCGATACCCTGGATGGCGGCGAAGGCAGTGATGTTCTCGAAGGCGGCACCGGCAGCGACCTGATCGACGGCGGCGAAGGCGATGACCTGCTGATCGGCGGCGATCTGCCGGACGATGCGACGTCCATATCCGTTACCGATGACGGCACCGTTATGGTGACGGTGGATGGCGAGGAAGAGGCTGCTCAGGTCGAATTGACGACCGATACGGTCATTGGTGCCGGCCACGACACCTTGGATGCGGGCGCCGGTGACGACATCGTCATCGGTGGTTCGGGCCATGACATCATCAATGGTGGTGACGGCGCCGACGTCATTGTTGGCGGCACCGGGTCCGACACCATTGATGACGGCGCCGGCGATGACATCGTCTTCGGTGGCACTGGTTCCGATGTGTTTACGGCAGGCAGCGACGGAAACGATCGCTACGTCGGCGGTGAGGGTACCGACTCGATCGATTATTCGGAGGCCAATGTAAACGTTGGCATGGTCATCAATCTGGCCGCCGGTCTCGCACTGGATGTCAGCGATTATAACGATTTCATTTATTCAGATACGCTGGAAGGCATTGAAGAGATCGTTGAGGTTTCATCAACCGACACGCTTGAGGAAATTGAAAACGTCACGGGCAGCGTTGGCGACGATATCATTCTCGGCAACGACGCCGGAAACATTCTGGATGGCGGAGCCGGTGACGATGTTGTGATCGGCGGATACGGCGACGATATTCTGGCCGGTGGCACCGGCAACAATATCTTGATCGGCGGGCACGGCGATGATGTCGCCATTTTCGACGGGCAACTCCGCGATTTCGGGTTTGATGTGCAAGGCGACGACTTCGTCGTCACTTACGAAAACACAAATGGCGAAGCCGAAACGACCGTGCTTCGCGGTGTCGAATTGTTGCAGTTCACTGCCGATGGTTCAGATGAGTCCCTGGCAATCATCGAAACCGCGGGGACCGAAGATCAGTCCCTGGAGCTTGATCTGGCGAGCGCCCTTGGCGATATCGGGTTGGCCGATTTGATCACGGTTGAAGGCCTGCCGGACGGCTCCGTTTTGATTGTTGATGGCGAAACCATCAGTCCTGATGGAGACGGCGTCTTTAGGCTGGCGCCAAACCAGATGACAGGTGTTCAGGCCCAGTTACCGGAACACTTCGGCGACGATATGGCGCTTGATATTCAAGCCCTGGATTCCAGCGGCGAGGCGATTGGACGGGCACTTCTCAGTGTCGAAATGGATGCCATTGCGGATGCCCCCAATCTTGAATTGACCGACGTCCAAGGCCCGGAAGATATGTCCATGTCGCTGGCCATTGATGCCGGCCTTGTCGACACCGACGGCTCCGAGACCCTGAGCATATCGCTGGCCGGCATTCCTGACGGGCCCTACGGCGACGCAACGGTGATGGCGACAGTTGACGTGACGCAGGATGACGGCAGCGTCGTGCCGACGACGGTGACCTTTGACCGCGACGAATACGGCGACTTTGTCATCGACGGCTATTCCGCCGATGAGATGTCGCAGATCATGGATACCCTGACCATGACGCCGCCCTTGCACCACGACGAAGATTTCGTCCTGCAGGTCACGGCGACGGCAACGGAAGCCGACGGCAGCGTGGCGACGACGACGGGTTCCATGAACGTCGAAATTTTCGACCGTGCCGACGCACCGACCCTTGAGATGCAGGACGCGGCCGGCCTGGAAGACGAGATGATCAATTTGGACATCTCGGCCGCCGTCGTTGACCCTTCCGAAACGCTTTCCATCACGATTTCGGGCATTCCGGACGGAGCGAAGTTCTTTGTTGAATTCGTGCCGTCTTCGGGCGATCCCATCATGGTGCAATTGCCGGTCGATGACTCCGGCTCCGTCTCGATACCGAGCTTCCTGATCGGTAATGATGTCGCCATCACGCCGGCGCCGGATTCAAATGATGACTTTGATCTGACAGTGACCGCGACGGCCCACGAGCCGGATGCCACTGAAACCGATTCCGAAGGCAATCTCATTTATGAATACGCCACCACGGAAGGCACATTGCATGTCGACGTGTTGGGTGTTGCCGATGAAATTCCGCTGGTCGTTAGTTCGCCGGGCGGTGATGAAGACACTGCCATTCCGCTGGATATTTTCACGGAACTTGCTGACACGGACGGCTCGGAAAGTATTTCCGTCGATATCGCCGGCGTCCCGGAAGGCGCCGTGCTTTCCGCTGGAACGGACAACGGCGATGGCACCTGGACCCTGACGACGGATCAGTTGGATGGCTTGGCCATCACGCCGCCGGAAAACTTTGAAGGGGAATTCACCCTTGATGTGACCTCGACGACGACAGATGCCGAGGCCAGTGGCGAAGTTGAACATGGCGACGATACGGCCGACTTGTCGGTGTTCTCAATCTCCAAGGCCGTGACCATCGAGGTTGATTCGCGGGCCGATGCGCCGACCCTGACCGTCACCGACACCAGCGGTATCGAAGATCAGCCGATTGCCCTCAACATTGATGCGGCATTAACCGACACGGACGGCTCGGAAACCCTGTCGATCACGATTTCCGACATTCCTGAAGGTGCGACGCTGTCTGCCGGCACGGTCAATGCGGATGGATCCGTGACGCTGCAGCCGAGCGAGTTGGATGGATTGACGATAACAGCTCCGCACGATTCGAATGTCGATTTTTCGTTGACGGTCACGGCCGAATCTCTCGACATTGCGTCAGGCGAAATTGCCCCGACCGAAGTGACCTTGGATGTCGAGGTTCTGGGCGTCGCTGACGAGATTTCCTTGGATGCGGCGGGCCAGGACGGCAACGCCGGTTTCGAAATTCCGCTTGATATCGCCACCGGCATTACCGACACGGATGGCTCTGAAACGGTTTCCATTTCCATTTCGGGGATGCCGGACGGCACCGTGTTCAGCGCCGGCACGGACAATGGCGATGGGACGTGGAGTTTCACCAACGCCGATTTGGATGATCTGACGATCACGCCGCCCACCGGTTATGACGGCGAGATGGCTTTGCAAGTCACCGCCACGACGACCGACGTTGAACCGGACGGCGAAGGTGATCATACGGACACAAATTCCGTTACGGGGACCATTACCTTCGACGTTGATGGCGAATCCGAACCGCCGACCCTCGACCTCAGCGATACCCAAGGCTTGGAAGACAGCGCCATTCCTCTTGATGTCGATGCCGCCTTAACCGACACGGATGGATCGGAGTTCTTGTCGATCACCGTTTCCGGTGTACCGGATGGAGCCATGTTGTCCGCGGGCACCAACGAGGGCAACGGCACATGGACCTTGTCGCCGTCGCAGTTGGAAGGCCTGACGGTGACGCCTGCTGATGACTCAAACGTTGATTTCGACCTGACGGTGACGGCGACGGCGAATACGATAGCCGGCGCCGGCAGCCTTGAGGTTGTTGATACGGCCGATACGGTCGGCACCATCCATGTGGACGTCGTCGGCGTTGCCGACACGCCGCCCTTGGCGACCGAGGAAGCGACGGGCGATGAAGACACCGAAATCGCCCTGAGTATCGATACCAGCCTGATTGATAGCGATGGTTCGGAGACCCTGTCGATCACCATCTCCGACGTGCCCGAAGGCGCCGATATCAATAACGGAACGCGTAACCCGGATGGCACCTTCACGCTGACGCCGGACCAGCTGGAAGGTTTGACGATCACACCGCCGTTGGGCTCCACGGAAGAATTCGTGCTGACCGTGACGGCAACAACGACGGAAGATGATGCCGGTACATTGACGGATGCGTCCGGCGATGACGTTGGCACGTCCAGCATCACCATGGATTTGCCAGTCAATGTTCTCGACGTTGCCGATACGCCGACTTTGGTGTTGGAAAATAACATCGGCTTCGAAGATCACGCCATTCCGGTGTTTGTGGATGCATCCTTGACCGACGATTCAGAAGTCCTGACCGTCTCCATTGCTGGCGTGCCGGAAGGCGCCGTATTGTCGGCCGGCACCGATAACGGAGATGGATCATGGTCCATCGACCCGGCGGCCTTGGAAGGACTGACGGTCACGCCGGCGGCGGATTCGAACGAAGACTTCACTCTGACCGTGACCGCCACATCGACGTCCGAAGACGGCGATATCGCCGAAATAACCGGCACGGTGAATATTGACGTTGTCGGCGTCGCCGACCGGCCTGACTTGGAAACCGAAGACACCGTCGGTGAAGCCGGTCAGCCGATCGCCTTGGATATCACCTCGGGTCTGGTCGACACTGATGGCTCGGAAACGCTGTCCATCAATATCTCGAACGTGCCGGACGAGGCGTCGATGTTCGTCAACGGTGCGGTGATTTCACCCGATGATGACGGTTCCTATACGCTGACGGCGGATCAATTGGACGATGTTTCCATCGTCGCGCCTGCGGAAACGGATGGTGATTTCACCTTGCACGTGGTCGCGCGCTCGGAAGAGGACGACGGCGACGTTGCCCTGAACTCCGGCGTCATCAATGTGACCATGGACGATTTGGCTGACCCGCCGGTGTTGACGATCAGCGACGCCCAAGGTCATGAAGACACGGATATTCCGCTCGATATTCATGCCTGTCTGACCGACCCCGAGGAAGTGCTGTCGGTGACCATCGGTGGCGTTCCCGAGGGCGCCAGCTTGTCAGCCGGGACGGATAATGGCGACGGCACCTGGACATTGACCGCCGAGCAGTTGATCGACCTGACTGTGGCACCGCCGGCGGATTCCAATGTTGATTTTGATCTCACCGTGGCGGCCACCTCCATCGATGGCGACGACATGGCGACAACGACGGGCACGTTGACCGTTGACGTGATCGGTGTTGCCGATGACCCGACCTTGAACACCAGCGATGCCGCCGGCGGCAGCGGTGACGCAATTCCGTTGAGCATTGGCTCCGCACTTTCCGATACGGACGGATCGGAAACGCTGAGCATTACGGTCAGCGGCTTGCCCGACGGTGCGACCCTGAGCGCCGGTACGGTTAATCCCGACGGCTCTGTCACCTTGACCCCGGCCCAGTTGGATGGCCTGAGCGTCACGACGGCGGAGGGGACCGCCGACTTCGATTTGACCGTGACGGCGACCAGCACCGAAGACGATGGTGATACCGCGTCCGTCGTTGGCACCATCGCTGTTGATCTTGAGGACAACGCCGAACCGCCGGTTTTGGTCTTGCATGACGCCGTCGGTGACGAGGATACCGTGATCCCCTTGGACATCGATGCGGCCATTACCGATGTCGGCGATGTGCTGAGTGTGACGATTGCGGGTGTGCCGGATGGCGCCAGCCTGAATGCCGGAACCGACAACGGTGATGGCACGTGGTCGTTGACGCCTGAACAACTGGACGGCCTCAGTGTCACGCCGCCCGCCGATTCCAATGTCGACTTCAATCTCACCGTGACGGCGACGGCGACCGACGGAACCGATGTGGAAACGGTGACCGGTACGCTGCAGGTTGATGTTGTTGGGGTTGCCGACAATCCAACGCTTTCAACGGACAATGTGGTCGTCGAAGACGATCAGCCGATACCGCTAGATGTTTCCGCCGGACTTCGCGATACGGACGGTTCCGAAACATTGAGCATCACGATCAGCGGGCTGCCGCAAGGTGCCTCGCTGAACAACGGCACGGTCAACCCGGACGGCTCGGTGAGTTTGACACCGGAAGACCTGGTCGGCCTGGAGCTGACGCCGCCGCCGGGTGGTGGGGACGATTTTAACCTCATCGTTTCGGCGACGTCGACGGAAAATGACGGCGATACGGCGTCGACGATCGGTTCCATCACTGTCGATATGTCCGACAATGCCGAGCCGCCAATCCTGGTTCTGGATGATGCGGAAGGTAATGAAGATACGGTCATTCCCTTGGATATCGATGCGGCTATTGCGGATGCCGGTGATGTTTTGAGCATTACCATTTCCGGCGTGCCGGAAGGCGCCAGTTTGAGCGCCGGCACGGATAATGGTGATGGGTCGTGGTCCCTCGAACCCGGTCAATTGGACGGCCTTTCCGTCACCCCGCCGGTTAATTCGGACGTTGATTTCGCGCTGACCGTGACGGCGACCGCGACGGATGGCAGCGATGTGGAAACCACAACCGGCACGCTCAACGTTGCCGTCAATGCGGTTGCCGATACGCCGGCGGTAAGCGCCGAAGACAGCGATGGTGACGTCGGTCAGACTGTTGCGCTCGATATCAGCAGCGCCTTGGCCGACACGGACGGCTCGGAATCCTTGTCCATCACTATTGCCGATGTGCCGGAAGGGGCCGTGATCAATGGCGGCGAGCAAGTCGACGACGGCACCTGGGTGCTAAGTGCCGACGACTTGGAAAACCTGACCATTTCGCTGCCTGCGGATGCCAGCGATGACTTTGACCTGACCGTCACGGCGACGTCGACGGAAGCCGATGGCGGGGACACGGCCGCGAACACCGTGAGCGCCGTCGTCAATGTCGATCCCACCGCATCGGATGACGTGAATGCGACAAATGCCGGCACCACGACTTCCGGGAATGTCATTACCGGTTTGGGTGATGTCGTGGACCCGAGCGCGGCGGCCGACATTGGCACCGCGGACGGCGGCAACACGGTCACGGAAATCACGTTCGGCGGAACGACCGTGAGCTTTGACGATCCGAATGCCGTACAAACGGATGCGGGGGGCAACTTCGTCACCGTTGATGGCGAACATGGATCGCTGAAGATGTACGATAGCGGTGACTACGAATATACGGCTGACGATTCAGGCACCGGCGGTACGCAGACGGCCGGGCTTGATGGACCAGCAAATGCGGATGTGGTTGAGGAAGCCTGGTCGAATGTTGAGACTTTCGCCTTTGATTTCGGCACCAGCATGCTGAATGAAAACGGCCAGCTTGATCCCAGTCTTGCAGATGACACGGTCTCGTTCACCAATCGTGGCCTGGGCGTTGAAGGTACCCAAAACGGTATGCCGGCGCCGGACCAGATAAATCATGATGACGTCACCGGCGAATCCGAAGCCCTGGGCGTCAATCTCGGTTCGGAAACCGTTAGTGCGACAGTGCAGTTGTCCAACCTGTTTGTGGCCGAGGATGGCGGCGAACAAGGACATTGGCAGGCCTTCGATGCCGACGGCAACTTGGTTGGTGAAGGGGCCATTGACGCCAGCACGGTCGATTATGACGGCCAGAGCAATGTTGGCGATGTTGAGATCGATACGGGCGGCGCACCGTTCCAGTACTTGGTGTTCACGGCCACGGATACGGCCGGTGACAACAATCCGAACGATTCAAGCGACTTCTTTGTCCGCTCCATCGAATTCGACACGGGTGACGTCAATGAAGGCCAGGACGTGTTCTCCTACACCATGAGTGACGCCGACGGTGACACGGCATCGGCTTCGCTGACCATCAACGTCGAAAATGGCGATGTTACCGCTGAGACGCCGGAATTGACGGTTTCGGCAGCAGCCGGCGACGAAGATACGGCGATTGCCTTGGATATCGACGCGGCGCTGACGGACACAGACGGTTCGGAAACCTTGTCAATTACCGTCGCCGGTGTTCCGCAAGGAGCCAGCCTGAGTGCCGGCACCGACAATGGCGATGGTTCGTGGACGCTGGAGCCAAACCAATTGGACGGCCTGACGGTCACACCGCCAGCGAATTCAAACGTCGATTTCGATTTGACCGTGACGGCGACATCGACAGAAACGTCCAGTGGTGACACGGCGACACAGACGGCGACCTTAAGCGTTGATGTTGCCGGGGTTGCCGATACGCCGGGCGCGACGGCCCAGGATGAAACCGGCAACGAAGATCAGTGGATCCAGCTGAATCTGGACAGCGCTGTCTCAGAAGACACGGACGGTTCCGAAACCCTGTCGATCAACATTTCCGGTGTCCCCGATGGTGCGCGGCTGAATCCCGGCGTCGATTTGGGTGGTGGCGTGTGGTCGGCGACGGCGGCGGAACTGCCAGAGGTGTGCATTTTGCCGCCGGACGATTTCGCCGGCGAAATCAACCTGACATTGAACGTGACGGCCACGGAAGACGACGGTGATGCGGAAACGGTAACTCAAGACTTCACCGTCACCGTTGAAGCGGTTGCCGACGGCCCGGATCTGCAGGCCGGTGACGCCGCCGGATTGGAAGACACGGCCATCGATCTTGATATCGGCGCCGCGTTGACGGACACGGACGGGTCGGAATCGCTTTCAATCACCATCGCCGGTGTGCCGGCGGGCGCGGTTTTGAGTGCAGGCACGGATAATGGCGACGGTACCTGGTCGTTGAGCGGTGGCCAATTGGACGGATTGACGGTAACGCCGCCGGGTGATTCGAACGTCGACTTTGACCTGAGTGTTACGGCGACGGCGACGGAAGCCAATGGCGATACCGCGACGCAGACGGCGACGGTGCCTGTCGCCGTTACCGGCGTTGCCGATGCACCGCCGCTGGCGGCAACAATCGGTGAGCCGACGGAAATTGTCATTCCCGGCGAAACACCGGAACCGACGAACGTGTTTTCATCCAACTTCGGTCAAGATACCCAGACGGATGGTGTCGTTGACTTCACGGACAGCGTTGATGGCTGGTCAACCACCTCGGATGCCATTGAAGTTTGGGAGAACGGTGACCAGGGTCAATCCGGCGACGGCGTGTTCGTCGAGCTAAATGACGATGCTGTCGATCATTATGACGATGCGACCAGCATCAACCGGTCTTTCCCGACGGAGGAAGGTGCGACGTATACGCTGACGTTCGAATACTCGCCAAGACCGGGATATGACGCCGATGTCAACGCCTTCGAAGTCCGCGTTGATGGCGACACGATTGGCGCGCTCGCGCCCGACGGATCCAACAATGCTGACAATGAATGGACTTCTCATACGGTGACGTTCGTTGGCACCGGCGGGCCGATGAACCTGGAATTCCTGACCACCGGTGACGCCCAGGCCTACGGCCGCGGCATTCGTCTCGACAACATCGAAATGACAGAGACGGGTGTGGCCAGTGATGATCTGGTTTTGACAGAGTATCCGTTGGATATCAGCACCAGTCTTGTCGATACCGACGGGTCGGAAACTTTGTCCATTTCCGTTGGCGGGCTTCCCGACGGTGCGACACTGTCCGCAGGGAGTGACAATGGCGACGGCACATGGACGTTGGAGCCCGGTGATCTGGGCGGCCTGTCCGTTCAGGTTCCGGCCGACACGGAATCCTTCGATTTGACGGTTTCTGCGACGACGACCGAAAATGACGGTGATACGGCGACTGTAAGCACCGTTGTCAATCTTGAAACCGATACGGTTGCATCCGACCCAACTCTTGACGTCTCTGCGGCGTCGGGTGCCGAGGATACGGCGATATCCCTGGATATCGATGCGGCGCTGACGGATACGGACGGCTCCGAGACCTTATCGATCGTCGTCAGTGGCGTACCGGCGGGCGCAAGCTTGAGCGCCGGCACGGATAATGGTGACGGTTCATGGTCGTTGCTGCCGGATCAATTGGATGGCCTGAGTGTGACGCCGCCGACGAATTCCAATGTCGATTTCAATTTGACGGTCACGGCAACTTCGACGGAGTCTTCGTCCGGTGACACGGCGACGCAAACGGCAACTTTAGGCGTTTCCGTCGCCGGCGTAGCGGATGCGGCCGGCGCCACGGCGCAAGACGAAACGGGCAGTGAGGATCACTGGATTCAATTGCATCTCGATAGCGCGGCTTCCGAAGATGCCGATGGTTCCGAGACACTTTCCATCACGATCTCCGGCGTGCCCGAAGGTGCTGTTCTCAATCCGGGAACCGACCTGGGCGGCGGCACATGGTCGGCAACGGCGACGGAACTCCCTGAGGTGTGCATTCTGCCGCCGGACGACTTCTCCGGTGACATCAATCTCACCCTTAGCGTCACGACGACTGAGGATGACGGTGATTCCTACACCGTCGCCGAGGACTTCACGGTTAGCGTGGAAGGTGTTGCGGATACACCGACTGTCGACGTCGCCATCAGCGACGGCGTCGTCGTTAGCGACGACGAAATGTCTTCTTACGGTTTCGAGCCCAGTGGTGGTGAAGGCGGCGAAGGCGGCGAGGGTGGAGAAGGCGGCGAAGGGGGTGACGTTGCCGTCGGTGCCGTCTACGCCCTGTCTATCGCCGCGGCGCTGACGGATACGGATGGCTCAGAAACCTTGGCAATCACCGTGAACGGCATCCCCGACGGCGTCGAACTTTCGGCGGGAACGGATAACGGCGACGGAACCTGGGCCCTGTCGCCTGACGATCTCGGCGGGCTCAACATGTTCGTGCCCTCGGACGTCAGCACGGATTTCAGCATCACCGTCACCGCCGTATCGACGGAAGCCGATACGGGCGACACGGCGACCCACGCGGAAAGCGTTGGTGTTGACGTCCTGGATGGTCCTTTGGACGATCAAGACATCGACGGAAACAATAGCGCCAATAATCTTGTTGGTGGCGCCGGCGATGATGAGATTGACGCCAAGAAGGGCAATGACATCGTTGATGCCGGGGCGGGTGACGATGACGTCGATGGCGGCGACGGAGCCGATGAACTCTATGGTGGTGCCGGCGCCGATACGATTGACGGCGGCAAACATGATGATCTCATCGTTGGTGGTGCCGGCGATGATATTCTGACAGGCGGTAGCGGTCAGGACACTTTCATCTTCGACGCGGAAAGCGGTAACGACATCATCACCGATATCTTCGAACAGGACACCTTGGTCTTCGAAGGTCAGGAGTTCAATCTCGACGACCTGGTGCTGGCGGAAAACGACGAAGGTGACGTGGTCGTGTCCTTCCAAGGCGTCGATGACACCTCGGTGACGCTTGAAGGTGTCAGCATGGACGATATCAATTCCGATGACGGCGCCGGCTATTCAGTCAGCGAAGATGACGGCAAGGTCAGTATCACCATCGACAATATGGAATAGCCCTACCCGAAATTTCGGCTTAATCGGCGGCGGCATTTTGAAAAATGCCGCCGTTGGTATTTCCCCTGTTCTGAATTTGTCAGAAAATTGGGCAAATACTCATTCGGCCGCCAAGTCCGTATCGCCGGGCTTCTCACGGAAATGAGCCCAACGGCGCATGCCGCCACGGTTTTCCAAATAATTGACCAGGCCGGAAACAGGCCGGCGGTCAAATTTGGTATCCGATTCAGACGTCAGAATGTCGGCTGCCTTGCGAAACGGCATGGCGGCGCGGTAGGCGCGCGGGCTGATCATGCCGACGAACGTATTGGCGACGGCCAGAATGCGCGACGTGAGAAGGATCTCTTCATCCTTAAGGCCCAAGGGGCCATTGCCGTCCCAGGTTTCGCCCAGTTGCCGGATGGTTTCAACCACGGGCCCTTCAAAGGTGACATTTTCCAGCAGGTCGACGGAGGTCAAATAGGCATTGGCGACCATGGCGCGTTCCTCGGATGACAGGTCGCTGGTTTTGGTCAGCACGTCTGGTGGAATAAAAATTTTGCCGACGTTCATCAGCTTGCCGGCCGTTTCCACCGTCTTGATCTCCATGTCCCCAAGCCCCATTTCCTCGGCGATGGCGCGGGAAACCTCGCCCACACGGGTCGAATGGTTGGCGGAAAACGGATCGCGGCGGTCGACAACGGTAATCAGGGTGTCGATAAGCTCATTCATCATGCGCTCGCCGCGGCGTTTTTCGTGGGTCAGTTCGGTGATGTCGCTGAGGATCATCAGCGCCGCCGGCGGGAAATCCCGGTCACCGCGAAGCGGCACGTGATAGGACCGGATGACCTCGAACCGGTCGTCATCTTCCGGGTCTTCGATTTCGGGGTCGCCAAATTGATGGGTCGCCACTTCATTTTCAAAGTTATTGATGACGCGTTTGTTGACATCGGCGTAGGACTGCGCCCGGATCGGGCCCCAAACGCTGGCCATGGTCTTACCCATCAGGTCGGGCGGTTCCATGTCCGTACCTTCCGTCACCGGCGCGTTGGCGAACGTGAATTGGGTCGATTCATCGACGGCAACGATCATGTTGGGCTGGTTATTGGTGACGACTTGCATGAACTTCGACATGTTCGTGAAGCGCTCAAGGGCAACTTGGGCTTCGTGCAAGGCTTGCGTGGCGCGGAACGACGCGCCTTTTTTCCAGACGAATAGTATGGCAAGGGTGACGATGACGATCATCGAGATGAAGACGCCGAGGATTGTCGTCAGTCGGGTGTCCGTTTCCGCCAACGCTTCGTCGCGGGTGACCTTGCGGATCAAGACCCAGCGGAGTTGAGAGACGCGACGCGACGCGGATAATACGTCCGTGCCGGCGTAGTCCCGTTTGACGCCGAAGCCGCCTGGTTTGCCCAGGGCATAGCCGGCGGCCAGTTCCGGGGTGTCACTGGCCAGTCGCCGCTTCATTGGCGGCGTGCCGTCAGAGAGCGGCGAGAGGTATTCGACCTGCCCCTGGTTGTTGCGAACAATGTAGGTCTCGGCGGTTTTCGCTGTCTCTCCGGGTTGCTTGAGGCGATCCCATAAATCCTTGCCAACCATGCGCAAACCGACGACGGCACCAATCCCCTTGGCGCCTTCCTGGTCATCCTGGACGCCGAAGACCGGCAGCACGAACCCCATGGTCGGATCACCGCCGGCACCCAGATACAAGTCGATGACCGCGGGTTCGCCATCAAGCGCCTTGGCAACGGCGGCGCGGATTTTCCCCGACATGGGCGGCATGTCGGGCGTGCTGACAATGGCTTGTCCGTTTTTATCTACCAGGCCGAGGCCAGCAACGCCGGGGCGCTCGACATTGGCTGAAACTTCACCGACCGGCGGCGGTGCTTTGAAGCCGGTCCGTTCAGCGGTCGCAATGAGCAGGTTTCGAAGATACGAAGCCGACGCCCCGTCGTCCGTTTCTTCCTCGGGTTCATCTTCGGTTTCCTCAGGCTCCTCGCTGTCCTTGTCGGCGTCCTCGTCGATGGATCCCAAATCGGGTTCTTTTTCGTCATCTTCATTTTGTGCGCCGCCGCCGCCGGTGAGCGTCGACATGTAAACTTGCAGAGATGCATTCTGTGCCAGTTCCCGGATATGGGTGAAATTCTGATCGACCCATTCGTTGATCGAAGCTGAGCGGCTGTCCGCGACGATCCCCAACCGCACCTGCCAAGCCTGGACCTCTCTTGCGCGTTCCGATTCGACAAAACTAAACGCCGCAAACACGGCAACGGCGACGACGGCGATCAGTCCGCCACCGGCAATCAGCACCGTCTTGTTGACGCTGGCCTGCGAAACTTCGTCCGATTCGCCGCTTTCGGCTGACGTGTCGACCCCATCGCCGGCTTCGGCCGGTTTCGGTTGGTCGCTGTCCTCAGCCCCCCGCTTGCGCCACAGGGCCATGCCGGTCTCCCAAAAAAAGATATAGATTCCAGAATCTTAAGGCTTGCGTGATACGACGCAAGAGGGAATCCACACGGGCCATCAAAGGTTGGTGATGTGTGACGGTGTCTCTTGTCCGGAAGTCCCTGTAAACCTTATTATTGGGCATCGTTACATATAGTTGGCGCCAATGTGGTAATATGGTGCCCTTGGAGATGTGATTGCCTTGATGAACAATGCTGTGAGCCTTTTTCGCCGGATACCGATTCGCCGATTCGTCTTGTTCTCGCTGGCCGCGGGGCTGTTCATGGTCTTCGCGGTTGACGGCGATGCCTGGGCGGCGAAAAAACGCAAGAAGAGAAAACCGACGCCAAGCTTTTTTCGTAGCGTCGAGGTGCGATCCTCCAATCTCAAGGCCTTCAAAAAATGGCGCGCCGCGTTGTCGCGATATGTCAAGGAACGCAAGAAGGGCCTTGGAAAGTTTCGTTGCGATTCCAAACGTCTCAATATTTGCGACTACGGCGACTGGGCCAAGTTCCTTCGGTCGATCAAGAAGAAGGGCCGCTATGCTCAGATGAAAGCGGTCAACGCGCGCATGAACAAAGCCAAGTACGTGACCGACAAGAACAATTGGGGACGCAAGGACTATTGGGCGACGCCGGGCGAATTTATGGCCAGGTTCGGTGATTGCGAAGACTACGCCATTGTCAAATACCTGTCCCTGCGGGCCTTGGGCTTCAAGGAACATGAACTGCGTGTCGTTGCCGTCAAGGATCTGAACCTGAAGGTTGGGCACGCCATATTGATGGTGACATTGCGCGACAAGAAAAAGCGCAAGCGCTATTTCGTTCTTGATAATCAGATCAAGAAGATCGTCGAGCAGCATAAAATCCGGCATTATCAGCCGGTGTTTTCCTTAAATACAAAATATTGGTGGCGCCATTTGCCGGCAAGGGCCGCCGGCTAATTGACCCCTGAGACCGCGGTGCCTAGAGGTCGCGGCGGTCAATATCGCCGCGGCGGGGACCGGTGCGGCGGTTCTGATCCTGGATCTCACGCCGTTGCTCTTCACGGCGTGACTGAGCGCGGCGTTCATTTTCGACCGCCTCTTCGCGCGATCTCCGTTCCGCTTCGGCACGCCGTTCGTCGTCACGCCGCTCGTCGTCGCGGCGGTCGCTGTCCCGCCGGTCAGAGCTTTTCCGGTCTGCTTTTGGTATCCCCATGGTGGTCTCCCCAATAACGTCGTCGAGGCCTCAATTTCCCGTAATTTGAATATCACGCGAATTGACCCATATGGCAATGGCAAGATAATTGCGCAGATGATGGAGCGGAAAACGTTGGCTATTGACGAGGAAATCACTAAATTTCCGTCCATTCCTCGGCGCGGAAACAGCCGGCCAATCGGAGAAAATACTTGAGTACCTTGAGTGACGCAGTTGACGCGCGGCGCACCTTTGCCATCATTTCCCACCCGGATGCCGGTAAAACGACGCTGACGGAGAAGCTATTGCTGTTCGGTGGTGCGATCCAACAGGCCGGCGCCGTGAAAGCCCGCGGTGAACAACGCCGTGCCCATTCCGATTGGATGAAGGTCGAACGCGAGCGCGGCATATCCGTCACATCGTCCGTGATGACCTATGAATACGGCGGCCGCACGTTCAATCTGTTGGACACGCCGGGCCATGAGGATTTCAGCGAGGACACCTACCGTACTCTGACGGCGGTCGATTCCGCTGTCATGGTCATCGACGCCGCAAAAGGTATTGAAGCGCAAACGCTGAAATTGTTCGAGGTCTGCCGTTTGCGCAACGTGCCGATCATCACATTTATCAACAAAATGGACCGCGAAGCCCGCGACTCATTCGATCTTCTTGACGAAATCGAGCAAAGTCTCGCCCTGGACGTGACTCCGGCCAGTTGGCCCATTGGCATGGGCCGGGATTTCCATGGTTGCTACAACCTCTTCGACGACAGGCTGATCCTCATCGAACGCACGCGCGAGGGCAAACCTGATGAGGGTGAAACCTGCGAAGGGCTCGAAGACCCAAAGCTCGATGAACTGCTGCCGGCGCGCTCCGTTTCCCAATTGCGCGACGAAGTTGAGATGGCCCGCGGCCTGTGCCCCGACTTTGACCTGCAGGCCTACCGCGACGGACATATGACACCTGTATATTTCGGCAGCGCCATCAACAATTTCGGCGTTAAAGACCTGTTGGACGGATTGGCGGCACGGGCGCCGGCGCCGCGCTCGCAGGTGGCCACCGGCCGCGTCGTGACGCCGGAAGAAGACAAGGTCAGCGGCTTCGTCTTCAAGATCCAGGCGAACATGGACCCCAAGCACCGGGACCGCATTGCCTTCGTCCGTTTGTGTTCCGGCAAGTTCAAGCGCGGCATGAAGATGCGCCATGTGCGTTCGGGGAAAACCCTGAATTTGCACAATCCGGTATTGTTTCTGGCCCGCGATCGGGAGCTTGCGGAAGAAGCCTGGGCCGGCGATATCATCGGCGTCCCCAACCATGGCAACCTGCGGATCGGCGACACGCTGACCGAGGGCGAGGAATTGCAATTCACCGGCATTCCCAGTTTCGCCCCTGAATTGCTGCAGAAAGTCCGGCCCGATGATCCCATGAAGGCCAAGCATCTCGGCCGGGCCTTGGTCCAATTGGCGGAAGAGGGCGCGGCGCGTGCCCTGAAGACGTTCATCGGCAGCGAGTGGGTAGTCGGCGTCGTCGGCGCTTTGCAATTTGAGGTGTTGGCCGAGCGTGTTCGGACGGAATACGATGTCGCTGTACGGTTTGAACCGTCGGAGTTGTATACGGCCCGTTGGGTGGAAACAGATGATCCCGTGATGATCAAGAAATTCAGCGACGAGAACCGCACGGCCATGGCCGAAGACCATGACGGCTCGCCGGTATTCCTGGCCCGCAATGCTTGGCATATGAACAGGACGGAAGAAGATTGGCCCGGCCTGCGGTTCTTGAAAATCAAGGAACAAAGCCTTTCGTGATGGACGCGAAGACCTGGAACCCACCGCCAAACCGGCCGACGCCGCGGTTGAGCGACGACGAACGCCAGGCGGAGCAAGACCGTGTCATGGCGGATGCTCCCTATGCGGACGAATTTTGGATTTTCGGTTTCGGCTCGCTCATGTGGCGGCCCGGCATCGACGTTTTTGACCGCCAAGGGGCGACGCTTCAAGGATACGAGCGCAAATTCCAAATCTGGTCGACGGTGGGCCGCGGCACACTTGAGCGGCCTGGGCTGGGCTGTTGTCTGGTGCCGGGCCCAGGGCTTTGCCGCGGCATCGCCTACAGCCTGCGCAAGGACACCTTGGCCGCCGATCTTGATTATCTGTGGCGCCGGGAGATGGGCAGTGGCGTCTATCGGCCGACCTGGGTGTCATTGGCGTTGGACAACAATGAAGAGAAAGTGGCCCTGACCTTTGTTATTCGCCAGGGCCACGTCCAACACACGGGCCCCATGCCGGCGGATCGAATGGCCGAGATCATGGGCGGCGCTGAAGGTGAGAACGGCAAGTGCCGCGAATATTTGGCGAATACGTTGGCGGAGATGGCCAAGCTGGACGAACACGATCCCCTGCTTGAGGATGTCATGGCCCGCATCGACAAGGCCGAGGGCTGAACGGCGTCAACAAACCGGCTTAAATGGCCTTCCGGCGATGTTCCCGGTGGTAAACATAGAGGCCGCTGGCGGTGATAATGGCGGCCCCGCCAATCGTCGAGATATCGGGTATTTCCGCGAAAATGATGTAGCCAAACGCGGTCGCCCAAATGAGGTTCATATAACTGTAGGGCGCGATCACCGAAGCCGGGCTCAGCGTCAGCGCCTTGATTAATGCGAAATGCCCGACGCCGCCGCAGATACCGGCGGCCACCATCAAAGCCCACGCGAACGGCGTCGGGTCCGTCCAGTAGAACGGCGCCACCAAAGAGGTTAATACCGCGCCGACCAGCGCCGTATAAAACAGGGTTGTGACAATTGGGTCGGCTTGCGAGAGAAGCCGCGTGCTGATCTGATAGATTGCGTAACAGCACGCCGCCATCGCCGGCAACAGAATGCCTAGCTGCATCAATTCGGAGCCGGGACGGATGATGATCAACGCGCCGACCAGGCCGATGATGACGCCGGCCCAACGCCGGGGACCAACAGATTCTTTCAAAAACGGCACGGCAAGTGCTGTTACGATCAGCGGTGAGATCAGCATCATGGCGCTGGCCTCGGCCAAGGGGACGAACTGAAGGCCCGCAAAAAACAGGGACGTGGTCGCCAGCATGAGGACTGAGCGGAGAAGCTGCAGCCTGAGGTTTCCCGACTGTGCAACTTTTTTTAGGCGCGGTGCCAGAACGATCGCCATCAACAAGACGTGGAAGAAATAACGTCCCCAGACGACTTGTGGCAGGTCATAGCCATCGCGAAGAAGCGTCTTCACCATTGTGTCCATGGAGACGAACAGAAAAATCGCGCCCAACACCCATGGGATGCCGGCACTCGACACCTGCAGGCCGCGGTTTGCACCTGCCGCAGATTGACCGTTTTGCATGGACATTTGGTTCCGGCAGGCTCATACCACGGACCGTTTTCCGTAGTTCAGAGTTTCGTTTTATACCATGCCCACGCCGCCCGTCACGCCCTCCATCAACGACGACGGCCCCGATTGGCTGCGCCGCCGCCTGCGCCGCCATGTGAGCGAATTGTTGCGCCTGGCGCCGCTGATCGTGTTGGCGCGCTCCGGCATTATTGTCATGACGTTGGTCGATATGGTGATCGTCGGCCGCTACAGCGCCCTGGAATTAGGCTATCTGTCCATCGGCATGTCCTTAATCCAGCCGATCGTCGTCACATCGTTAGGATTGATCCTGGGGACTTTGGTGCTGAGCGCCAATCATTTCGGCGCCGGGCGCCTGACAGAAGCCGGGGTCGTATGGCGCCGGTCCGTGAACTATGCCTTGGCTCTGGGGATCATGGGTTCGGCAATCTGTGTGTTCGGTGAATTCCTTCTGACGTTGACGGGGCAGACCTCGGGTCTGGCCCACGAAGGCGGACGCGTTGTCGAAGTTCTCGGCTGGGGCCTACCGGCGCATCTGGTATTTTTGGCGACCAGCTTCTTCCTTGAAGGCATTGGCCGGGCGTTGCCGGGCGCCGTCTTCATCATCGCTGCCAATGTGGTCAATCTGGTCCTCACCCTGATTTTGGTGGAAGGCGCGGGTCACATACCGGCCATGGGTGCCGAGGGGGCGGCCTGGGGGACGACGGCGGCGCGCTGGGTGCTGGCACTGGGCATGGTCGGCTATGTCTTGTTGATGCGCGATCAGGCGGAATTTGGCGTTCGACGTGCGCCAACTGGCGGATGGTCGGCATGGGCGCATCAGCGCAAACTGGGTTATGCCATGGGTTTAAGCTTGGCCGTCGAG
>CAZQPC010000026.1:0-25873 GCA_964595005.1 uncultured Magnetovibrio sp.
CGGCTATGACACCTATGTGGAACGCCCGCGCGCGCAAATCCTGCGCGATGCCGCCGGGTCGTTGTTTCCGGGCGCCCTGGACACGGCCGCCGGCGAGGGCTGGGCCGGCCTGCGGCCGCAAACGCCGGACAGCGTGCCGATCATCGGCCGCACGCGGATCGACAACCTGTTCGTCAACACCGGCCACGGCACGCTGGGCTGGACCATGGCGTGTGGCTCGGCCAGTGTGATCGCCAACATGATCTCGGGTCGCCCGCCGGGGATCGATGTGGACGGTCTGGGTTTGGAGCGGTTCTTCGCGCTTTGGTCGGGCCGAACGTCGAAAAAACGCCGCCCCTCTGGAAGGAAACAACGACGTGTCTGAGTCTGAACATACGATTGAAATCGAATACTTCTACGCGACCTTTTCCGCCTACGCCTACATCGGATCAGCGATGTTCATGGAGATCGCCCGGGCAAAAGGCGCCAAAATCATCCACCGTCCTTTCGACTGGCGACCGGTGATCACCGCCGCCGGGCCGGCCTCGGCCCCCGGCCCCATTAACGGCCTGACCGACGCCCGGCGCGCCTATTTCTCCGGCCGCGAGATCATACGCTGGGCTGAATACCGGGGTGTCGCGATCATCGATGACCGCCCGACCCGCCACGACAACCCCCTGGCCCTGTCCAGCGGTTTGGTTATCGCCGCCGTGGAAGCCGGTCACAGCGTCGACGCCTTGGTCCACGCGTTGTTTCAGTCCCACTGGCGCGACGATTCCGATCTCGCCGACGAAGCCACCTTGGCGAAGCTCACGGAAAGCGCCGGCCTCGACCCCGCCCCTCTGCTCGCCGCCGCCCTGACGCCGGCCATCCAGGCCATCTATGAAGCCAACACGGCGGAAGCCATCACGCGCTCCGTCTTCGGCTCGCCCACCTACTTCGTCGGCGGCGATATGTTTTACGGGCAGGATCATCTGGAGTTGGTGGAACGGGCGCTGGAAGCGCCTTTCGCTGGCGATTGGCCGCCGGCCTGACCGCGGCAAATGTCGCTCAGTGGCCGGTGCGGCCGGGTACGAATCCGAGCAGTGTAATGTCGTCGCGGCGCTCCTCGTTGTGTTGATAGTCCTCGAACTCCCGTTTCAATCTGGGTTCCTGGTGATTCAATGCCATGCGATAGTAATCGAGAAGGCTTGATTTCAGCCGGCGTTTGCCGAAAGAAAGTCTCTTCGCCCCGCCGATTTGATCGATCATGCCGTCAGAGAACAGGTAATACATGGCGTTCGCGTCGAATGCGATGGAATGGTTGGTAAACGGTTGGTCAACCGGCGTGCGCCGGTAGCCGATGCCGCACCGATCGCCCTTGATGACCTCAATTTCACCGTTCAGGACGCGCCACAGTTCGAAGCGGGCACCGGCATAAGTCATCTCGCCGGTCGCCGGTTCGACCAAGCAAAGACCACATTCGAATCCGTCGTCCGATTCGCCATCGGCATCTTCGTGTTGGCCAAGCGTCTCCTTGACCAGCTGATTGACGCGATTGAGCAACACGGCGGGGTTGCCGTCCGGGTTCTCGATGATTGCTTGATCAAGCGCCCCGGTCGCGATCATCGTCATGAAGGCGCCGGGCACGCCGTGGCCCGTGCAGTCGGCAACCAGTAGCAAGCTCTGGCCTTCGCATTTGCGGACCAGATAAATATCGCCACCAACCAACTCTTTGGGTTCCCATATGACAAAATAATCCTCGAAGACGTCGGCCATTTCGGCCGCTGTCGGCAGCACCGAGCGTTGAATGCGGCTGGCATACTGGAGACTTTCGTGGATCAGCGCCATGGCCTCGGCGATGATCCGTTCGGATTTCTTCCGCTCCGTGATGTCGGTGATCAGGGCGACGGCGCCGCCGCCGTCGCGCGGCGCCTTGCGGGTTTCCAGAATACGGTTTTCGGAAGTAATGGTCTCGCTGATGACCTCTTCATCGTTTGACAGGGCGTCGATGCGTTTTTGCGCCAGTTCCGCCGGATCGCCGGCGCCCCACGCGCCACTGGCGGCCAAATGGGCGACCAGTTCGTGCACCGAGGCGCCCTCGCTGGCTAGATCTCTGGGCACCCCCATCAATTGGGCGTAACGTTCGTTGACCAGATCGAATCGCATATCGGCATCGATGACAATCAGGCCGTCGGTGATCGTGTCCTTGGCCAGTTGCAGCAAGTTCTCGTTGCGGACCATCAATTCGTAGGCCTCGCGCAGCTTGCCTTCGGATTCTTTTCGTTCTTCCAGGTAGCTCGAGATGTCGCTGGCCAGCGCCTCGAAGGCGCGGGCCATGTCGCCGATCTCGTCACCGCGGTCCAATCCGCCAATTTCAGCGACTTGGCGGGTTTCCCCGAACCGGACGAAGGCTTTATGGATAGCCGCCAATGGCTTGGTCACGGATAGGGATACCAGCAATCCGCCGACGGCGATCGCAACGGTTAACAGCAGGCCGATGATCGACAGGGTTTTCCCCATGGCATGCACCGGGGCCAGGATTTCGGCCATGTCCTTCTCGGCCATGACGGCCCAGCGGGTGCCATAAATACCGAACGGTTGGTAAGCCGACAGAACCGGTACGCCGCGGTAGTCTTCGACCATCCTTACGCCTGTTTTGCCGGCCAGTGCCGCAGCGGCTGTGGCGCCCGTAACCTTCTGTTTGAGGATCGTCGAGGTCTTCGAAAATCGAGAACTGGACCGCATCAATTGGTCGGGGCCGACCAGATAGGTTTCACCGGTCTCCCCCATGCCCGACGTTACCTGCATGACCTGATCGATACGGTCGATGGGCATCTGCAGGGCCAGCACGCCGATGGGCCGGCCCCGGTGAACGATTTTGCGGGCGATGAACGCCGCCGGCGCGTTGTCGCTGGGTTCGTAGGCGGTGAAATCGACGAAGGTGTGGCGTTTGTCGTCAGGCTGGTCGATGGCCCGGCGGAAGACTTTTGCCAAGCCGGTGTCGCGCCAAGTCCCGGTGAGGACATTCGATGCGAAGTCCGTTTTCTTGAAGACCGTATAGACGACGTCGCCGCGCGGCGTGATCAGGAACAAATCATAATAACCCTTCAGCTTCAGGGCGAGGCTGTTCCAGACGTGATGGCGGTTGTGAACATTGGCGTACGCGGCGATTTTCGGCGCCGCCGCCCGCTGCAGTTGCCGGCGGTTTCCGTGCGTATGCTCGGGCGTGAAAACCGTCCGTAGCCGTGTTTCGACGGCGCCGCGATCGGCTTGATCGAAGTCGCCGAAAACCGCTGTAAATTCGACCAGTGAAGCGATTATCTGGGGGCTCTCGGCGATCAGTTCCAGGTCTTCTTCGATCGATTTGAAATACTGTGTGATGGCCGCATGGCGCGAGCCCCGCAGCGCCACCAGTTCCATGGCCGCGGCGGCACGCAGCTCTTTTGCCGCCGTGTAATAGGAGAACCAGCCAACGGCCGTTGCCGCGATAACCGCGGCGCCAACGACGATCATCGGTAGTCGGGTGGCAATGCGCATGCGGTTTCGCTGCCTCTGTCTTCGCGAACGTTCTCCCCGTGGCGCAGGGTACGCCGAGGCGGCAATTGCTGAAAGTCTGAAAGTCAATTCCGGTGACGAAGAAATCCGCCTCTCCGCACGAATGCCGTTTCCTTGACATTGGCTGGTAATCAATATAGAACATGATAAGAACATAAAGAGATCATTAGAAGGACAAATAGATGACTATGCCCGACCCTGCCGGTCGGCAACAGCCGGCTTCGCTCTCCACGTTCGCTGACTTGCAGCATAAAATAGACCGCTTGGAACGGCCCGCGCTGGCCAAGGCGTCGCCGGGCGAAGCGCTCAAGCTCGGCGTGCCGGAGATCGACGCGCGGTTGCCCTGGGGCGGGTTGGCGCCGGCGTCGCTGCATGCCATCAGCGGCGCGAAAAGTCTGACGCCGGCGATCGGGTTTGCCGCTGCTCTGCTTGGCCGGGCGGTGCAGAGCGGGCCGAAGGACACGGTGCTGTGGTGCCGGCGCGGTCAGGATTTGTATGCGCCGGGCTTGGCGGCCTTCGGGCTCGGCGCTCATAACTTGATCATGGTTAATGTGGCGAAAGAACGCGATTTGCTGTGGGCCATGGAGGAGGGTTTGCGCTCGGGCGCGGTGGCCGCCGTCCTGGGCGAGCCCAAGACCCCCTCGCCGACAGCCTTGCGGCGCCTGCAATTGGCCGCCGAGACCGGCGGCACCACGGCCCTGCTGTTGACGGGTGATATGGACGGCCGCGGCGCGGCGTCAAGCATGGGCACCAGCATGACCCATTGGCGCATCAGTGCGGCGGCCAGCCCTGCCGCCTCTGCCGGCGGCGGGACGTCCTGGCCCGGCCCCAGCCGCTGGCAATTGGATCTGTTGCGCTGCCGGGGCGGTGCGGCCGGGGCGTGGCTGGTGGAATGGTCAGGGCAACAAAAAATAGAACAAAAAGTGAAATCATGGGAGGATCATGCCAACGACAACTTCGGACTCTTCGCCGGGCACACCGGGTCCGCCGGCGCGCCGGGTCGTCTCCGTCTGGTTGACCCGCTTCGCCACGGACCGGATCATCCGCTTGCAGCGGCTGGACCGGAATTTACAGACCTCCAACGGCTTGCGGTCTAAGCCCTTGGTGACGGTGACCGCCGAGCGCGGCGGCTGGACCTTGGCGGCGGTCAATGATGCGGCGGCGGCGTTGAACCTGCGTCCCGGCCTGGCCTTGGCCGACGCCCGCGCCCTGGTGCCCGGCCTGGACAGCCCCGAGGCGGACCCGGCCGGCGACCGCCGGGCCGTGGAAGCCTTGGCCGACAGTTGCGGGCGGTTCACGCCCTGGGTCGCCGCGGATGGTACGGAACTGGCCGGCGGCGCCGGTCTGTGGTTGGACATCAGCGGCTGCGGGCACCTGTTCGGCGGCGAAACGGCGCTGCTGGATGATCTCCGCGCCTATCTGAAGCACCTTGGTTATGCCCACCGCCTGGCCGTCGCCGATACCCCCGGGGCCGCCTGGGCAGTGGCCCGGTTTGGTGATCGCGATCAGGAAACGGTGGCGCCGGGCGCTCAAGGGACAGCCCTGGCCGGCCTGCCCGTCGCCGCGCTGCGGCTGCCGGCGGCGGCCGTTGAAGGCCTGCACCGCATGGGCCTCAGGGCCGTCGGTGATCTCACCGGCGTCGCCCGCGGGCCCCTGGCGGCGCGCTTCGGCTCAGGCCTGCTGGAACGCCTGGATCAGGCCCACGGCAAACGCCCGGAAACCATCACGCCCAGGCGCGCCGTGCCGGTCTGCCGGGCGCGCCTGTCGTTTGCTGAGCCCATTGCGCACCGGGGTGGCATCGACGCGGTGCTTGATAAGCTGCTCGACGTTTTGTGCGCGCAACTGGCCGACGCCCACGAGGGCGCGCGCGCGGTGACCCTGATGGGCTACCGCACCGACGGCACCGTCGCCGAACTGAGCGTCGGCACCGGCCGCCCGGTGCGCGATCCGGTGCATCTGGCGCGCCTGTTCCGGGAGAAACTGGAGACCTTTGAGCCCGAATACGGCATCGACGTGGCGGTTCTGGCCGCCGACAAGACGGACCGTCTGACGCCCACCCAGGCGCCTTTCGATGGTGAAGATGGAGAAACCGGCGAGAACCTGGATTATCTTCTCGACCGGTTGGGCAACCGCCTGGGCGCGGCGCGGGTGCTGCGCCTGAAACGCCAGGCACGTCATTTGCCGGAACATGCCGCTGCCGCGGTGCCGACCTCTGAGCCTTGTACACAAGAAGAACCTGACGGCGGCCCGAAAGCGCCTCGCCCCCTGCGCCTGCTGCCGGCCCCCGAACCGATCCAGGTGATGGCGCCGGTGCCCGACCATCCGCCGGTTTTATTTCGCTGGCGGCGGCGGTCCTATCGGGTGGCCCGCGCCGACGGCCCCGAACGCATCGCGCCGGAATGGTGGCGCGAGGACCCCAGCCAGCTGTTCTCAGGCGAAATGGACGCCCGCGACTACTACCGCATCGAAGACGAGGACGGCGCGCGCTTCTGGGTCTACCGCGAAGGCCTCTACCGACCGGACAAGGTGGTGCACTGGTATATGCATGGATTCTTTCCATGAGACAAAATGCAATCATTATGATATCATAATACAATCAAAATGATATCAGGAGGATCAAATGCGCAGTGTCACCGTTCGCAATATTGAAGATGATGTGTTTGAGGAACTAAAGATACAAGCGAAACAGAACAACCGTTCTCTTGAAGCGGAATTGAGGCAGATGTTCACGGAGCAAGCGAACCGTCGCCGCCGCCGGACTGATCTTGTCGCTCAAGCCGACCGCATTGCCGCGATGACGCCCGATGTACCGCAAACCGATAGCACGCTGTTGATCAGGGAGGATCGTGACCGTTGATCCTCATTGTTGATGCGAATGTGGTTATCAAATGGTTCGTCGATAAGGAGCTTCTCCACGCCGAGGCCCGCCAATTGCTGGTTACACATCAGGGTAATCTTGAGGCGCCGGATTTCGTGCTAAATGAAGTCGCCAATGCCGCACAGCGGAAACATCGCCTGAACGAGATCAGCCTTCAGCAAGCAAGCAATATTGTTCAAAAGGCGCCGAACTATATCGACGTCTTGCATCCGTCGCGTGATCTCCTGAATCGGGCATTTCAGATTGCCGTATCGTCCGGGCATAAATTTTACGACTGTATCTACGTTGCTTGTGCGGAAGCAACGGGCGGGATTCTGGTGACCGCAGACGAGAAGTTACTGAAAAAGTTCCGCCAAACGGAATGGTCCCGATTTACGTGTCATCTCGCTATTGCCGAGAATTTGGAGGCGGCTGCCGTTGATCTGTTGACAGTTTCTGAGGCGGTTATCTTAGAGATCATTCGTGCGTCAGAATTCCTTAAGGACGTGCGAATGCATGTTGCCAGGGAATTGGCAGATGGCGAGTTAACAATATTCAATCCTGGAGATATGGACCCAGTTTTCAATTCTCCCTCCTATCACAAACTGTGCAGACTTGTCGAGAATTTGGGCGAGTTCGAACGGGCTGACATTTTGGCTCTGAGTTGGTATGGCCGCGAACTTAAATCAAAGGAAAATACATTTGTAAGGTTGCATCATGATGCAAGAAATTGGATCGCTGGTCATTCTGCAGACACTAGGCATTTGACTTACGTTGCGGATCTGGCGGTCTATCTGAAAGATGGCCTCTCAAAATTGAACGACCTTTCATGACCACCCCCTACGCCGAACTGCAGACCGCGTCGAACTTCAGCTTCCTGCGCGGCGCCTCGCATCCCGAGGAATTGATGGTCACGGCCGCCGCCCTGGGGCTGGCCGCCGTGGCGATTACCGACCGCAACAGTGTGTCGGGCTTGGTGAAAGCACACCTGGCGGCAAAGCAGGCGGGCATCCGGCTGGTGATCGGCTGTCATCTGGAGATCGCCGACGGGCCCGACCTGCTGGTTTACCCCACCGACCGGGCCGCCTATGGACGCCTGACGCGGCTGTTGACCCTGGGCAAGCGCCGGGTGCCCAAGGGCGAATGCGAAATCTTCCTGGACGATATTCTGGACGGTGCTGCAAATGGCGGCGGGCTGTTCGCCGGCGGCGCCGGACAGGTCATTGCCGTGGTGGTGCCGGACGTGTTTGATGAGGCCTTCGTTGGAGCCTTGAGTAAATTTAAAAAAAACTTTAAAGAAGAGCTCTATCTTGTTGCATCTTATCAATATTCCGGACTTGACGGACCGCGCCTGAAAGCCCTCGCCGGGCTTGGCGTGCCGTTGCTGGCAGCCAACGACGTGCACGCCCATGCGTTGGGCCGCCGCGCATTGCAGGACGTGTTGAGTTGCATCCGCGAGGGCTGCACCATCCATCAAGCCGGCTACCGGCTGCATGCCAATGGTGAGCGTCATTTGAAGCCGGCCGATGAGATGGCGCGCCTGTTCGCTGATTATCCCGACGCCATTGCCAATACGCTGAAGGTGGTTGAGGCCTGCACCTTCAATCTGGATGAGCTGCGCTATGATTATCCCGTTGATCCTGTCCCCGAGGGCTGGACGCCACAGGAACATTTAGTGAATACGACCTGGAAAGGTGCCGCCGGGCGCTATCCCGAGGGTATTCCCCAGAAGGTGCGCGACCAATTGGATCATGAACTTACGCTTATCGGCGAATTGAAGTTCGCGCCCTACTTCCTGACCGTCCACGACATCGTCGAATTCGCCAACGGCCGCGGTATTCTGTGCCAGGGGCGCGGCTCGGCCGCCAATTCCGCCGTTTGTTACTGTCTGGGAATCACGGCGGTCGACCCGGCGCGCCTGGATTTGCTGTTCGAACGCTTCATCAGTGCCGAACGCGGCGAGCCGCCCGACATCGATGTGGATTTCGAGAACGGCCGGCGCGAAGAGGTGATTCAGTACATCTACGAGAAATACGGCCGTGAGCGGGCCGCCATGACGGCGACGGTCATCACCTATCGGACGAAAAGCGCCATCCGCGAGGTCGCCAAGGCCATGGGCGTTTCCGAAGACACCATCATCGCGCTTCAAGAAGCCGGTTGGCGGCGCTCTTGGGAGGACGTGGGACCGAAGGAGATTCACGACGCCGGGCTCGATCCGGCCGATCCCATGGTGCGCCGGATTATGACCCTGGCCGGTATCCTGCGCGGTTTTCCCCGGCATCTGTCACAGCATTCCGGCGGCATGGTGATGACCCATGGCCTATTGGAAGAGATGGTGCCGATCGCCAACGCCGCCATGGATGAACGCACGGTGATTGAATGGGACAAGGATGACCTGGACGCGCTGGGTATCTTGAAGGTCGATATCCTGGCGCTCGGCATGCTGACCTGCATCGAGAAGTGTTTCGCGCTGTTGGATACGCACCACGGCCGGCCTTTGACGTTGGCAACCATTCCTGCTGAGGATCCGGCCGTTTACGACATGCTGTGCAATGCCGATTCCGTCGGCGTTTTCCAGGTCGAAAGCCGGGCCCAGATGAGCATGCTGCCGCGCCTCAAGCCGCGGAAGTTCTATGATCTGGTGATCGAGGTGGCAATCGTCCGCCCCGGGCCCATTCAAGGCGACATGGTGCATCCTTATTTGCGCCGCCGCGACGGCAAGGAAGCGGTGGTGTTTCCGTCCGATGCGCTGCGCCAGGTTTTGGGCAAGACGTTGGGCATCCCGCTGTTCCAGGAGCAGGCGATGAAAATCTCCATCGTCGCCGCCGGCTTTTCACCCGAGGAGTCGGATGGGCTGCGCCGTGCGCTGGCGACCTTCCGGCGCATGGGTGACATTCACCAGTTCGAGAAACGCTTCCTCCGTGGCATGCAGGAGAACGGCTATGAGCGGGATTTTGCCGAACGCTGCTTCAAGCAGATCGAGGGCTTCGCCGATTACGGCTTTCCGGAATCCCACGCCGCCAGTTTCGCCCTGCTGGTCTACGTCTCGTCCTGGCTGAAGTGCCATTACCCGGCGGCTTTTGCCTGCGCTTTGTTGAACAGCCAGCCCATGGGGTTCTACGCCCCGGCGCAGATCGTCCGCGACGCCCGCGAACACGGCGTCGAGGTGCGGCCGCCGGACATCAACGACAGCGATTGGGATTGCACCTTGGAACCGTTGCCCGGCGGCGGTGTGGCCCTGCGTCTGGGGTTTCGGCAGATCAAGGGGGTCAAGGCGGCGGACGCGGAGGTGTTGGTGGCAGCGCGATATGTTTCTCCTGCATCTCTTCCGGCCTCTTCCTTCCCCCATCAAGGGGGAGGAAGTGATAAGGACGGAGCAGAGGAGAATTTAAGCAAAGATGCCGCCGTCGATACTCCCTACACCTCCGCCGCCGATCTTTGGCGCCGCACGGAGCTTCCCAAGACCATGCTGGAGCGCCTGGCCCGCGCCGACGCCTTCACCTCCATCGGCCTGGACCGCCGCCAGGCGTTGTGGGCCGTCAAAGGATTGGACGACGCGCCCCTGCCCCTGTTTCGGCACCTGAGCGACCCGCGTCCCGAATCCGCCGTGATTTTGCCGATCATGCCCTTGGGCGAACACGTCGCCGATGATTACCGGGCCCTGGCGCTTTCCCTGAAGGCGCATCCCTTGGCCTTGTTGCGGGGTGAACTGGCCGAGCGCAACTACCTGGCCAGCGACTGCCTGGAGAAACTGCCGCATGGCCGCCGCGTCCGCATCGCCGGTCTGGTGACGGCCCGCCAGCGCCCCGGCAGCGCCAAGGGCGTCCTGTTCGCCACCATGGAAGACGAGACGGCGGTCGCCAACATCATCGTCTGGCCGAAAATCTTCGAAGCCTTCCGCCGCCCGGTGCTGCGTGCCGCGCTCATGGGTGTGACCGGCGAGATCCAGAAGGAAGGCAAGGTTATCCATGTGGTTAGTGAACGTTTGGAGGATTTGACCCCCCTCCTCGCCACCCTGGAAACCGCGGGGACGGAGGAGGACGTGAGCTCGTTGCGCCTCCACGCCCGGAACTTCCATTAGATATTGAACGATGAGCGAAGCAACGGTGCCTGGGTACCGTAGGCTTCGTATATACGATGGAAGTTCGGGCCGCCGATGGTTAGGGTCAAAATCTGAGTCACGGTATTATCGTCGCCGCAAAACGGCACCCGCAGAATGTCGTAATTGGCATTCTGCGCGCCATCGGCGCTCCAAACCGTGGAGACGTGGAACGGCGCCTTTCGTTCATACACCGTGCGCAGCTCATGAAACGCCTTGTCGGCAAACTTCTGCGGCTCCAACGACCGCACGGACTGGCCCGTGTACTCCCGGCCCTGCATATGGCGCCGCGCCGTTCCGAAAAAACGATAGATGAAGTCAAGCGGGTCGAGATGCACATCCATCACGGCGCACCACGGTAAGGCCCGTAGCGGCATTTCATCGAGACGGAAACCAGACCAGCCCGGCACCAGCCCATCGCGGCCAAGGCGTTGCCAAAATTCGAACACGTCGGCCATCAGCGGCGGCATGTTCTCAGGCTTCGGGGCGTCGATCGCCGATGTAATTTCCATTGCAATTGACATCCACCAATGTCCGTGGAAAGCGTAGCCGAATGGGTCCATATTGAAAAATCACGAAACCGTTCGCGGCTCTGTCGCGACGCGTTATGCTGGTAGGCGCAGCTTGAAGGATCGCCCGATGTTCAATCTCACCGACTATGCCGATGTGAAACGTCTTCTGGGCGAACTGGAAACCCTTGAGGACCAGTTGATGCCCAACGAATTGGAAATGCTGCATAGCCTGCGCGACAAGTACACCGAACCCATCTCCATCGACCCCTTCGATACGGCGGCGCTGAACGTCATGCTGCGCAACATCGAAGTGCGCAAGGGCTTTAAGTTCGATGTGAAAACGGATTCCGGCCGGGTTATCGACCTGCCCCGGCGCGACGATGGCGACGCATGACACCGGAAGACATTCCGCGCCTGTTTGCCGAACATTGGAACGCCGGCGATGCCGACGCCCTGGCCGGCCTGTTCGCCGAGGATGCGGACTTCGTCAACGTGGTCGGTCTTTGGTGGCGCAGGCGCAAGGACATCCGCAAGGCCCACGCCTACGCCCTGGAACGCTATTTCCGTGATACCGAGATTTCCCTTAAGCGCCTGGAAGTGAAATACATCCGCCCCGATGTGGCTACGGTGCACGTGCGCTGGACGATGCACGGACAACGCGGCCTGAATGACGAGACGACCGGCGACCGCGCCGGCATGATGATTTTCGTCGTCGAGCGGCGTGAAACGGCTTGGGTTGCGGTGGCCGCACAGAACACGGATATTTCTCCAGGCATGGAGACCAATCTGGCCGGCCAGGGCGGTCTCGAACCCGTGTCCTACCAAGCCAGCGCGGGCACCAAGGAGGATTGAGCATGACGATCAAAGTGGGCTACCTGCTGCCGACCCGCGAACGGGTGATGGCCGATGTGCACGAAACCGGGCCTATTCTGGCCTGGGCCGAGAAATGCGAAGCCGAGGGCCTGGACTCAGTTTGGCTGGGCGACTCATTGCTGGCCAAGCCGCGCCACGAACCGTTGACCTTGATGAGCGCCATCGCGGCGCGAACGGAAAAGGTTGAGATCGGCACGGCCGTGCTGCTGCCGATGCTGCGCAATCCCGTTGTCATGGCGCAACAGGTGGCGACCTTGGATCAGGTCAGCGAGGGCCGGATCATTCTGGGCCTTGGTGTTGGTCATGACCTTCCGGCGAACCGCGCCGAAATTCAGGCCGCCGGCGTGCCTTTTGAGAAACGCATCGGTACCTTGTTGGAAGGCATGCGGCTCTGCAAGGCGCTGTGGACCGGTGAGCCCGTCGACTGGGACGGCCGCTGGCAGATGCAAGGGGCCGTGCTGGGGCCGAAACCCTACCGCGCCGGCGGGCCGCCGTTGTGGGGCGGCGGCGGCGTTGATGCCGCCCTCAAGCGGGCCGGACGGTATTGGGACGGCTGGATGCCGTCGGGGCCGGACGACAGCGACGTGTTTGCGAAGGGCTGGTCGGAGATTGCCGGGCACGCGCGCGCCGCCGGGCGCGATCCCGGCCAGATCACCGGTTCCGCCTATCTGACCCTGGCCGTCGGCGCCGATGCGGGTGAGGCCAACACGCGGATCAACACCTATCTTGAGACCTACTACAATCAACCGGCGGATAAACTGCGCAAGTATCAGGGCACCTTTGCCGGTACGCGCGCGGCGGCCATGAAATGGCTGCAGGGCTTCGTTGATGCCGGCGTCAGCCATTTCTGCCTGCGCTTTGTCGGCGATCACGATGCAAACATCGAACTGGCGGCATCCATGCGGGCCGAATTGAACGCCTAGGCGATTTTGCCTTGGGCCCGCATGCGGCCGATCATCAGCCAGCCGACAATCGACAGGTTGACAAGGTTAAAGGCGATGCCGTTCAGGAATGCCGCGTCGTATGACCCGGTAATGGCTTGAATTTCCCCCGACATCCAGCCGCCGATGGCCATCCCGGCAACGGTCATCATCAAGACCAGGCTGACACGGGTCGCCGCCTCGCGGGCCGGGAAGTAATCGCGGACAATGAGCGCGTAACTGGGCACGATGCCGCCTTGCGACAGGCCAAACATGGCCGACACCAAGTATAGGGACGCCAGGCCGTCGAAGGGCAGGAACAGGAACAGCGCCATGCACTGCAACGTCGTGCCCAGCATCAAGGTGGCCAGGCCGCCAATTTTGTCGGCGATGACCCCCGACCCGACCCGGCTGACAACGCCGAAGCCCAGCATCAGCGACAGCATTTCGGCGCCTCTGGCGGCGCCGTAACCCAAATCCCCGCAATAGGCGACGATGTGGACCTGCGGCATGGACATGGCGATGCAGCACGAAATTCCGGCAATCACCAACAGCACCTGCAAGGCGCGCGGCGATACGCTGAGCGCACGCGCCGCGCTGGGGGCGACCGATCCGGCGGCGCTGTCGGTCGCCGGCGGGCGGCGGCGCAGGATAAGCGCCAGCGGTACCATCACGATAATGCAGGCAATGCCGATGCCAACGTGAGCCTGGCGCCAACCGAACTCCTCGATGCCGTATTGCATGATCGGCGGCCAGAAGGCGCCGGATAGATAGTTGCCGCTGGCAACGATGGCGACGGCAATGCCGCGGCGCTTAAGAAACCAGTGCGACACATCGGCGACCAACGGGCCCAAAAACGCCGATCCGCCAAACATGCCGATGAACACGGCCTGAACGAGGACAAACTGCCATAGGTTCGCCGCTTGAGAGGCAAGCAGGTAGCCAATACCGAGCATGATCGTGCCGACCAGCAAGGGGATGGTGACGCCGAAACGGTCGGCCAAGCGGCCCATGAAAATACCGCCCGCCGCAAATCCGGCCATGGTCGCAAGATAAGGAACCGAGGCGCTGCCCCGGTCGATGGCGAATTCCACTTCGATGGCCGGCAAGACAACCACGGATGACCAAAGTGCGACGCCGCCGACCGTGCTCAGGCCGAGCGAAACGGCCAGCCGGTACCACGCGTAAGAGCCATCAATAAGGTCTGAGGGGTCGGGGTGCGCCATCATGGCGGCACTGTTTCCCAGCCGACGTGCCGGGGCAAGCCCTGAATTGTTATGGGTACAACAACACCCGGTTGGCGCCTCGTGGACCGATGGACCCGATCGCCGGGCCACCTCCCAAAGGTTTAATCAACGGCGGTCATCAGCGCTTTGATGTCATCGGCCTGATCAAGCCCCTGAACCAACGCGATGGTTTCAGCGGCACGCTCGGCACCGATCACCGGCTCCGCCAGGCGCAAAAACTTGTCGGTCAGGCGGGCTTCCTGGGCGTCAACGTCATCGGCCGGTGCGCCGACGTCAAAGAACTGCACCAGAGAGGTGCCGTCGTTGAGGTTGATCACCACTTCCGCCGCATGGCGGTTGTTGTGGATCTTGTCTTCCAGATCGACCTTGCGGCGCAATTCCGTGAGGTCCGCCTGATTGGCAACCTCGTCCGTGTAGACGGCGCGGTCGCCCGTATCCATGTCGCTCATGGCCATGGCGATGCAGTGGCGGATGGAGAATTTTATCTCCAGGCCGGTGGTCGGCTCCGGGATGTCGCAGACTTTCCGGTGCTGGGCATCAACCCGGGCTCGGACGCTCGATACATCGTCGGATGTGAACGCGTGTTCAGCCTTCAGGGCGCGCACCGCCTCGATGGAGGAATGGGTCAGATAGCATGCGGCGTGATACTTGAAGAGGTTATCCTCGACCGCATAGGGCGCATCCGCGTTAGGGCGAATGGGCAGCGCCTTGAACGCCGTCGATTGGGTTTGCCCGAAGCCCTGGGCGCATTCCAAGGCATCGTCGCGGCTGGTGAAGCCGCGCCCCGCCCAGCGCGCCGCCATCAGGCCGTTCATGGCCGCCTTGCCGGCGTGCAGCGGCTTGCACATGGTGCCGAACATGGATTTCAGGCCGGCCGCCTGGGTCGCCGCAATGCCCATGGCCATGACCGCCTGCTCGGCATTAAGACCCAACAGCCGCGCCGCGCCGGCGGCGGCCCCGAAGGTGCCGATTGTCGCCGTCGCGTGCCAGCCGTGATCATAGTGCGCCAAACCCATCATTTCGCCGATCAGGCATTCCACTTCATAGCCGACCGCGAAGGCCTCCAGAACGGCCCGGCCCGAAGCACCGCTTTGTTCGGCAATGGCCAGCAGGGCCGGCACCACCGGCACGGTGGGATGGCCATGCAGGCGTTTGTTGACGTCGTCGTAATCGAGGGCGTGGGACGCCGCGCCGTTGATCATCGTCGCGAAGGTCGGTGTCGTCCGGGCGTGGCGACCGACCAGCCGCGCCATGCCGGCCTCGCCGGAACTGATGGCGTCGGATACCAAAATATCGACCAAGGGGTCCTGGGCCCCGGCCAGGGTGACGCCCAGCCAGTCGAGCATGGCATGCTTGGCCCAGCGGATGGGCCGGGCGCCAAGGTCGGTGCCATCGAAATCGGCGATCCAGTGGCCGATGTCACGGGTCGGGCTTTCTTGGTCCGTTTCGGCGGCAAGGTTCGAATCACTGTCCGGCATCTCATTCCCCTGGTCTGTGCGTTGAATTCCTGGGGCGATAGTAAGTGATCGGGAGGCCAACCTGCAAACCACGTCGCAGTCAAGTGAACACTGAACGCCACTTTTTTGTCACTTTGCCATGAGACGCTCAGTATGCTGTCAGCATATGGTGCATAATGACGGCATAATCTCGCCTTTTAGGAGATTTGAGAGCCATGAAAAAACTGATTTCTATTGTCACCGCCGCCGCCTTGTTGGTGATCAGCGCGGGGGCTTGGGCGCAATCCCAAGGTGTCGTGGTGAAACAGAGCGCTTTTTCCGTCGCCGAGACCCTGAACCGGCTGGAGGCCGTATTCAAACGCCGGGGGTTTCAGGTGTTCGCGCGCATCGACCACGCGGCCGCCGCCGAAAGTATCGAAAGGGAATTGCCGCCCGCCGAGGTTTTGATTTTCGGCAATCCGAAGATCGCCACGCCGCTCATGCAGAGCAACGTCGTCGCCGGTCTCGACCTGCCCATGAAAGCCCTGGCCTACCGTGATGATGCGGGCAAGGTCTTTCTGGTCTACAACCACCCGGCCTACCTTTCGCGCCGCCACGGCATCAAGGACCGCAAGAAATTTGTCGAGGCGGTGAGCCGGATTCTCACCAACCTGACGGATCAGGCAGTGAAAAATTCTCAATGAACAATTGAGGCCTCAGGACTTGAGACGGCTTTCGATGTTCACTTCCGAATGCAGGGTCCGATGCACCGGGCACATGTTGGCGATTTCAGCGACCTTCTGGCGGGTCGCGTCATCCATGTCGCCGTCGATCTCAATTTCGATTTGAATGTCATCGACCTTGCCGGTCTCGGTCTCGCAATTCTCGCAATCTTCGGCATGAATTTTGTTGTGACGCAGGGTCACCGTGGCGCGCTCAAGGGCAATGCCCTTGCGTTCGGCGTACATGCGCATGGTCATGGATTTACAGGCCCCCAGTGCCGTCAGCAGATAATCATAGGGCGTCGGGCCCGTATCGTTGCCGCCGTAGGTGAGCGGTTCGTCGGCCCGCAAGGCGTGTACGCCACCGACGGAAATGGCGTTGGCGAACTTGCCCTCGCCGGTCTCCTGGACCACGACGCTGCCGGCCTCGGCGCGCAGTACCGGTGCATTGGCGGCCGGCTGCTCGGCCTCGATATAGCGGGCCGCCCAGGCAGAGATGACGTCCGCCACGTAGGCGGCATCGGCCCGCTTTGAAAGCAGGTGATCGGCGTTATCCAGGGAGACGAAGCTTTTCGGGTGCTTGGCCGCCAGGTAAATGGCGCTGGCGTTCTCAACCCCGACGGTCTGATCAACGGGGGAATGAAACACCAGCAAGGCCTTTTTCATGCTGGCGATGTCGGCCTCCAGTTTCTGCGCGGCGATATCTTCCAGGAACTGTTTCCGGATGCGGAAGGGCCGGCCAACCAACTGCACTTCCGCTTCGCCCTTGGCTTCTATTTCTTCCACGGAGTCCGTGAAGTTGTGGGCCACGTGGGCTGGGTCGGCGGGCGCGCCGATGGTGCAGATGGCCTTGGCTTCGGGAATACGGCCGGCCGCCGCCAGCACCGCCGCGCCGCCCAGGGAATGTCCGATGACGATGGCGGGGGCCTGCAGGTTGCCACGCAGGTAATCGGCGGCGGCAACCAGATCGCCGACATTCGATGAAAAGTTGGTGTTGGCAAACTCGCCTTCGCTGGCCCCCAGTCCGGTGAAATCGAACCGCAGGACGGCGACGCCATGGTTGGTCAATCCCTCGGCGATGCGCGATGCGGCAAAGATATCCTTGGTGCAGGTAAAGCAATGCGCAAACAGGGCATAAGCCGCCGGTTGACCGGCGGGAAGGTCCAGGCGGGCCGCCAGGTTCTCGCCAAGGGCGCCGGGAAAGGTAATTTTCTCACTGCGAACGGGCATGGCAAACTCCAATGTCGTGGACGCCCATCATATGGGCAACGGAACGTGAAAGTCCCGCCCTGCTCACGCAGGCGTGTACCAGCTTGCTTCGCGTTTTCCGCGGAAACTGGCCAGCCCCTCGGCGGCTTCCTCGGTGCCGCGTTTGCGGGCGTGTTCGCGGGCCAGTTCCAAGGCCCTAGCGTCATCAATGGCCAGGCCGGCGGTCTCAAAAATGATCCGCTTGGTATCGGCAATGGCATCGGGGCCGTTTTTCAGAATGGCATCGATGATGGGCTCGGCGGCATCGTCCAACTCGTCTTCATCGCAGACCTCGTGCACCAGACCCAATTCCCAGGCCTGGGTGGCATCGAAGCGTTCGCCGGTCACCGCAAACCGTCTGAGGTTCCGCACCCCCATGGCGGCGGCCAATTGCGGCAGGATGGGGCCCGCATGCAGACCCCACCGCACCTCGGCAATGGAGAAGATGGCGTCCATGGAAGCGATGACGATATCGCAGGCGGCGACAATCCCGGTGCCGCCCCCGAAACACCCGCCGTGAACCAGGGCGACGGTCGGTTTCGGACAGGCATCCAGGAACCGCACCGCGTCGGTGGTTTTCTGGGAAACCGCCAGGTTGTCTTCGGCGGAAAGCGCCGAGACCTCTTTGATCCACTGCAAATCGGCGCCGGCCTGGAAATGGCGGCCGTTACCCCGCAGCACGATAACCCGCACGTCGGGATCGTTGCCAAGCGCCTGGGCGCCGTCAATGAGCGCGTCGATGACCTCACCATTGTAGGCGTTATTGACCTCGGGTCTGTTGAACCGGACGGTTGCGACACCGCGGTGATCGGTTTCCGAAAGCACGACGGGCTCGGGCATGGGGCTCTCCTTGATTGGCATTTGCCGGGTTGTTTTAGCGCGCGCGGATTGCCTGGACAAACATGGCGCGAGACCGCACAAATGCCGCGCCATGGATAAGATATCAAAAATGACGGCCGCCGACGTCGAAGTCGTCCGCACGGAAACACCGTTCCGGGGGTATTTCGCGGTTGACCGGTATCATCTGCGCCATCGCCAATTTCAAGGCGGCATGGGCGCGGAGATCAGCCGCGAGATTTTTGAACGCGGGCACGCGGCCAGTGTTCTGCTTTATGATCCTGACCTGGACGTGATTGTCTTCGTTGAACAGTTCCGCCCGGGCGCCTACGCGGCTTTGGCGTCGCGCTGGTTTGATGACGACATGTCGCCCTGGCTGATAGAGTTTGTTGCCGGCATTATCGAGGAAGGCGAGGAACCGGCCGAAGTGGTGCGCCGCGAGGCCGTCGAGGAAGCCGGATGCCAGGTGCAGGAACTGGAGCTCATTTCCCACTATCTGGTGTCGCCCGGCGGCACCACGGAATCAATGTTTGCATTTTGCGGCCGGGTTGATGCGTCGGACGTCGGCGGTGTGCACGGTCTGGAAGCCGAAGGCGAGGACATTCGGGTGTTCACGATGACACCGGATGAGGCCTTTGCCGCTTTGGATGGCGGCCGCATTGTCAATTCGATGACGATGATTCCCCTTCAGTGGTTTCGCCTCAATCGCGATCGTCTGCGTGAAATGTGGAAGCGCGCCGGATAAGCGGCTCACAACTCCGTGGCGCGTCTTGAACCGGGCCGCCTGGAGACCTATCTTCGAACCATCGCCATCGCTTAGATCAATGTACCCGGGAAACAATCATGGATATCCGAAAAGGCTTCGTCGGCTCCGTCGGCAACACACCGCTCATCCGCCTGAACAGGCTTTCTGACGAGACCGGCTGTGAAATTCTCGGCAAGGCCGAGTTCCTTAATCCCGGTTGTTCGGTGAAGGACCGCGCCGCATTGTTCATGATTCAAGATGCCGAAGAACGCGGCGTGTTGAAGCCGGGCGGCCACATTGTTGAAGGTACGGCGGGCAACACGGGGATCGGACTGGCGTTGGTCGCCAATGCGCGCGGTTACCGGACCACCATCGTCATTCCCGAAACTCAGAGCCAGGAGAAGAAGGATATGCTGCGGCTGTGCGGCGCCGAATTGATTGAGAACCCGGCCCTGCCCTTCAGCGATCCCAACAACTATCAACACGTCGCCCGGCGTCTGGCCGACGAACTGGCCGAGAAGGAACCCGGCGGCGTGATTTTCGCTGACCAATGGAACAACCTGGCCAACCGACGCGCGCATTATGAAACAACGGGCCCGGAAATCTGGGACCAGACCGACGGCACGGTCGACGGCTTCATCTGTTCCGTCGGCACCGGCGGCACCATCGCCGGGACCTCGACATTTTTGAAAGAAAAAAATTCCAATATCGCCATCGGCCTAGCCGACCCCATGGGGGCGGCCATGTACAGCCATTTCGCCCACGGTGAGATCAAATCGGAAGGCGGTTCGATCACCGAAGGCATCGGGCTTGGCCGGGTGACTCCGATCATTGAGGACATCACCGTCGACAAGGCCTATCAGGTTCCCGACGACGAGGCCCTGCCGATCATATTCGACCTGCTTGAGCATGAGGGCCTGTGCCTGGGCGGGTCCAGCGGCATCAATGTTGCCGGCGCGGTGCGGCTGGCCAAGGACTTGGGGCCGGGACACACCGTCGTGACGATACTTGCCGATTATGGCACCCGCTATCAGTCGAAGCTTTTCAATCCGGCGTTCCTGCGGGAAAAAGGCCTTCCTGTTCCTCACTGGCTGGACTGACGGCCATGGACTTTACCAATCCGGAAGCCCTGGTCAGCACTGGTTGGCTGGCCGATCACCTCAACGCACCGGACGTGCGGGTCGTCGATGCCACATGGTATCTGCCCAGCGACGGGCGCCGTGGTATCGACACGCATAACGAGGCGCACATTCCGGGCGCCGTGTTCTTCGATATCGATGAGATTGCCGATACGGACAGTGATCTGCCGCACATGCTGCCGAGCCCGGAAAAGTTTTCCTCCCGGGCCCGCAAGCTGGGCCTGGGCGACGGCAATCGGATCGTCGTTTACGACGCCAACGGCGGGTTCATGGCGGCCTGCCGGGTGTGGTGGATGTTCCGGGTGTTCGGCCATGACGATGTCGCCGTGTTGGACGGCGGCCTGCCAAAGTGGGAGGCCGAAGGCCGGCCGACGGATGATTTGCCGACGGTGCCGCAGGAACGGCATTTCACGGCCCGGCAGAACAATTTCCTGGTCCGCAGCGTTGATCAGGTCCTGGCCAATGTGGAAAACGGCAAGGAACAAGTGATCGATGTGCGCAGCCCGGGCCGCTTCAATGGCAGCGAAGCGGAACCGCGCGCCGGCCTCCGCAGCGGCCACATTCCAAACAGTATCAACATTCCGATCCCGTCGGTCATGGATCCGTCGAAAGATTTCACCGTGCGCCCGCCAACCGATCTGCAGGCCGCCTTCGATGAGGCCGGGTTGGATCCGAAGCGTCCCTTGGTGGCGTCGTGCGGGTCCGGCGTCACGGCCTGTGTGGCCGGTCTCGGCCTATATCTGCTGGGCCACAAGGAAGTCGCCATATACGATGGTTCGTGGACCGAATGGGGCGGCCGTGACGATACCCCCATCACCCTCGACTGAGCATTGATGGACGCGGCGCCTGATACGCTGACGACTGTCGTCACCTATCTGGAGATGACGGCCAAGCCGACGGCGCCCACCCTGCCTCATCCGGCCCAGAAAATTGCCCTCATGCGGGCCGACCGGCCACCCCTGTCTTTTTACCGGTATCTCTACGACACCGTCGGCGAAGACTGGTTGTGGTATGAGCGCCGTATCGTCACGGACGACGATTTGGCCAATGTCATCCACCATGACCGGGTCGAAATATATGTTCTTTATGTCGGTGGCGTGCCGGCCGGATTTGGTGAATTGGACCGCCGCGCGGACCGGGATATCGAACTGGCTTATTTCGGCCTTATGCCAGATTTCGTCGGCCGGCGCCTGGGCAGCTATTTTCTGCGCTGGCTGATCGACCAGGCCTGGACCTATGAGCCGGACCGGCTTTGGGTGCACACCTGCGATCTGGATCATCCCAACGCTTTGCAGGTCTATCAGAAAGCCGGCTTTGTTCCCTATCAACGCGAGACCATAACGTTCACCGATCCGCGCACGGAGGGATATTTCGCCGAATGGCGGGACACACGGCCCGGCTGATCGGGGCGTTCTATCGGGTCAGGCAGACCGATCCGACGGCCATGGCGACGGCGGCCTGCACCGGATCGATGACCGGAATGCTCAGTTCCTTCTCCAACGGCGCGCGGTGCACGGCCATGCCGGCACAGCCCAAGATGATGCTTTGCGCGCCGTCCGTATCGCGCAATTTGGCGCCGACGTCGACCAGGCGCGCGAAGGCGCCATCGGCTGAGGCGGACTCGGCGACCGTCATGTTGATGGCCCGGTCGCCGGCGCAGAAATGCGTCATGCCGCGATCTTCCAGATGCTTCATGTGGCGCGGGATCGATTGGTCCATGATCGATATGACGCCAAACCCGCCGCCCCGGGTGATCGCCGTCAGGATGGCGCTCTCAGCCATGCCGTAGACGATGCGGGCTGTGCGTTCGCGGGCCTCAACCAATCCGGGGTCCGAATAGCACGCAATGATGAAGGCTGCGGCTTTGTCGTCGCTGGCCACTTCGTCGGCAACCATCGGTGCGACAGTTTTGACATCTTCATCGCTTTCAATGCCGAAAGGGCCATCGGCCAGGGTGATGCAATCAATGGACGGGCCGTCCGCCAAGCGCAGCGGCTCAAGCGCATTGCTCATGGCCTGGGTAACGCCGTCGTTGGAATTGGGGTTGATGACCCGGATCACGCTCGCCATGGCCTATAATATCTCCGCGCCGAAATTGCGGGTTGGGTCCAGTTCCATCTGCAAGGCGCCAGCCGGGCGGGCGCCTTGGTGGCCGGGTTTACGATCCAGGTACGACCCACTGCCGGGTTCCACCAGCAACTCGCCATCATCAACGACGGTCCGGCCCTGGTTGATCACGGTCTCCGGCCAGCCGGTCAATTGCATCCCCTCGTAAGGCGTGTAGTCCATGTTGTCATGGAGCATCTCATGGGTCACGGTGACCTGGCGGTCCGGGTCCCAGATCACCAAGTCCGCGTCACTGCCGATGGCGATGGTGCCCTTGCGGGGATGCAGGCCGTAAATCTTTGCCGCATTGGTCGCCGTCAGGGCGACGAATTCGTTGACCGTCAGGCGCCCCTTGCCGACCCCTTCCGAAAACAACAAAGGCAGCCGCAGCTCGATGCCCGGCACCCCATTGGCGACCTGTTTGAAGGTTGGGTTCGGGCCGGCCCGCAGCTTTCCCGTGTCGTCAAAACGGTACGGTGCGTGATCCGATGAGAACACCTGGAAGGTGTCGTTCTTCAGGCCGCGCCAGATGGCTTCCTGATCATTGGCGTCCCGGGGTGGCGGGCTGCAGCAGAACTTCGCCCCATCGGCGCCATCTCTATCCAAGTCATCGGCGGTCAGGAACAGGTATTGCGGGCAGGTTTCGCCGTAGATCTTCAAGCCCTTGTTGCGGGCGGATAAAATGGCATCGGCGGCTTCTTCGGTGGACACGTGAACGATCAGGATCGGTGTGTCGACCAGGCGCGCCAGTTGGATGGCGCGCTGCGAGGCCTCCGCCTCGGCGATGCGGGCGTGCGCCATGGCGTGGAACTTCGGCGCCGTATGGCCGCCATCAACCAGCCGCGCCGCCAGCCAATTGATCACCTCGTTGTTTTCCGCATGCACCATGGTCATGGCGCCGTGCTGGCGGGCGACGGCCAGAACATCCAGCATCTGGCGGTCATCGATCTTCAGCAATTCATAGGTCATGTAGACCTTGAACGACGTATAGCCGTCCATGATCAGCGCCGGCAGTTCCTGGCCCAGAACCTGATCGGACGGATCGGAGATGATCAAATGAAAAGCATAGTCGATGACGGATTTCGGCTCGGCCCTCCCGTGGTAGGTCGTGACAACGTCGCGCAGGCTCTGGCCGCGGTGTTGGGCGGCGAAGGGAATGATCGTCGTGTTGCCGCCGAACGCCGCCGAGATGGAGCCGGACCGGTAGTCGTCGGCGGTCATGATACCGGCGGCCGATTCCTGCTCAATGTGACAATGCGCCTCAATGCCGCCGGGCAATACCATTTTGTCCTTGGCATCGATGGTTTTTGCGCCGCCGTCCAGGCTTTCCGCGATGGCCGCGATGCGGCCGTCTTTCACGCCAATGTCGCAGGAAAATGTATCGCTTGCCGTGGCAACGGTGCCGCCGGTGATGACCAGATCATAGGTGCTCACGGATAATCCTCTCGAACCGAACCAGTGGCGATGTCAGCATTTGGCCTCGAAAGCGTCAAGCGCTTCAAATGACGCCTTCCTCACGCAGTGCGGCGATGTCGTCGGCACTGAGGCCCAGGTATTCGCCATAGACGTCGTCCGTATCGGCGCCGTGGGCCGGCCCGGCGCGCGTCACCTTGCCCGGTGTGCGTGACAGGCGCGGCGTGACCGCTTGCATGCGGACCTCGCCCAATTCATCGTCGGGCACCGGCACAATCATTTCGTAGGCCTTGTAGTGCGGGTCCTCGAACAATTCATCGATGGTTTTCACCGGCGCGTTGGCGACGCTGTTCTCATCAAAAATTCGGCACGCGTCGACGGCATCGTGTTGGCCGATCCACTCACCTATGGCCTCTTCCAGAACGCCGGCATGGGCCAGGCGTTCGACATTGGTGGCGAACCGCGGGTCTTCGATGTATTCAGGTTTGCCGACGGTGCGGATGAGGCGCTCAAATAACGCCTGGGTGGAGGCCGGCACGGTGATCCAGCGGCCGTCCTTGGATTTATAGACGTTGCCCGGCGCGGCGTAGGGATTGCGGTTGCCCGTGCGGGTCCGGACCTCGCCCAACTGATCGTATTCGATGGCCAGAAACTCGGTGATCCGGAACATCGATTCGGCCAATGATACGTCGATCACCTGGCCCGGGCTGTCCGGGTTCATGCGAAGCTCCATCAACGCCACCAAGATGCCCATGGCGCCGAACATACCGGTGACCGCATCGGCGATGGGATAGCCCACATGCAACGGCGCGCCGTCGGGCTCACCGGAGATCGATTGAAATCCCGACATGGCCTCGCCGACGCGGGCGAAGCCGGGGCGGCTGGAATAAGGCCCTGTTTGGCCGAACGCGGTGACCCGCAGGATCGTCAGATTGGGATTGATGGCCTGCAGGACGTCGGGGCCAATGCCCCAGCGTTCAATGGTGCCGGGGCGGAAGTTTTCGACCAACACATCGAACTGCGGCACCATCTTCTTGATGATCTCGGCACCCTTCTCGGTGCGCAGGTCCAGCGTCGCACATTTCTTGTTGCGGTTGGTGACTTTCCACCAAAGCGGGATGCCGTCCTTGTGGGGGCGCAACGCACGCAGCCCGTCGCCGCCCTTCGGCATTTCCACCTTGACCACTTCGGCGCCGAAGTCCGCCAGGAACGTTGCCGCGATGGGCCCGGCGATGATGGTCGCGATATCAAGGACACGCAGGCCCTGCAGGGGGCCGGTCCGGGGTTCGTTGTTGGCCATGGAGACCTCCTTTGCCGGTGTCACCTCGAACAACAATGAACCGCCCAGCGCGCCGTGCAAGGGTAAAGAATGAAACGCGCCCAGGAGGTTGGACCGCCTGGCAAGTTGGGCGATAATGTCGCGACGATGGAACTTCAGGAATTTCAACAGACCCTGAGCGAAGTCCTGCCGCCCGAGGGCCTGTCACCGGCCTTGTTGGCGCTTTGGTGGGACGGCAAGGGCGACTGGGACAAGGCCCACGGGTTCGCCCAATCGGACAAGTCTGACGCCGCCCAGTGGGTTCATGCCTACCTGCATCGGGTCGAGGGCGATTTGAGCAATGCCGGATATTGGTATCGGCGTGTCGGCAAGCCAGCCTGCAATTCATCGCTTGCCGACGAATGGCGGGAAATCGCTGCGGCATTGCTTTAGGTCAAATCCCCATGGCGGCAAACGACAATCGGCCCGCTGTAAACAGCGGGCCGATCGCTTCCTCCCCGGTCTCCCTTACGCCGCGCCCCGGATTTACCAGGGCCGGTGTCGTCCACTTGTCTCAGTGGGCCAGGATCTGTGATAGGAACAACTGGGTCCGTTCGTGCTGCGGATTGTCGAAGAACTCATTGGGTTCGTTCTGTTCGATGATTTCGCCGCCATCCATGAAAATCACCCGGTGCGCGACGGTCTTGGCAAAGCCCATTTCGTGGGTCACGCACAACATGGTCATGCCGGTCTCGGCCAACTCAATCATGGTGTCCAGGACTTCCTTGATCATTTCCGGATCGAGCGCCGACGTGGGCTCATCGAACAGCATGATCTTCGGCCCCATGCACAGGGACCGCGCAATGGCGACACGTTGCTGCTGACCGCCGGAAAGTTGGCCCGGGAACTTGTCCGCCTGTTCGGGGATCTTGACCCGCGACAGGT
>CAZQPC010000027.1:0-452 GCA_964595005.1 uncultured Magnetovibrio sp.
CGGTCTTGTTGACGTGCTGGCCGCCGGCCCCCGATGCCCGGTAGGTATCGACGCGGACGTCCTTTTCCTCGATCTCGACATCGATATCGTCATCGATGACCGGATAAACCCAGGCCGACGCGAAACTGGTGTGGCGCCGGGCCGATGAATCGTAGGGCGAAATGCGGACCAGGCGATGGACACCCGATTCGGTTTTCAGCCAGCCGTAGGCGTTGTGGCCCACGACCTTCACGGTCATCGACTTGATACCCGCCTCTTCGCCGGCGCTTTCGGCCAGCCATTCGACCTTGTAGCCTTTCGATTCGCACCAGCGCACATACATGCGGCCGATCATTTCGGCCCAGTCCTGGGCTTCCGTGCCGCCGGCGCCGGCATTGATTTCAATGTAGCAGTCGTTGGCATCGGCTTCGCCGGACAACAAAGTTTGCAGTTCGGCTTTGGCAGCGCGGGCG
>CAZQPC010000027.1:462-25680 GCA_964595005.1 uncultured Magnetovibrio sp.
GCACATCGATGGCGGCTTCGGCTTCGGCGACGACTTCCGTGTCGTCCTCCATTTCGCCCAACTCAATCAAGTCCAGATTGTCGGTAAGCTCTCGTTCGAACTCATCGATGGCCTTCAAGCCGCCTTCCAGTTGATTGCGTTCGCGCATCACCTGTTGGGCCTTATCGGGGTCGTTCCAGAGATCCGGCCCTTCGGCCAGGGAGTTCAGTTCGTCCAGCCGGAGTTTGGCCTGATCGTAGTCAAAGATGCCTCCTCAGCAGTTCAACGGACTGCTTGATGTCGGAGGCCTGGGTTTCGATTTCGGCGCGCATGGGGCGGGTCTTTTCAGTTCATTGCGAACGTTGGTGGTGGGTCGATTACGGTGCCCGATAAGACGGCAGAAAAATCCCGATTGCAAGACCGGCGAAGACGCGAACCGGCTTTCGCCGGAACGGCCGGAGGCTTATACCTGTCGTTGATCAACACGCGCCCGAGGAGTTCGCTCATGCCCGCACCGCAATCCGGCATATTTGTCGAAGGTAGCCGCCACCATCACTTCCTCGAATACCAGATCGACGCAGCTGTTGATCGTGATGCCCTGCGCGAAGCGGCCGGCCAGGTCCGGGCCTTCGATGGTGGCGGCGTCAACGCCGTCTTGGCTTTCGGCGCCGGTCTTTGGCCGAGGATAATGCCGGACGCCGTGCCGGCCGGGCTGCGGCCCTTCAGGGATATCGGCGATGGCGACCGTAAGGCCCCGGCCACGCAGCGCGATCTGTTCGTGTGGCTGCATGGACAGGACAGTGCCGATGTGTTGGACGGCGCCATGGCGGCCCACGCGATGCTTGGCAATTTAGGCACCGCGATGCTGGACCAGCCCGGGTTTACTTATCGCGATTCGCGCGATTTGATCGGTTTCGTTGACGGCACCGCCAATCCCAAGGACGACGCGCGCTTTGACGCCGCCTTGATCCCCGACGGTCAGCCCGGCGCCGGCGGCGCCTATGTCCTGTCGCAAAAATGGGTGCACAACCTGCCGGCTTTCCATGCCCTTGGCGTGGAAGACCAAGAGCGCGTCGTCGGGCGCACGAAAACCGACGACATCGAACTGGAAGGCGATGCCATGCCGGCCGATTCTCATGTCAGCCGCACGGACGTGAAGATCGACGGCGTCGCCCAGAAGATCTACCGGCGCAGCGCGCCCTACGGTGCGGCCGCCGAACACGGACTTTATTTCCTGGCCTTCGCCTGCGATCCCGGGCGCTTTCAGGTGCAGTTGGATCGCATGTACGGCGTGGCTGGCGATGGGCTTCACGACCGGCTCACGGATTTCTCCCGGGCCGTCACCGGCAGCTATTGGTATGCCCCCGACGCGGCCACCCTGGGCAAGCTTTGAGCGCCGCTTGAAGACGCGGAAGAGGCCGACCGTCCGGGGGAACGACCGACCTCTCCGTGACGTGATCCACCGAAGGGTTTCTGGGGGAAGTTCGTTCAGGAAAGGAAATTCCTCCGGCATGATCATCAAGCCACCTATTCACCGATGGTGCTCTGACATGGATCAAGTCATACGATTTTTCCGCGGCGATGAAGATCACACCCATGGCGCGCCGTTTCATGTACCATAGGCGTGATTGATCGGAGGACGGACATTTGACTGATAGCGGCCGGCGCCATCCGCGCATTCCCAGCAATGAACCCGCGTCCATCGCGCGGGGCGAAAACATCTATGACGGTAAGCTCACGGATTTTTCCGACAGTGGTGCGGCGGTTGAATTTTCCCTGCCGCGCGGCGAATCGCGGCTGCGCTTCGATCTGGGTGAGGAGGTCCAGGTGGATTCACCGTCCGTCCAACATCGCGACGGGCGGGTCGTGCGTCATTATGACGGCGGCTTCGCATTGAATTTCGACGGCTTCTTGATCGATAAGGACAAGACCTAAATCCGCGTGTATTTGGCCATCGCTTGGGCAAAGGTCAGCCCCTGGGCCAAATCCTCAATGGCGGCTTTATCGTCGGCGTCGAAGGCCACCGCGCGCTCAACGATTTCCGTCGCCATGGCATTTGGCAGGACCACCACCCCGGTGCCGTCGGCGACAATCAGATCACCTGTCGCAACGCTGACGCCGTCGGCAACGATCGGCTCACCGATGGCCGCCACATTCAACCGGGTGCGCCCCGTGGTCGGCGTCACGTGACGGGCATAGACGGGAAACTCAAAACCGACGATCTCTTCCAGATCCCGCACCCCGCCGTCGCAGACAAGCCCGGCGATGCCCTTGTGCTTGGCGGCGAAGGACGCCATGCCGCCCCAGGTCGAAACGTTGGCGCCGTCGGCCTGGACAACGACAACGTCACCGGCGACGGCGGCGTCAATTATCGCGCCGACGCGGAAGTCCTCGGACTTGAACGTGCCGGCGTCGCCGACCTGTTCCAGTACCGTCAGGGCCGGGCCGGCACACCGAAAACCCGGCGCCACCGCCTTCAGGGTCGGCAGAATGCAGTCCGCCAAACCGAAGTCATCCAGCGCGTTGGCCAACGTGCTGGTCGCTAGAGCTGCTGCCTTGTCAATGACCTGCTGTTCAATGCCGCTCATCGGTGCCACCTCGTGTCCTGAAACGAGGGGAAGCATGGCGCCCGGCCGGCGCGGTTGCAAGATGTCAGTAGAGGCCGCCGGTGCCGGTAATGGCGCCACCCTGGGCGCCCTGTCCGGCCGTCCATCCCTGGCCTTCCAAGACCTGCGCCTGGCCGGTCGGTACGGTGCCCGGCTTGAAGGCTTCCAAGATGATACTTCGGTCCCCGGAGCGGGCCAGCTGGCCGGTCCGGGAGTTTACCCGCACAAGGCGGATATTGGGCGGAATACGGAACGGAATGGCGGCTTTCCCCTCCAATGCGCCGGCCATGAAATCGCGGAACACGGGCGCCGCCACGGACGAACCCGTTTCGCGCCGGCCGAGTGGAATTGGCGTGTCGAAACCGGCGAACACGCCGACCGCCAGATCAGGTGAAAATCCGATGAACCAGGTGTCCCGTTCCTGGTTCGTGGTGCCGGTTTTGCCGGCCAACGGTTTGCCGACCTTGGCGACGCGCCGCCCGGTGCCGCGATCAATCACACCTTTCAGCATGGCGACGACCTGATAAGCGCTTCCCGGGTCCGTCACCTGGACCCTGGCGTCGGCAATGTGCGGCGGCAGCTCGCCGGTCCAGGCCTTTTGGCGGCAGCCGTCGCAGGTCCGCTGATCATGGCGGAACACGGTGCGGCCATGGCGATCCTGAATGCGGTCGATCAGCGATGGCCGGATGCGCTTGCCGCCGTTGACCAACATCGCATAGCCGGTGGTCAGACGCATCAGGGTCGTCTCGCCGGCGCCCAACGCCATCGCCAGGGTCTCTTGCAGATTATCGACAATGCCGAACCGCTTTGCATATTCGGCCACCCGATCCATGCCGATGGTCTGGGCCAGCCGTACGGTCATCAGGTTGCGGGATTTCTCGATGCCCAGGCGCATCGTACTGGGACCGTAGAATTTCTTCGTGTAATTGGCTGGCCGCCACTTCGGCAGACCGGGCCCCTGATCGATGACGAAGGGCGCATCAAGGATCAAGGTCGACGGCGTGAAACCCGAATCGATGGCGGCCAGATAGACGAACGGTTTGAAAGCCGATCCCGGCTGGCGCTTCGCCTGCGTGACCCGGTTAAATTGGTTTCGCTCATAGGAATAGCCGCCGCTCATGGCCAACACGCGGCCCGTATGCGGATCGATGGCAACGATGGCACCATTGATTTCGGGAATTTGCCGCAGGCCGAAAAAGTCCTCCGGATAGGGCTGATCCTTGCGGTCCTTTGCGACCCGTTCGACGGCGATGACGTCACCGCGCTCCAGCACATCCGAAGGCTTTTTGACTTTTGCGCCGCGTTTCTGGCCTTTCAGCCAATCGCGTGCCCAGGTCAGTTCCGCCATGGGAATACGGCCCTTGTTGCCGTCCTCGACGCCGATGTGGGCAAATTCCTTATCGCTGCCCAAGACCACCGCCAAGGACCATTCGAAGAGCCCCTTCGGCCGTTCCAATCCGGCCAGGGCACGTTGCCAATCTTCGCCCCGGTCAAGGCGAACGTTCGGCCCCATACGATGAAAAGCGCCGCGCCAGCCATGGCGGCGGTCATAGGCGCGCAGGCCATTGCGCAGCGCCCAATCGGCAATTTTCTGAAGCTTCGGATCGATGGTCGTGCGCACCGACAGGCCGCCTTTGTAAAGCTGATCCTCGCCGTATCGGGCAATCAGTTCGCGGCGCACTTCCTCGGCAAAATGATCGGCGCTGACATACTCGGTGGCCGCGCGCTTGAAGACGGTCAGCGGTTGCTTCTTCGCCTGCTCCGCCTCAACCAATGAGATATAGCCCTCCTCCAACATTCGCCCGATGACCCAGTTACGGCGGTCGTGGGCGGCTTTCGGCCGCTTGATGGGATTGTAGTTGTTCGGTGCCTTCGGCAGGGCCGCCAAATAGGCCATCTCCTCAATACGCAGCTCATTCAGGGACTTGTTGAAATAGTTGAGTGCCGCGGCCGCCGTGCCGTAAGAGCCGAAGCCCAAATAAATCTCGTTCAGATACAGCTCCAGAATGCGGTCCTTGGAAAACGCTCTTTCAATGCGGATGGCCAGGATCGCTTCCTTGATCTTGCGCGTCCAGGACACCTCATTGGTCAAAAGGAAATTCTTCGCCACCTGTTGGGTGATCGTCGAGGCCCCGACCAGGCGGCGCGATGACCCGACGTTTTTCAAATTGGTCAGGACAGCCCGTCCGACACCCATGAAATCGACACCAGGGTGGGAGTAGAAATTCTTGTCCTCGGCGGCCAGAAAAGCCTGGATCAGCTTCTTCGGCATGGCCTTGATGGGGATGAAAACGCGCTTCTCAACGGCGAATTCCGCCAACAGGCGGCCGTCACCCGCATGCACGCGGGTCATAACGGGCGGTTCGTAATCCGCCAGTTGGTGATAATCGGGTAACGCCTGTCCGTATTTATAAAAGACAAACAACGTTCCGCCGGCACCGGCCAGGAGAACCAGGAAAAACAGACCAAATACGGTTAATAGGGCTCGAATCATGACGCTGCTCGGATTATCGCATAGGCCTTGGGCGCATCACCAGCACGAACCTCACATGACGGCGCCACCCACGAAGAATGTCGAGTATCAGGGAAATCTGTCGGCATTATGGCGCCAATGGTAAACGCGTCTATTTTCGGGCGGCCTGTTCGACCCGTTGAAAATAGCCGTTTACAGCCTTCGCAACGCCGATGGCGATTTTCTTGCGAAAGCCGGGGCTGCGCAGCGCCCTTTCGTCTTTCGGGTTTGACAGGAAACCCAATTCCAGCAGGACCGACGGCACGTCCGGCGCCTTCAACACTGCAAACCCGGCGAAACGATGGGTATTGCGCAAGACCACCGTGCGTTTCTTGAGCTGGTTCACCAGAAGGCTGGCGAAACGTGCCGATTGGTTCATGGCATCGCGTTGTGCCAGATCAATCAGAATGTTGGTCACCTCCTGGGAGTTGTTGGTCAGATCGATACCGGCAATCAGGTCCGCTTTGTTTTCCTTCTCGGCCAAGGCCGCGGCTTCCTTATCAGATGCCCGCTCCGACAGGGTATAGACGGACGGTCCCCTGATTTTCTTGTTTTTGATGGCGTCGGCGTGGATGGAAATGAAAAGATCCGCACCGGCATCGCGGGCAATCTGAATGCGTTCGCGCAGCGGAATAAAAATATCGCGGTCACGGGTCAGGGAAACACGGTACGAACCGATGCTTTCCAGGGTTTCGCGGATGGCGCGGGCCATCGATAGGGTGATGTGTTTCTCATAGGAACCTGAATGCCCGACCGTTCCGGGGTCGACACCGCCGTGGCCCGGGTCGATGACCACCGTGTAGCGGGCCTGTTTCGGCCGCAGCGGCGGTTTGCGCGGCGCCAACGGGAACCGCGCCGAGTGGCGCTTTGATGAAACTTTTGGCAATGGCGCCCGGGCCACGACTTTGGCGGTTCGCGCGACGGCCGGCGGTCTTGAACTGGTGGCGGATTTGGTGGCGATCTTGGCGCCGGTCTTGGCCGGTGTGGCGCCCAAGGGATCGGCCGATACAAATAATTCTCCGGCCTTGCGCGCGGCAATGAAATTGGCACGGCTGGTGAGCTTTAATTCAAGAACCAGGCGGTAGCCATAGGCACCGTTCGGTGCCATCATCGTTGCCTTGTGAATGCGCGCCGGGCGCAGCAGGTCCAGAACGACGCGCGAATTTCCCGGCTTATACAGCCCATAACGAAGTTTGTCATAAACGCCGCTGGCCGCCGGCAAGGGCTTCGCGGGCAGGCGCCAGCCGACCTCCGGCATATCGATGACAACCCGGTACGGATCGGCCAGGGCAAACACCCGGGCCGAGACCTTGTTCGTGAATTCGAATACAATTCGGGTGATTTTCGCATCCGTGCCGACCCGAATATCGGTCACGATGGTCGCCGCCGACGCAGAATTCGCCCATGCCCAGAACAGGAAAGCTGCAATATAGATAGCCAGATGGCGCCGATATGTACTCATAATCCCACATATAGTGATTGCACGGCAATCAAACCCGAAATATACGGCCTATAGTATTGCCAACGCAATCTGCAATCACGTTGTCAATTCAAGGCTTTCGTGACTTCGGCATTGTCGAAAGAAAATACTACCGTTATGTTAACAACGAATCGTCTATTTGTGTCTTCGTCCCTAAACCCTATGTACAGGCCGGGCCGAAAAACCCATTTCGATGATCGGTTGGTCGGCGACATCAAGGGCCCTGCCCGAATCAATGATGGCGCAAATCAATACACGGACACACACCTCAGAGGTTTGTATCACCATGCCGGATAGAGCAGCGCGGATTACGACGAACACCATCGCACCGACACCTTCGGTGCGGCACGGTGCCGCAGCGGCCGCCGGCTTTTCTAAAACACGCGTCCGGTCACCACTCGCGGTCTCTCGGCGAGGACCGGCGCATTGGAGCTTTGAATTTAATGGCAACGAAAAGAATGCTGATCGACGCCTCGCACCCAGAGGAGACCCGGGTGCTGGTCGTCAACGGAACGAAACTGGAAGACTTCGACGTCGAAGTTGAATCGAGACGGCCTCTTAAGGGAAATATCTATCTTGCGAAGGTAACGCGCGTTGAGCCGTCCCTGCAGGCGGCGTTTGTCGATTTCGGCGGCAATCGCCACGGCTTCCTGGCCTTTAACGAAATCCACCCCGACTATTACCAAATACCGGTCGCCGACCGCGAAGCCCTATTGGCCGAGGCCCGGGCTGACGCACAAGCCGACGGCGACCCCGACGACGTCGATTCCGACGCCGGTGATGGCGATGCGGTCGAGACCCTTGGCGGCGACGACAGCGAGGAAATCGAAGCGCGTCGGCCGGCCAAACATCGGCGCCACTATAAGATCCAAGAGGTCATCAAGCGCCGCCAGATACTGCTGATCCAGGTTGTCAAAGAAGAACGCGGCACCAAAGGCGCGGCGCTGACGACCTATCTATCCCTGGCCGGACGGTATTGCGTATTGATGCCGAACACGGATCGTGGCGGCGGAATTTCCCGCAAGATCGGCAATGCGCCGGACCGCAAACGGCTGAAATCCGTGGTCAATGAATTGGGTATCCCCGAAGGCATGGCGGTGATTGTCAGGACCGCCGGGGCGGCGCGCACGAAGCCCGAAATTCGCCGCGATTACGATTATCTGCTGCGTCTTTGGAACCAGGTCCGCGAACTGACCTTGAATTCCATCGCCCCCAGTCTGGTTCACGAAGAGGGCGACCTGATCAAGCGCTCCATCCGCGATCTCTATACCAAGGAAATCGACGAAATTGTCGTCCACGGTGAAGACGGCTATCGGATGGCCAAGGATTTCATGAAAATCCTGATCCCCAGCCACGCCAAGAAAGTCCAGAAGTACAAAGATGAGGGCGTGCCGATCAACCGCAATTACCGGATCGACGACCAGTTGGAGGCGATCCATTCGCCGGAAGTTCACATGAAATCCGGCGCCTATATCGTCATCAACCCGACGGAAGCCCTGGTTTCCATTGACGTCAACTCAGGCCGGTCCACGAAAGAACGCAATATTGAGGAAACGGCGTTGCGCACCAATGTCGAAGCGGCCGAGGAAATTGCCCGGCAGTTACGGCTCCGGGACCTGGCCGGACTGATCGTCATCGACTTCATCGACATGGAAATCCATCGCAACCAGGGCAAGGTGGAACGGGCCTTGAAAGAGGCCATGCGGCCCGACCGGGCGCGCATTCAGATCGGCCGGATCAGCCCCTTTGGCTTGCTTGAATTGTCGCGCCAACGCTTGCGGCCCAGCCTCATAGAAACCAGTTCCGAACCCTGCCCCTATTGTGAGGGAACCGGCATCCGGCGATCCACGGACACCACGTCGGTGGAGGTCATCCGTGCCATCGAAGAGGAAGGCATGCGCAAGCCGAACGGCGAAATCACCGTCTACGCGCCGACCAGCGTGGCGCTGTTCATCCTCAACAACAAACGTCAGTCACTGTCCGACATGGAAGAGAAATACGGCCTGACGGTGGTTCTTGCAAATGACGACACGCTTATTCCGCCGGCGATCCGTATGGAACGCGACGGCGAAGGCGACGTGACGCAGCGGGCGCGGCAATTGGACAACCGCGGCGGTGAAGCCGGCGACGACGCCGGCGGCAAGCGGCGGCGGCGGCGGCGCGGCCGCAAGCGCGGGCGCAAGGACGAAAACGAAACCGTCACCGCGACGGAAACGGAAGCAGCCGAAGCCGCCGAAGCGGCCGCCGAAGAAGCACCGGCACAGGAGGCCACCGACAACAAACCTGAGACGGATGAAAAGGATACCGGACGCCGGCGCCGGCGCGGACGGCGCGGCGGACGGAAACGGCATAAACGCGGCGAGGACAGCACTGAGGCCTCTGAAGAAACGCCGGCGGCGGCCGAAGCCGCCACCGCCGACGGTGAGCCGCCGGTTCTCCTCGAAGCGCCGGCAACGCCGGAACTGCTGGCCGCCCCGGAAACCGCGGAAACGGACCCTATCGCTCTACCGGATGAAAGCGCCGCCCAAGAAGGCGCGCCGGCCGATGACGGTGCCGCGCCCGCGAAGAAACCCCGGCGTCGGCGGACGACGAAAAAAGCTGCCAACACTGACAGTGCGGACGAGACAACAACAAAAGCCGGGAGCGAACCGAAGCCACGGCGCCGGCGCTCAAAGAAGCCGGCCGCCGAGGACACGGCGGCGGAAGTCTCCGAAACAACCGCCGATGCGGCCCCGGAGGCGGCCCCCCCGGCGGCAGAGCGCGAAGACAAACCGAAACGACGGCGGCGCACGAAACCGGCGGCGGCTACGCAAACGGCGAATGCCGATGCACCACCGGCGGCCGATGCGGCGCCGGAACCCGAGCCAGTACCCGAGCCAGTACCTGAGCCGGCACCAGTAGCCAAAGCCGAACCGCTCCCCGACGCGGTGCCGGAACCGGAAGTTGCCGCGGCGGCGGACAATACGACGGTCGTCAATGTCGGTGACCAGGCGGCCGCAAAAGAGAACCCGAAACGCGGTTGGTGGCAACGCGCCTCCGGCAATTGACGGCGCCGATGATGTTTGCCCTGCGCTGGCCCCTGCGCCGGCGGTGATCAGGCCAACCAGTTGCGAAGGCGTTCGGTCACTTCACCCATAACGTCGGTTTCCCCGGCGAAGGAAAACCGCATATAGCGATGTCCCCGGGACGGATCAAAATCCGTTCCGGGCGTCGCCGCGATGCCGGTTTCCTTCAACATCCGCTGACAGAACGCCGTGCTGTCGTTGGTCAAATGTCCGATATCCGCATAAATGTAGAATGCCCCGTCCGCGGATGCCAATTCGTGGAATCCGGCCTTCGGCAGTTCGCGCAACAGCAAGCGGCGGTTTTCCGCATAGCGCGCCACGTTGGCATCCAGTTCCTGCCGGCAATCGAAGGCCGCGACACCAGCAAATTGGGACACGGTGGGCGGTGAAATAAACAGGTTTTGGCCCAGGCATTCAATGGCACGCAGCAATTCATCGGGCACGACCATCCATCCCAGGCGCCAGCCGGTCATGGAAAAATATTTCGAAAAACTGTTGATCACCACGGCGCTGGGCGAGACCGCCAGGGCCGTGCGGGCCGGCACGCCATAGGTGATGCCGTGGTATATTTCATCCGATATCAGGCGAATGCCCTGGCTGTCACAATAGGCCGCCAAGGTATCCAGTTCATCGGGACGCAGCATGGTGCCGGTGGGGTTCGATGGGCTGGCGACGATCAATCCGTCCAAATTCGTCTCACCGCCGGTGATGACTTGTTCCAGCACCGGTTGGGTGGGCTGATAATTCGTCGCCGGGCCGACCGGAATGTCGATGACCTCTATGCCCAGCGCCGTCAGAATATTCCGGTACGCCGGGTATCCCGGGCTGGCCAACGCGACACGGTCGCCCGTATCGAACGCCGCTAAGAACGACAGCACGAAGGCGCCCGACGAACCCGTCGTCACGACCACGTTGGCCGGTTCCACGGCCTGCTCATACACGTCAGTATAATGCCGGGCGATACGCTGCCGTAGCTCAGGGATTCCGAAGGCATCCGTATATCCCAACCGGTGGCGGCCGACGGCCGCCTTGACTGCGTCGACAACACCGGCCGGCGCGCCTGTTCCAGGCTGACCGACCTCCATGTGAAGAATATGTTCGCCCGCAGTTTCCATGGCGTTGGCTTCGCGCATGACGTCCATGACAATAAACGGCGGCACGTTGCCTCGGGAAGAAACCTTCAAGACCATGATCGGGGTATCGCCTGTTCAGAAGGAGGGTGCGGTCGCCAGTCCGAAACCGCGGGGGTCACTGCGCATCCCGCAGTAGGGTTTTTTCGACGGCAGGCCCGACCCACAGAAGATCATGTTGACCCGGCCCATGGTCGGCACTGCTTGCAATTGATGGCCGCGCTGTCGCAATGCATTGATGATCGCCGGCTGAGTGCCCTGCTCGACGAAGGTGATGGCCGACGCCGGGTCCCTATAGAGGCGTTTCCACTTCACCGCTGTTTCAAGGTCGTCCGGGGTGCCGCCGGCGGCCCGCAACGCCGCCTGCACCAAGGCCGATTGCGCCATGGCGCCGCCGCTGGCCGAACCCGCCAAGAACATCATGTTTTTATCGCGCCGCGCCAATATCAACAGCCCCGGCGACATATCGCGTTCGTTGATTGACGATGCCGGCGATGCCAGGAAGGCACCGGTCCCTCGGACAACCCGGCCGATCCCGAAACGCTTATTCATGGTGACATAACACACCACCGCTCCACCATTTCGGTCAACAGCCGTAAAGCTTGTCTGGCCGCCCTTCGGCGGACCCGGCACCCAAACCGATTTTGGCGATGCCAACCGGACGACACGATCTTCCAGATAGGAATCGGCAAGACCGTCGATATAGTCAGCCGGCAATTGAACCCGCGCCCCACCGTCCTCCGGCGTTACGGTTTTGAAACCACCGCCGCCATCGACCAGGGCTCGTTGAATGGCCTCCGCCAGGAGATGGGCGCGCAACCCGTCGTCGGCATTCAAGTACCTCTGGTCGCCGATCGCCAAGGCCATTGTCTTCGCGCCCATGGTCCCGACCGGTGTCCTTGGCAAGGGCAGATGGAAAGACGACCTCACATCGAAAAACACCTCGATGGATGACCGCCATTTGGGTTTGAAGGCCTGTAGGTCGGCATAACTGAGCGCGGCGCCGGATTCCTGTGCGGCCTGCGCGAATTGGCGGCCGTAGGCGCCCGAATATATGGTTCCGCCGCCACGCGTGCGGATACTGGCCAACAATACCGAAAGGTTCTCCTGTTTCATCAGAACGCCTTCGCGAACCGACGCCAGGGCGTTGCCGCCAAACAATGCCCGGCCATCGACCGAACGCAGGAACCCGGGACCCGCTGCCGCAACTTCTGTGGCGAATGCCCGTGAGATCGGCACGCCGAAACGTGCGGCGTTCTCGGCCGGGCGGATATTCTCCCGCCACTCAAGTGTTCCGTACTTGGCGTGCAGGGCAAAAAAGCCGCGCGGATTGCCGGGAACATTGACGGGAATGCCGGCACTGCCCGTGCTCAAATGTCCCAGGAAATCCAGCGTTTCAACTTTGCGCGTCGCGGGATCGCGGATCAGGCACATGCCGCCGCCGCCAAGCCCTGCCGCCGACGGATAGCTCACCGACAGCATGAAGTACATGGCAACGGCCGCGTCCGCCGCCGTACCGCCGGCCGCCAGCACATCGCGGCCAATGAGCACGGCATGGGGTTCATCGGCGACAACGCCGCCGTAAAATCCTTGAATATAACCGACCGTGCCCTTGGCCAACGTCTCTTCGTCACCAAAGCCCGGAATTTTTCCGATTCCGGGAATTTCCGAGCATGCCGCAATCAATGCCAAAGAGCCGAACAAGACAATTTGACGGGTAAACCCGCCCACACTACGGTGCCAGTTCCGGCAAGCTTTGGCCGCCATCCGTGTAACGAAATCGGTTTCGCCAAGTATTCTCATGATGTGCCGCATTCTGACCGCCGCTGTTGTTCTTTTCGCCAGCCTGTTCACCAGCTTGATTTCCGTATCATACCCGGCATCCGCAAAGCGCCAATCGCTTATCCTGGATACCGAGATCGAAAACATTCTGCGGGCCTATGCCGTCCCGCTATTCAAAATCGCCGGGCTGAAAGCCTCGGAGGTTAAGATTTATATCGTCAATGATGATACTCTCAATGCTTTCGTCGCCGGTGGGCAAAAACTTTTCATTAATTCAGGTCTCATTCTGCGAAGCGACAATGCCAATCAGATCGTCGGCGTCATCGCCCACGAGACCGGCCATATTGCCGGCGGCCATCTTTCGCGGACCCAAGACGCCCTGTCCAATGCCTCGGCGTCCTCTATTGCCGCTTTGATCTTGGGCGGTGCCGCCGCGGTGGCAACCGGGCGCGGCGATATCGGCGCCGTCGTTGCGGCAGGAGGACAAGGCGCGGCGGCCCGCAATTTTCTCGCCTACAGCCGCACCCAGGAAGGCGCCGCCGATCATGCCGCTTTGGGATTCCTGGACAAGACAGGCCAGTCGGCGAAAGGCTTTTTGGCCTTTATGAATAAACTGGGCGACCAGGAATTACTCAGCACGGCACAGCAAGACCCTTACGTCCGTTCGCACCCTCTGGCCCGTGAGCGAATTGACGCCGTCGCGCACCATGTTGCCAACTCCAGATTTTCGGCAAGTCCGGGCCCTGCGGAATTTGATCGGCTTTACGCCCGCATGAAGGCAAAATTGTACGCCTTCATCCATCCCTACACACAAACCAAACGAATTTACACGGACAAGGACAACTCCATTCCCAGCCGTTATGCACGTGCTGTCGCCGAATTCCGGCGGCCGCGCCTCGACGCAGCATTAACGCTCATCAACGGATTGATCAGGGATCTCCCGGGTGATCCCTATTTCCATGAATTGAAGGGGCAAATGCTGTTTGAGAACGGCAACGCGCTGGGTGCCGTCAAAGCCTACACAAAGGCTGCGGAACTGTTGCCCGATGCGCCGCTCATCCGCCGCGATCTGGCGCGCGCTCAATTGGAAGCCAACGACCCGGCGTTGCTGGGTGCGGCCATTTCCAATCTTGAAATCGCCCTATCGAAAGACCGCCAGTCAGCCCGGAATTGGCGCTTCCTGGCCATTGCCTACGGGCGCAGCGGCGACCTGCCGCGGAGCTATCTGGCGCTTGGTGAGGAAGCCCTGAATATAGGCAAACCCGAAGTTGCACGATTTCAAGCGAAGCGGGCACGCGGCTTATTTCCCCATGGGTCGCGGGAATGGCTGCAGGCTGAAGACATCCTTCTCGCCGCCGATCAACTGGAACGCCGCCTGAAGCGTCAACAGGACCAGTGAGCAGGCCCAGTTCGATGACGGTTTCGACACGGAAAATGCGCGGTCCGTATCCGCGGGTTGTGATTGCCATCGCTTTCGCCGGCGTCGCCGCGTGCAGCCCCGTTGCCACGGAAGTTGGCTTGGACGGAACCTTGACGATACTTGAACCGCGCCATGATTTTTCCGTGCACCGCTTATCCGATGATTGGCTAATCGTCGGCGCCATCAAAAAACACCCGCCGACGGTCGAAAGTGCTGACAACCAATTGCACTTGAGCCTGGCCTCGGGCGGTCAACCTTACGCCCTGATCAAGCGCCTTCGGGCGCGGCTTCTGGCGACACCATTTCTGGCCTGGAATTGGTCCCTGACGGGCGTCGTATCGCCAAAACACCCTGTGCAAATCACCATCGGATTTGCCGATACCGAGGCCTCGGGCCGCCGTCTATCCTTTCGCAACATCTTCGGACGTAAACTCCCCGCTTTTTCAAGGACACTGGTTATCACCTGGGGCGATTCGGCCTTGCGCCGGGGTACACTGGAAGTTCGCCGAAAGGGCCGCGACGGCCGGCCGGCGGCCGTCTATGTGGAACGCGGCGGTCGCGAAAACCTGGGCCGATGGTGGCGCGCGGCCGTCGATCTGTCGGCCTTGTATGCGAAGGCCTGGCCAGGTCTGGACATGAGCAAAACCCGCATCGTCTTCGCCGGCATTGTCATGACCGCAGGGGCACGATCGGCAACGGCAAAAATATCGGCGCTCAGGTTGTCCCGGTAACCAACCCTCACAGGGATGTGACGCCAATACCAAGCCCATCATCTTGCAGACCTATGAAAAGTCGTGAATGATGGCGCGCTCTGAATTCACCCCTGAAGATGGAAGTCTTATGATGCGCTTCGTGCACTATCGGCCCGGCGGACTGGCAAGAATTTTGATGGTCGCCGGTTTGGTGATCGGATTGGCCGTCTCGTCCGTGCCGCCGTCACAGGCGGCCGAGGACAATTTGTCGGCAGCCCAGCAAAAGCAGGTCGAAGAGTTGGTGCGCAAGTACATTGTCGATCACCCCGAAGTGATTGTCGAAGCGATCCAGCGCATGCAGGCCCGTGAACAAGAAGCACAGAAAGTCCGCGCCCAAGCCGCCTTGAAGGACAACCACCTGGCCTTGGTCGCCGATGCCGACGCCCCGATCATGGGCAATCCCAACGGCAAGGTGACGGTGGTAGAATTTTTTGACTATCGCTGCGGCTATTGCAAACGGGTGTTTCCCACGATCATGCAGATTTTGAAGAATGACCCCAGCGTTCGCTACGTGGTCAAGGAGTTTCCGATCTTAGGGCCCGAATCGGTCACCGCGTCGCGGGCATCGCTGGCCGTATGGCGCACCCATAAAGATAAATACAAAGCCTTTCATGCGGCACTGATGACGGCCCGCGGTGGCGTTCCGGAGGCAAAAGTCCTGCATATCGCCGAAGGCCTGGGCATCGACAAAGGGCAATTGAAAAAGGCGATGGCCGACCCGGCCATCGACAAAATACTTGAGCGCAATTACAGCCTGGCCCAGGCCCTCAACATTAACGGCACACCGGCCTTCGTCATCGGCGGCAAATTGGTTCCCGGCGCCATCGACGCGGCGACCATGAAAAAGATGATTGCCGAAGCCGGCAGTTAACGTGAGCCGCCGGCCGGCGCTGCCCTATTTCACCGGCAGCATCATGTAGCGAAATCCGTCGGGCCGTTCGATCAACATGAGCAATTGGGCCGTTTTCGATTCCTTGGCGGCGTCGTAGTAGCGCTTGATCTGTTCCGGTTTCCAAACGTCATTCTGATTGATCTGGACGATCACATCGCCGCGCTTCAATAGCATGCGTTCGGCAAAGGCCGGATCGATCAGGGTGACCAGGACGCCGACCGAACCCCAGCGGATATTGAAACGTTGACGAATCTTCTTCGTGATTGCCGCGACGGTAATGCCGATGGCCGAAAAATTAATGACCGAGCCCTTCGACACCTTCCACGGCGCCGGCTTATAGCCCAGTTTCAATTTGAACTTGAGCTTCCGCTTGCGGCGTTCGACCTCAACGTCCACCACCTGTTTGGGCTTCGTCCCGGTGACCACCTTGACCAGCCGCTTGAAGGTATCGATATGGGTGTTGCCAAACCGGGTAATGCGGTCGCCGCGTTTGATGCCGGCAAAATCCGCCGGGCCGCCCAGGGCCACGTCCATGACCATGACGCCGTCGGGTTTGCGGAGCCCCAGCGCCTTGGCAATGGCCTCATTGACGCCCTGCACGTGCATGCCGGAAAAGCCGAATTCGGCGGCCACAGGCCCGGCCCGCAAGGCGACCATCAACAGAACGAAAAGCGAAACCGCGATTCGACCCGGCAAACCAATCCTCAACCCCATTTGCGAATCCCAATTTGCAGCACTTGAAGGAGTGTAACCGTCTGGAGTCATTGACACAACCTGTGCCGGCGTCGGTCACCGGCCTTGCTTATGCAGGGGCGGCGCGATATCCATCGCGCGGTAGGATCAAACGGAAACGCCGACATGCGCATCCTTTCCATTTTTGGTACGCGTCCCGAGGCCATCAAGATGGCCCCGGTGATCCGTGCCCTGGCGGCGGAACCGGCAATTGACTCACGGGTCTGCGTGACGGCCCAACACCGGGAAATGCTGGACCAGGTGCTGGAGCTATTCGACATCCGGCCCGACCACGACCTGAACATCATGCGAAGCGGCCAGGATCTGGCCCATGTCACCCAAGCGGTTCTGCTTGGCTTGGGCGATGTTTTTGATGCCGAGAAGCCGGACCGTGTGTTGGTCCACGGCGACACGACAACGACCCTGGCGGCATCCCTGGCCGCCTTCTACCGCCGCATTCCTGTTGGCCATGTGGAGGCCGGCCTGCGCACCGGCGACCGTTATGCGCCGTTCCCCGAAGAGATCAACCGCAAGCTCACGGATGGCATTGCCGATCTGTTTTTTGCGCCGACCGACATGGCCGCGGAAAACCTGCGCAAGGAAGGCGCCGACGCGGCCGGCATCTCGGTCACCGGAAACACCGTCGTCGACGCCCTACTCGGCATCGCCGAGGACCTGCGGACGAACGCGCCAAAGCGTCAGGAAATGGATGCCCGGTTCGATTTCTTGAGCGGCGACAAGCGCCTCATCTTGGTCACCGGCCATCGGCGCGAAAATTTCGGCGAGGGATTTGAGAACATCTGCCGCGCCCTGGCCGAGTTAGCGGCCCGCGCCGATGTTGAGATCATCTACCCCGTGCACCTCAATCCGAATGTCCAAGAACCGGTCAACCGGCTGTTGTCGGGCCATAATAATATTCACCTGGCCGCGCCGATGGACTATCTGCCGTTCGTCTATCTCATGGACCGGTGCCATTTGGTGATCACCGACTCGGGTGGCATTCAAGAGGAAGCGCCGTCCCTGGGGAAACCGGTTTTGGTCATGCGCGATGTCACGGAACGTCCCGAAGCGCTCGCCGCCGGCACCGTCAAACTGGTCGGCACGGATGGCGATGCCATCGTCCGGGAAACGGCATTGCTGCTGGACGACGATGCGGTCTACAACACCATGAGCCGGGCGCACAATCCCTATGGCGACGGCCAGGCCAGCGGGCGAATCGTCCGTGAGATTTTACGTGCCCATGGACCAGTCAGGCAATGATATGACGGCGGAATTCAATAAACTTTGTGTCGTCGGCCTGGGCTATGTCGGATTGCCGACGGCGGCCGTATTCGCCAGCCGCGGATTGGATGTGATCGGCTATGACGTCAATGCCGACGCCGTCGCCCTGATCAATGATGGTCAGGTCCACATCGTTGAGCCGGATCTGGATATCTTGGTCAATGGCGCCGTCGCGCGGGGCAAATTGCGCGCCGCCACGGCGCCGGAAGCCGCCGACGTCTTTATCCTGGCGGTGCCGACGCCGTTCACCGACGACCGCAAACCGGACCTTGAATATGTGAAGGCCGCCGCCGTCGCCATCGCGCCAGTGCTGGCGGCGGGCAATCTGGTGATTGTCGAATCGACCTCGCCCGTCGGCACGACGGAGCAGGTTTCCCAGTGGTTGGCGGAAATCCGCGCCGATCTGAAATTCCCCCATAGCGATGGCGAAAACGCCGATGTCTGCGTTGCCCACAGCCCGGAACGGGTCCTGCCCGGGCGCGTCCTCATCGAATTGACCAGCAATGACCGGGTCGTCGGCGGCGTGACGCCTCGCTGCGCCGAACAGGCGGCGGCGTTCTACAAGATCGCCGTCAACGGCCGCTGCCTGTTGACGTCGGCGCGCGCCGCCGAATTGGTGAAACTCTCGGAAAATGCCTACCGCGACGTCAACATCGCCTTCGCCAACGAACTTTCAGCGATATGCGACAAGTTGGACATCGACGTCTGGGAGGTCGTTGATTTGGCCAATCACCATCCGCGTGTCAACATCCTGCAGCCCGGCCCGGGCGTCGGCGGCCACTGCATCGCCGTCGACCCGTGGTTCATCGTTGATTCCGCACCCGACGACACGCCGCTTATCCAGGCCGCGCGGCAGGTCAACGACGGCAAGCCCGGGCGCATTGCCGCCGCCGCGACGGTGTTGGCGTCCGGTGTCGAGAACCCGGTCGTGGCCTGCCTGGGGTTGGCGTACAAGGCGGATATCGATGATCTGCGTGAAAGCCCGGCGGTTGATATTACCCGCGCCCTGGCTCGGCAGATATCGGGCTCGGTGTTGGTCGTTGAGCCCCATATCGACGATTTACCGGCACCGCTGGCGGAGATGAAAAACGTCGCCTTGACGGACTTGCAGAGCGCCTACGACGACGCCGACGTGATCATCCTGTTGACCGATCATGCGGCTTTTAAGGACCTGCCGCCGGTGCCCCGCGCCGATCAACACATCATCGATACGCGAGGAGCTTGGAGAGAAATCTGATGCGCGCCGTAGTCTGTCATGAATTTGCGACCATTCACGATTTGGTGTTGGAGGATATTGAACCGCCGGCCTTGGCCGACGACCAGGTTCGGATCAAGGTCATGGCCTCCGGGGTCAGTTTCGCCACCGGATTGATCGTTGCCGGCAAATACCAACGCAAACCGCCCCGGCCCTTCGTGCCCGGCGCCGAGATTGCCGGCGAAGTTATCGCGGTCGGCGCCGCCGTGACCCGCTTCAATCCCGGCGACCGGGTCTTTGCCGGCGTTGATTGGGGCGGCTGGGCGGAGCAGGCCGTGGCCAAGGACATCTTCACCCACCACATCCCCGATGGTTTGGACTTCGCCCAAGCCACCTTGCTGCCATTGTCCTACCCGACCTCCTACGCGGCGCTGAACTGGAAGGCCAATCTGCGGGCCAATGAGACGGTGCTGGTGCACGGATCAACGGGGGCCGTCGGGCTGGCCGCCGTGGAAATCGCCAAGGCGCGCGGCGCGCGGGTAATCGCCACGGCCAGCACGCCGGAAAAACGGCAATTGGCCACCGATCATGGGGCTGATTTTACCATCGGTTACGAAGGCCTGCGCGAGGCGGTCAAAGAAATTACCGAAGGCCACGGCGCGGATATCATCTTCGATCCCATCGGCGGCGATGTGTTCATGGAATCACTGCGCTGCACGGCCCGCGAAGGCCGCCTGATCACCATCGGCTATGCGTCGGGCACCATCCCCGAGCCGCCGGTGAATTTCCTGTTGGTCAAGAACATGTCGATCATCGGCCTCAATTACGGCACCTATGTGGGCTGGAGTCCGGGCGACGACGGCACGGCCTATGCCGACGACAACGCCGCCTTGCACGAAGATATGAAACTGATGATCGAAGCCGGAAAGCTGCGCCCGACGGTGACCTTCCGGTTTCCCTTGGACGAATTTATCGCCGCCTATGAGGCGGTCGAATCGCGTATCTCGGTCGGCAAGGTGGTTGTCGAGCCCCAGGTCTAATCGGTTCTTTTCTAATCGGTTCTTTTCTAATCAGTTCTTTTCCAACAAGAACGTGTAGATGCCGTCGGCTTCGGCGGTCTCCAGCAGACTGTTGCCCGTCGCCTTGCAAAAGGATTCGAAATCCTTCACCGCGCCCGGGTCCGTGGCAATGATCTCCAGGGTCTCGCCGGCCGACAATTTCTTCATGGCCTTCTTGGCGTTCAAGATCGGCATCGGGCAATTGAGCCCTTTCTGATCCAAAGTTTGTGTCGCCATTCTGTCCATCCTCACAGATCGTTGATACCCGATGGATCATCTTTAAATGATAGTTTATAAAAATGTAAAGTGATTTGTCTTCTGTGCCCATGCCGGTTACAGGTTCTTCTGGCGGGACAACGTCGCGCCGTGTCTGAGGAGTTTGCCCATGGAAGAGTTGCCCATCGTCTGGTTGGTCGCCTGCCTCGCATTCGGTCTGGGCGCGGTCTTCGGCGCCACCGCCCAGCGCACGGATTTTTGTACCATGGGGGCTATTTCAGACATCGTCTTCATGGGCAACTGGAACCGGTTCCGGGCTTGGCTGTTGGCCATTGCGGTGGCCATGATCGGCGCCCAGGCCCTGCATCTGTCAGGCCTCATCGACATCAATAAGTCGATTTATCTGACCACCAACCTGGGTTGGGCCGGCGCCATCATCGGCGGATTGCTGTTCGGTTTCGGCATGACCATGACCGGCGGCTGCGGCAACAAGACCCTGGTCCGCCTGGGCGCCGGCAACTTGAAATCCCTGGTGGTGTTTTTGGTGCTTGGCATTTTCGCCTATATGACCCTGCGCGGCTTGACCGGCCTGGCGCGGGTCGAAATCGAAGGCGCGACCAATATCGATCTGAAAGCCGTCGGACTGGCCGGCGGCGGGTTTCCCGATGTGCTCAGCGCCGTCACCGGCATGGCGGCGGAGGCCGCCCGGCTGGCCGTGCTGGCGGTGTTCGCCGGCGGGATATTGATATTCTGTTTCAAGGAACCGGAATTCAGGAGTTCCCCACGCAACGTCGCTGCCGGCCTGATTCTGGGCGCCCTGGTGCCGGTGGCTTGGTACGTGACCGGTGTCGTCGGTTATGACGAGTTTGAGCCGACGCCGTTGAGTTCGTTTACCTTTGTCAACCCGGTCGGCGAAAGCCTGCAATATCTGATGACCTTTACGGGCGCCACCATCAACTTCGGCATCGCCGTCGTCGGCGGCGTCATCGTCGGCAGCTTCGTCGCCGCCAAATCGACCGGTACCTTCCGTATCGAATCCTTCGCCGACGCCGCCGACATGGTCCGTCATCTGATCGGCGGCGCCATGATGGGCACCGGCGGGATCATGGCCTTGGGCTGCACCATCGGCCAAGGCATCACCGGCATGTCGACCCTGGCGATCAACTCGCTGATCGCCTTCCTGGCGATCTGCGCCGGTGGCGTCTACGGCATGAAATATCTCGAAGAAGGCAACTTCGCCGATGCCCTGAAGGCCATGTTCAGCGGCGAATGAGTTTTACCACAATTCGAATTTGATGCCCTTGGCCTCGTATTCCTCGGCTCGGGCCTGCAGCCAGCGCTGAAAATTGGGCTCGGTATTGATGCCGTCTTCCTTCACGTAGACGAAGGTGTGATGGAAGTGGAAGGGCTTCCAATAGCCCATCAGGCGCCACAGCTCGGCGTCACGGCCGGAGATTTTCTTGTCGGCCAGTTTCATCGGGAAGAATTGCAGGGTCGGCGTGAACTGCACCCGGTATTTGCGGGCCAGCTTCTTTTCCGTCGTCACCTCGCCGTCGAAGTCGGTGACTTCCTTGTCGCCCCACAGGTTCAACTGCAGGACCGTAAAGTGTTTCTTGATGTAGGCGACGGTTTTCGGCTGGCGCAGATTGACGCGGTGCATTTCGCGGCAATAGGGACAACCCTTCTGTTCCCACAGGATTACAAGCTGTTTGCCCTCGGCGGCGGCTTCCTCCAAGTCCTCGCGCAGGTCCAAAAACGAACTGTGAAACCAGGGCTGGACGTAGATGCCCTCTTCATTGGCTTCGATGGCCGGCAGCAATTTCTTCTCGGCCGCCTGGACGCCGTTTGCCGCCGGTGCCGCGAAGACAAAAACAAATGCAGCAACAGCGAACTTCAATTTCCACAACATGAAACGCTCCTCCCTTGCGCGGGAACTTCGGGTCAACATATGCGATTTCTTGAATATCTTAATCCGGCATCACGGCATTCCGCAACTCACGCTGTTGCGAGCACCCGGCGCGCGGCTTCAGGCGGCCGATGCCAGACGGCTCGGATCGCGGCCCCGCCAAAGCTGCTCGGCCAAGGCTTGCGCCGCGTCCGTGGTCTCGGCGCGGCCCATTAATTTCAACACCAGCGCCATGGTGCCGGTGACCGCCGCCGTGGCGTAGCCATCCTCCGCATCACCGCGCCAAATGTCCATCAGGCGCTCAACGGCCATGTCTTCGTCAATCAGCTGCTGGCCTTCCGCCAACAGGGCCGGCCATTGTTCCTCGGCGATCATGCCCTCAATGACAGTGTTGACGTTCAGGGCCTTGTTGGGCCGGCGTTCGATTTCGCCGCCCTCGCCCCGGAACACGGCCGCCCGCGCCTCGCCCAGAAGCCGCATGCCTTGTTGATGGATGGGCATGAAACTGGGGTGGAATATGCCCTGCAGCAGATGCGGCGCACCGAAGGGATTGAGCAGCCGGCAAATGGTGTTGGCCGGCGAGCGCAGGCCCAACACCGGTTTCATGTTGATGATATCTTCGAGACGCGGCGACAGCTCAGCCAGCGGCAGATAGGCAAATCCGGTCTCCGCCAATTGCGCCGAGGCCTCGGGCAAGGAACCGGCGGCCGCCAACCCCATGGTCTCCAGCGCCTGCCGGGTATAGAGACGCCCCGGCGTATGGCCATCCGTGCCGTGCATGAAGATGCGGACTCCGTTTTGCACCAGGGTCATGACGCTCAACAAGAACCAGGGCAACTGTTTGCGCTTGCCGGCATAGGACGACCAATCCAGGTCCACGGCCGGTGCATCTGCCGGCACGGAAATATGGCGGCGCGCGCCACGGACGAAGCCGGCAACCTCTTCGGGCGTCTCTTCCTTCAGGCGCATGAGCATCAGGAAGGCGCCCAGTTGCTCCATTTCGACCTCGCCGGCCATGATCATCGACCATGCCGCTTCGGCCTCTTCTTCGGTGAGGTCGCGGCTTTTGGTCTTGCCGCGGGCCAGCAGCCGGATGTATGGGGCAAAGGGATGTTCGGGCGTTGTCATCGAAGATACCTCAACCGGCTGAAGGTCATTACCGTGTTCGGTGGATCGGACCCGTATAGTGCCCGTATAGTGTAAGTCTTATGATGAAATCAAGCGAACCCATACAGCTTTGTTCTTTTTCCGCGGCCCGCCGGTGCCGCATCGGCCTGCTGGCGGTTGTCATCGCGACCCTGCCATTCGTCACCCTTGGTGCCGACAAACCGGCGCAAGGCCTGGCGCCACATGCCCGCATCGCACCCGTCGACGTCGATGCCCTGCTGCACAAACACGGCCTTTCGGGTGCGCGTGTCGGCTTTCATGCCGTCGATCAGGAAAACGGCGGCCTGGTGACAAGCCGCGCGGCCAGCCAATTCTTCATTCCCGCATCGACGGTGAAAATCGTCACCGCCGCCGCCGCCCTGGGTGCGCTGGGACCGGCGCACCGGTTCCGCACGTCGGTGCATGCCACCGGGGAATTGCGCGACGGCGTCCTCAACGGCGATCTATATCTGAAAGGCTCGGGCGATCCGTTGCTTGCCGTCCAAGACCTGATGGGCATGATCGAAAGGCTCAAGGATCAAGGCCTTGGCCGCGTCGCCGGACAGTTCCACTTCGATGAGAGCCTGTTGCCGACGGTCACCGCCATCGACCGCGACCAGCCTGCGGCGGCACCCTACAATTCCGGAGTGTCGGCACTAAGTCTCGATTTCAATCGTATCCGCGTGCACTGGAAACAAACGTCCCGCGGCGCCACCGTGGCGAATTTCTCCCCGTTGCCCGGGGCCGGCACGATTACCATTGGCGAAACCGTTGGCGGGACCAGCGCCGGACCGGGCCGGCCTTTTGTCCCGGCCTCCACCACCGGCGACAACTGGATCATGACGCCGGCCCACCTGCCGACACCGGATGGCATGACCGAATTGCCGGTGCGCCGGGCCGGCTTGCGCACGGCCGAAGTGTTCCGGGCGCTGGCGAAAGCCACCGGCACGACGATGGCGCCGCCATCCGCGGGCTCGGTGCCCAAGGAAGCACGCGAATTGGCCGGCGTCGACAGCGTGGCGTTGACGCAAATCCTGAGACCGGCGCTGGAATATTCGAACAATATGGTCAGCGAACTGATCGGCATGGCGGCGGCGCAGAAGCTGCATGGCAAGACCGACACATTGGCCGAATCGAGTGAAAAGCTGGTCAAGTGGTTGGCCGGCCGGACTCTTGATCTCGACCTTGAAGGTTTGAATTTGCCGAACCATTCGGGCCTGTCGGCGCAGGCCCGGGCGACCCCGAAGCAGATGCTGGCCTTCCTGCGCCATGGTCTGCTCATGCGTTACGGTGTCGACGGGATCATCCCGTTGTTGCCGGCCGGCGGCTGGCGCGACAGTCTCGGTGGACGGTTCCGCGATCCAGCCGTTGCCGGATGGGTGTGGGGGAAAAGCGGCACCCTGCACTACGCCACGGGATTGGTCGGCGTTCTATTCGGCCGGGCCAGCGGCCGGCGCACGGCGTTCGCGCTGTACGTCATGGATGATAAGCGCCGCGCCGCCTATGACGCCGATCCGAACCGTCAATCGCTCGCCGTACAAGCGACGGCAAAAGCCTGGATCGACAAGGCCAAGGCCTTCGAAGAAGACCTTGTCAGCGCCTGGACCAGCAAATACTAAATCCGCAATAACCGGAATGACCGGAGGCAAGTCCGTGAACTATCTGCCCATTCTTATCGATATTCGAAACCAGGACGTGCTGGTCGTCGGCGAGGGCCATCTGGCCGCCCGCAAGGCGCGCGGCGCATTGCGCGCCGGCGCCAAGGTGACGTTTCTCGGCACCATTGATTCGCCGGCCCTTGACGCCATCGTTGGCGACGCCAACTGCCGCCATCTCGATGAGAATTTCACGGCCGGGCATCTGCGCGGCATGCGCCTGGTGTTCGCCGCCACCGAAGACGAGACCCTGGCGAAAACCGTCTCCCGGGCGGCCCGCGAAGCCGGCATTCCGGTCAACGTCGCCGACCGCACGACGCTCTGTTCTTTCATCATGCCGGCCACCGTGACCCGCGGGCCCATTGTCGTCGCCGTGTCGTCGGGTGGTGATGCACCGATCCTCACCCGCTC
>CAZQPC010000028.1:0-25585 GCA_964595005.1 uncultured Magnetovibrio sp.
CGGCAAACCGGACTGACCGTCTCAGTGCGTATGAAATAGCGCACGATGCTCTAGACCAACCGGTTCGGCGGGTCTTCGCCGGCGAAGAAGGCGTCCAGGTTGTCCAAGGCCGTGAACCCCATGGCATTGCGGGTCTCCACGGTGGCGCTGCCGATGTGCGGCGCCATGAAGACGTTGTCCAGCTCCCAATAGGCCGGATTGACCTTGGGCTCGCCCTCGAACACATCGAGGCCTGCGGCGAACAGCTTGCCGGATTTCAATGCCGCGATCAGGGCCGCGTCTTCAACCAACCCGCCGCGCGCCGAGTTGACGACGATGGCGCCGTCGGGCATGAGCGTGATGCGATCCTCGTTGAGGAAATGCACCATTTCGTCGGACATGGGGCAATTGATGGAAAGGAAGTCGGCAACCTTCATCAGTTCATCGGCCGTTTCATGATAGACGGCGCCTTGCTCGAGATCAGCCGGCAGGCGGCTGCGGTTGTGATAATGGATGGTCATGCCGAAGGCGCGGCCGCGCTGGGCCACCTGGCGACCGATGCCGCCCATGCCCAAAATAGCGAGCCGCTTGCCCTGCATGCCGGGCCCGCACAATTGTGTTGGCGTCCAGCCTGTCCATTGACCCGTGCGCACCATGCGGTCGGCCTCAAAGGCCCGCCGGGAGGCGCAAAGCAACAGCATGAAGGCGATATCCGCCGTCGCTTCGCTGAGCACGCCGGGGGTATTGGTCACGACCAATCCCTTGTTGTTGGCGGCGCCGACATCAATATGCTCATAACCGACGGAGAAAGTTGCCAGTATCTTGATGCTGTCCGGCAGCTCGGCAATTACTTGGGCCGTAAACTTGCTGTTCGACGACAACAAGATCGCGTCATGGCCATCGGCGCGGCTTAGCAGACCTTCGCCGTTCCAATCGGCATCATCGGGGTTGAAAGTACAGCTGTAGTCCCGTTCGCAACGGTCCAGAACGTCCCCGGGAAACTGGCGGGTAACCAGCAGGTTGATGTCTTTCGGCATGAGAATTCCGTTCCCTAAATACAGCGCCCGCCGTCGACCTCTAGACAGACGCCGGTGATCAGGCCGGCCTCGGCAGAGGCCAGAAACAGGGCCGCGTTGGCGATGTCTTCGGGCTGCGACATGCGGCCCAGGGGGATGGTGGAGATGAATTTCTCACGGATCGCCGGGTCATCGACGCCGCCCATGAAATCCACCGTCAGGCCGGTCGCGCCGAACACCGGATTGACGGCGTTGACCCGCACCCGGTCGGGGGCCAGTTCCATGGCCATGGACTTGGTCAGGGTCACCATGGCGCCCTTGGTGCCGTTGTACCAGGTCAGGCCGGCGCGCGGGCTGATGGCACCCGTCGACGCAATGTTGATGATATTGCCGCGCCGTTCCTTGAGGATCGGCACCGCATGGATGGCGGTGAGGTAGACGCTTTTGACGTTCACCGCGTAGACCCGGTCGAAGGCCGCTTCGTCGACGTCCAGCATGGATTGGTTGGGGTGGGTTGTGCCGGCGTTGTTGACCAGGATGTCGATGCCGCCGAAGCGCTCGACGGTGGCGTCGACCATGCCTTTCACCGAGGCATTGTCGGCGACGTCGACCTCGACGAACAAGGCGTCGCCAAGTTCATCGGCGACGCGCCGGCCGGCATCGGCGTTGATATCGGCAACGACGACTTTGGCGCCTTCCGCCGTGAACCGCCGGGCCATGCCCTCGCCGAACCCCGACCCGGCACCGGTGATCAGCGCGATTTTATCCTGCAGCCGCATGGTTACGTCTCCAATATTTCCGGCCGGCAGTATGCCTCGCTGATCCGCTTCTGCCAAAAAGAAACCGCCCGGGAAATCCCGGGCGGCTCCGAAAGAGTTATGTTGTGCCGTTTATTGGCGGTTACCGAACAACTGCAGCATGAACAGGAACATGTTGATGAAGTCCAGATACAGCGTCAGGGCGCCCATGATGGCCTTCTTTTCCGACACCGCCGCGCCGTCGCTCTCCAGATAGATCGCTTTGATGCGCTGCGTGTCATAGGCGGTCAGGCCGGCGAAGATCAATACGCCAAGTACCGAGATTGCGAATTGAAGGCCGGAACTGGCAAGGAACATGTTGACGACACTGGCTATAATCAGGCCGATGACACCCATGATCAGGAATGATCCCATCCCCGACAGGCTGCGCTTCGTGGTGTAGCCGTAGAGGCTCAATCCGGCAAAGGCGCCGGCGGTGATAAAGAACACCCGCGTTACGCTCTCACCCGTATAAACCATGAATACAAACGCCAGCGACAGGCCCATGAGGCCCGCATAGACCCAGAACAAGGCCTGCGCCGTGGAGGCTTTGACGGCGTGAATTCGCGCGCTTAGGAAGAACACAAATCCAATGGGCGCCAACATGACCACCCATTTCAACGGCGTCCCATAGATCGCCTGCATCATCGCCGGCGATGTTGACGTGGCAAAGGCCACGGCGCCGGTCAGGCCAAGGCCGATGCACATGTAGTTGTAGACCTTGAGCATATATGCCCGCAGCCCTTCGTCGACCTCGGCCGCGTAGGCCTGATCGCGGGACATTTGTCCGGTACGGAAGTTGGGTCCGAGAGCCATCAGAAACTCCTCTCTGTAAGGCCGTGCGCCAGCATTCGCGCGCGCGGCGGTGAAAGTCCTATCCCGGTAAAAATAGGCAGATGAGTGGCCGTTATCAAGGGGAACCGTTCGGCATCACAAAATGGTCACAATTTCCAATAACCGGCGGTTCCGTCACTGATTGCGAAGGTGTGGTGTGGCCTTCTGGCCCAACACCCGCCAGGTGCCAAAAAAGCCGACCGCCAACGTCACAAGAATACAGGAAAAGGCCGTCACGGCGACCGTTTCGGGCAAAAACACCCAAGGCATGTGCATAAGATATGTGACGATCCCCCAGGCCGCCAGGGTGCCGACGGCGCTGGCGACGATCGCCGTGACGACGCCCAAGACGCCGTATTCCAACAGAAAGACGCCCAACAGGCGCCGCCGGGTCGCACCCAGGACCTTGAAGACGACGGAATCGTAGATCTGGCGGCGGCGGTTTGCGGCCACCGCGGCGGCCAGCACCAAGGCACCCGCCAGCACCGTGATCGCCGCCGTGCCGGTGACCGCGGCGCCAATGCCGGCCAGCAGATTGGCGGCCGCGGCCAGAGCTTCGCGGACCCGGATGGCGGAGATATTCGCAAATCCGTCGGTCGCCGCCTTCTCCACCGCGTCTTCGGCCGACGGCGGCGCTTCGATGGCGGCAATATGGGTTTGCGGCGCGCCGTCCAGCGTGCCGGGCGCGAAAATCACGGCGAAATCGAAGCGCAGGCTGCGCCAGTCGATTTCCCGGAGGCTTTGGATCGTCGCGGTGATCTCGCGGCCGAGAACGTTGAAGGTCAGGGTGTCGCCGAGCGTGACGCCGAAACCTTTGGCCAGGCCGGCGTCCAAGGATATGGCCGGCGGGCCCGTGTAGGCCGCGTCCCACCATTTTCCGGCGACAACCTCCGCCGCCGCCGGTTTCGCCGCCGTGTAGGTCAAGGCCCGGTCGCCGCGCACCGCCCACTGAACATTCGGTGCGATGGCGCGTTCGGCCACCGGCGTGCCGGCGATCTTCACGATCCGGCCCCGGAGCGTCGGCACGCGCTGGTAATTGCCGGTGCCGGCGATGCTGGTGACGGCAGCGTCGAAGGCCGCCACCTGATGCGGTTGGATGTCCATGAAAAAGAACGCCGGCGCCCGGTCCGGCAGACGTTCGGCGACCTGGCGGGTCAGATTGCCCTGGATCAGGCCGACGGCGACCAGCACCGCCAGGCCGCAGCCCAGCGACAGCATGATCGACGTCGTCGCCGCGCCGGGCCGATGCAGGTTGGCGATAGCGAGGCGCAGGGCGGCACCGCCGGTCAGGTTCAGCCGCCGCGCCCCCGCAGCCACCAGATAGGCGCCCAGGCGCAACAGGCTCATGGTCGCCAGGGCGCCGGCGACAAACCACGAGGCGAAATACCGGTCGTCGGCGGTCATGATGGTGAAAGCGCCCAGCATGACGATGCCGATGACGGCCGCCGCCATATAGGCGCGCCTGGGCCGCGCCGTGTTGGGCGCAACGGCATCGCGAAACAGCGCCGCGGCCGGCACCTCGCGGGCCCGGGCGATGGGCCACAGCGCAAAGGTTGCCGCCACCAGAAGGCCGAACAGGCCGGCCGTCAACAGAGGCCCCGCATAAAGCCCGGCGATCGGCGTCACCGGCATTCTGCCGGCGGCCGCCACGGCAAAGGCGTAGCCGCCGCCACCGCCGATGGCCAAGCCGATCACCGTCCCGACCGCGGCCAGCACCATGACCTGCGCCATATAGAGCTTGAATACCAAACGCCCCGGTGCGCCGACGCATTTCAGGGTGGCGATGGTCGCCGTTTTTGACTCCAGATAGCTGCCGACCGTGTTGGCAACGCCAAGCCCGCCGACCAGAAGCACCGTCAGGCCGACGAAAGACAAAAACAAGGTCATGCGGTCGATGAAGCGCTGCACGCCCGGGGCCGCGTTGTCCAGGCTGCGGACCCGCCAGCCGGCGTTCGGGAAGGCGGCGTCCATGTTGTCACGCCAGACCTTGAAGTCCGTGCCCGGCACCAACACGGCGCGGGCGTGATAGCGAATCTGGCTGCCCGGCTGGATCAGATCGGTGGCCGCCAGGGCTTTCTTGGCGACCAACAGGCGCGGCCCGAAACTGAACAGGCTGGCGCTGCGGTCGGGTTCCGAGGTGACCGTGGCGCGGACCTGGAATAAGGCGGCGCCGACTTTGATTGTGCCGCCCAAGGTGATGCCGAGGCGGGTTAAAAGATTGGCATCCGCGACGGCACCCCACACGCCGTCGCGTTCCGCCAACAGGATTTTCAAGGGCTGTTGCGGGTTCGATACGAAGGCGCCGGTGAGCGGATAGGCGCCGTCGACGGCCTTCAGTTCAACCAAGGTGCGTTTGTCGCGCACCGCCACGGGCCGCGCCATGGCTCGCATTTTCACGATTTCCGAGAGGCCGGCCGTTTTGCCGGCCAACCACGTTCGCTGGGGTCCGGAAAATTCCCGGTGCAGAAGGCGCAGATCGACATCGCCGCCCAACAGATTACGGGCATTGGCCTCCAGGCCGGCGCTCACCGACGCTCCGATGGAGCCGACCCCGGCGATGGCCGCGACGCCCAACGCCAAGCACGCCAGGAACACCCGAAAACCCCGCAGCCCGCCGCGCATCTCGCGGCCCATGAGGCGCAGGACAAGGCGCCGGTCCGTCATGATCCGCCAACCTCGTCGGCGACGATCTTGCCGTCGGCCAGTTTCAATATTCGCCCGCAGCGTTTGGCCAGTTCCGGCGCATGGGTGACCAATATCATCGTCGTGCCGCGCCGTTTCTGCAGATCGAACAACAGCTCCATGACCGCGTCGCCAGTGTCATGATCCAGGCTACCCGTCGGCTCATCGGCCAACAACAGGGCCGGTTCGGTGACGAAGGCGCGGGCCAGGGCGACGCGTTGTTGTTCGCCGCCGGACAATTGACCGGGATAATGGCCGAGGCGCTGTTCAAGGCCGACGGCCTTCAATTCCTCTTCGGCGCGGGCGAAGGCGTTATCGCGACCGGCGAACTCCATCGGCAGGGCGACGTTCTCCAGGGCGGTCATGGTCGGCACCAGATGAAAGCTTTGGAAGACGATGCCGACATTGTCGCGGCGGAACCGGGCCAGGGTGTCTTCGTCCAGGCCATCGAAGGATTGCCCGGCGACGCTGACGCCGCCGCTGGTTGCCGGCTCAAGCCCGGCCATGACCATCAACATGGAGGTTTTGCCCGATCCCGACGGCCCGACAACACCCACCGTTTGCCCCGCGACGATGCTCAAATCGATGCCGCGTAGGATTTCCACGGGCCCGGCATCGCTGATCAGGGTCAGGCGCAGATCGTTCAGGTCGATTGCATGGGTGGCGGTTGGGTTGCTATCCATAGGGCATGGCTTTTTTCCGTTTCCTTAGGCGTCTTCGCCACCGGCTTGGCAGCTTCCGCCCATATGGCCTGTTGGCGGCCTTTGTCAACGCGTGGCTTGTGTTGGCGGCGCCGGCTTTGGCCGCCCCGATTACCATCCTGGCCATCGGTGACAGTCTGACCGCCGGATATGGTCTGGCGCAACCTATGTCTTTCACGGCCCAGTTGGAGGCGGCGTTGCGAGACGGTGGACACGACGTGCGAATTTCCAACGGCGGCGTCTCCGGCGACACCTCGGCCGGCGGCCGCTCGCGTCTGGCCTGGTCACTTGCGGAAAAACCTCATGCGGTGATCATTGAACTGGGCGCCAACGACGGCCTGCGCGGCCTCGATCCCCGGGAAACGGAAGCCAACCTGGATGCCATCATCACGGAGATCAAAAAGCGCGGCCTGCCGGTTTTGCTCACCGGCATGCGTGCGCCGCCCAATCTGGGGCCGGAATATGGCGCCGAGTTTAACGGGTTGTATCCGCGCCTGGCACAAAAGCATGGCATCCTTTTCTATCCGTTCTTTCTCGAAGGCGTCGCCGCCGTGCCGTCCTTGAACCAGGACGACGCCATCCATCCCAACGGGGACGGCGTTCGGGAGATTGTCAAACGGCTGGTTCCGTTCGTACGCAAATTGATCGCAGGCCTGGTGTGAGTTTGCGTGCATGAGGTCCCCAGGCGACACGGTTGTTCTGTTCCGGGGCGAAAGCAATTTCGGCAATATTGGATCCATGGTGCCGGCCCTCGCCGCCGGTTTTCAAGACGCCGGCTTCATGACCAAGGTTATCGACATTCGCGAGGCCGGCCATGAAGCTGATCTTTCGCGGGTGGCACAGGCAGGCCGGATTGCCGCGCTGGTGTGCGTCAGCGGTTTCGGGCTACCGCCGGCGCCGGAATCGCAGGCCGTCGATCTGTTCAACGGCCTGGACGTTCCTGTCATTGGGGTGTTCCTGGATCACCCCTTTTGTCTGCGCGACCGCATTGATTTGCCGCTCAATAATTTCCACGCCTGCTTTCCGGCCGGCCACGCGGCCCGGTTTTGTGAACGATTTATCCGGCCGGAAGGACGCTATCACCACCTTCCGCATGGCGCCGTGGCGCGTCCGGCGCGCGATTGGGCAGACCGCGATATCCCGCTGCTGTTGACGGGCAGCCTGTTTTTGCCGCCGGACGATCAGCGCCGCCAATGGCGCGATCATGGGACGGATGTGGAACGGCGCCTCAATGACATCACCGATATTGTCTGGCAGGACTTGTCCCGGCCTTTGGAAGACGCGGTCCTTGATGTGATCGGCAATGAGGTGACCTTCGACGCTTTGTTCCCGTACATGAAGACGGTCGATGATTACGTGCGCAATGCGCAGCGCCTGGCCGTCGTTAAGAACCTCTCGCACTTGCCATTGTGTGTTGTCGGGCCAGGCTGGGATATTTACGCGGATGCCATGCCGAATGTACGGTTCACCGGACAGAAGACCATCGATGAAGCGCTGGCCATGATCGATCGGGCCAAGGCCGTACTGAACCCGTTTCCAGGCTACAACGATTCCCACGAACGGGTCGTCAACGCCATGGCCGGCGGCACGGCCGTATTGTCCAGCCGATCTCCGTTCTACGCGGCGGCCTTCGACGCCGCGGACATGTTTTTCCTGCCCAATGACGCGGGCGACTTACCCGGCGCCGCCGCCGACCTGATGGCCGATGACGGCCGTCTCGCTGCCATGGCGGCCTCGGGCCGGCGCAAGTTCCTGGACGGACATACCTGGGGCCATCGGGCCGGCCAGGTGGCCCGCATTGCCGGGATCGTGCCCTAAGAGCATCGTGCGCTAGCGAACGCCGCCGGCGCCTGAGCCAACGACGAAACGCATGCATCCGGGATTGGAAACAGTTTATAGTGAGCCATGACGTCATTCTGCTTTGCCCGATCGGAAGCCGATGGCTGGGCCGCCGTTGCCAAGGAACTGGAACTGGGCTTGGCCGCATCACTGCCCGTCGCCGGCTGTGAGCGCCTGGGCTGGCTCTATGTCACGGATGAGTTGGCCGACGACTACGCCAGCCTGCTCACCTATCTGCGGCAAACCACGGGTATCGATCATTGGGCCGGCAGCGTCGGCATGGGGATCTGCTGGCGAGACGGCAATGGTGGCGGCGGCGAAGCCTTTGGCCGCGTTGCCGCCGCGGTCATGGTGGCCAGCCACCCGGCCGCCAGCGTTGCCCTGCTGGATTGTCTCGGGGAAAGCACGGATGAGATTTCCGACATTCACAGAACCTGGATGCAAACGGCGACGCCGCCCTTCGGCGTGGTCCACGGCGACCCCATGAACGCCGCCGTGCCGGCCCTGATCGAAGCCCTGTCCCGGGAGATGGAGAACGCTGCCCTTGAGGTGCCGGGGTTCCTTGTCGGCGGGCTGACGTCGTCCAGAGGCGCCCACTTTCAGTTGGCCGGCGACGTTGTCGGCGGCGGCCTGTCCGGGGTTTTGTTCGGCCCCGACATCGAAGTGGCGACCGGCTTGACCCAGGGCTGCGCCCCCGTCGGTCCATCGCACCGGGTGACCGACAGCATGAACAACGTGGTCATGACCCTGAACGGCGAACCGGCACTATCCGTGTTCAAGGACGATATTGGCGAATTGCTGGCCCGCGATCTGAACCGGGTGGCTGGGTATATCCACGCGGCGTTTCCCGTGGAGGGCTCAGATACGGGCGATTATGTGGTTCGAAATCTGGTCGGCATCGACCGCGAACGCGGCTGGCTGGCCGTCGGCGGTGAGGTGGAGACCGGTGACCGCCTGCTGTTCGTGCGCCGTGACCCGTCCGGTGCCGAAGAGGATTTGACCCGCATGGTGACGGAACTGGCCGGCCGGGTGCCCGGCCCGGTCCGCGGCGGGCTCTATTTTTCCTGCGTGGCCCGCGGGCCCGCCTTGTTCGGCGACGAAGGCCGGGAGATGGACATTATCGGCGAAGCATTATCGAACGTCCCCGTGGTCGGGTTTTTCGGCCAGGGTGAGATTTCCAACAATCGGCTCTACGGATACACCGGCGTCCTTGCGCTTTTTCTGTAACACGTTACATCAATTTCCGTCAGGAATGCATCCGGGGGCGCGCCATGAAAATGAACGAGCTTGGGCGGAGCGGCATCTCGGTCAGCCGCATCTGTCTTGGCACCATGACGTTCGGGCAACAGAACACCGAAGCCGACGGCCACGCCCAGATGGAGCCGGCCGTTGATCATGACGCCCCGCCGGCAGGGTCACGGCGCGCCCTGTTTCCCGAATTCGCCCGTAACTTCAAACCACGCGGCATTGAGGCCACCGGCCGCTATGTAGCGCTGGCCTACGTCAATTCGCGGCAATTCCTGTCGGCAACTATCATCGGTGCCACGAATTTGGATCAATTTGCGGCCAACCTGGGTTCGGAGGATTTGGTGCTGAGTGAGCAAGTGCTTGGCGGGATTGACGCCATTCATAGCGATCTTCCCAACCCAGCGCTGTAGCCGGAACGAAACTCTGCCATGCGATTGTTTGTCGGCCTCACGCTTCCAGATGATATCCGCGCATCATTGGCCGGCGTTTGCGCAGGCCTGGACGGTGCGCGTTGGGTCAAGCCGGAAAACCTGCACATGACGCTGCGGTTTATCGGCGAGGTTGGCGGCGCTGAGGCCGGCGATATCGATGCGGCACTCGGCACCATCAACGCCCCGGCGTTTCAGCTTCAATGCCAGGGCCTTGGTCATTTCGGCAAGGCGGCGAAGGTGCGTGCGCTGTGGGCCGGTCTGACGCCCAGCGACGCGCTGTCGCACCTGCAGGAAAAAATTGAAAGTGCCGTCGCCCGCGCCGGCTACGGCGCGGAAGGGCGCAAGTTCAAACCGCATATCACGCTGGTCCGGATTCGCGGCCGGCCGCCAAAGAACCTGGGCGATTATATGGCGGCCCATGGTGCGTTCACGACGGCGCCTTTTTCGATCAATGCCTTCACATTGTTCGAAAGCCACATGGGGCACGGCGGCTCTCATTATGTGCCGATTTCGGAGTATCCCCTATTCGATGACGTGTTAACGGAGGACTGACGTGAGCGCCTACCCGCATTTGTTCGACCCCATTACCATCGGCACCCTGACCTTGCCCAACCGGATCATGATGGGATCCATGCACACGGGCCTTGAAGACATGGCCGGTCTGGGCCGTTTGGCGGCTTATTTCGCCGAACGCGCCCGTCATGGCTGCGCCTTGATGGTGACCGGCGCCTTTTCGCCGAATGCGGCGGGCCGTCTGAACGATGGGGCGGCGGCCTTCGATAGCCCGGACCGCGTGCCGGCGCATCGTCAAGTCACCGACGCCGTCCACGCCGCCGGCGGTCATATCCTGCTGCAGCTTATCCATTCGGGACGATACGGCTACCATGCGGATATCGTCGCGCCGTCACCGATCGCCGCACCCATCAACAAACTGGCGCCCAGGCAGATGACCGGCGGCGAGATTGAGGGCACCATCGATGATTTTGTCGGTGCCGCCGAGCTGGCCCGACAGGCCGGTTATGACGGGGTCGAAATCATGGCCTCGGAGGGCTATCTGCTGACCCAATTCATTGCGCCACGGACCAATCACCGCGACGACGATTGGGGCGGAGATTTTGAAAACCGCATCCGCCTGCCCCTGGAGATCGTTCGCCGAACCCGCGCCGCCGTTGGCGCGAACTTCGTCATCATGTTCCGCTTGTCGGTTCTTGATCTGGTCGACAATGGATTATCGGATGATGAAATCATTGCCCTGGCGCAGGCCGTCGAAGCCGCCGGCGCCGATGTTCTGAACAGCGGCATCGGCTGGCACGAAGCGCCCATTCCGACCATCGCCCAGGCGGTGCCGCGCGCCGCCTTCGTCAACGATACGGCGAAACTCAAGGGCCAGGTCAGTATCCCGGTGATTGCCTCAAACCGGATCAATACGCCCGATGTGGCGGAGGAAGTCTTAGCGTCGGGCAAGGCGGACATGGTTTCTCTGGCCCGGCCGTTCCTGGCTGACCCGGCGTTTGCGAACAAGGCTGCGGCGGGGCGGAGCAATGAGATCAACACCTGCATCGCCTGCAATCAGGCCTGCCTGGACCGTTATTTTGTCGGCCGGGTCTGCTCATGCCTGGTCAATCCGCGGGCCTGTCATGAAACGGAAGTGATCATTGAGCCCGCCGACGCGGCCCGCCGCGTCGCCGTCATCGGCGCCGGGGTGGCGGGTCTGGCGGCGGCGGTGACGGCGGCGGAGCGCGGCCATGCGGTGACCTTGTTCGAGGCGTCGGCAAGCATCGGCGGGCAATTCAACCTGGCGCGCAAGGTGCCCGGAAAATATGAATTTGATGAAACCCTGCGTTATTTCAAAACTCAGTTGGATCGCCTGGGTGTGACGGTCAACCTTGAGACCGCCGCGACCGCCGCCATGTTAAGCGATATGGATTTTGATGCCGCCGTTCTGGCCGCCGGCATTCGCCCGCGCCGGCCTGAGATCGATGGCATCGACGGAGACCAGGTGGTTGGCTACACAGACGTGCTGAATGGCCGCCGGGCGGTGGGATCGACGGCCGCGATTATTGGCGGCGGCGGCATTGCCTTCGACGTGGCGCTATTTCTGCTGGAGGGGAATGATCCCAGCTTCACCGATGCCGATGCCTTCCGGCGGCGTTGGGGTATCGGCCACGACATGCCCGAGGTGACGCCGCGCCGCGCGATCACCATGGTGCAGCGAACGCCTGGCCCCATGGGCCGGACCCTCGGCAAGACCACGGGCTGGGTTCACCGGGCCGTGCTCAAGCACAACCGGGTCCGGCAGATCAGCGGCGTCACCTACAGGTATATCGATGCCGCCGGGGTGCATGTGGACGTCGACGGTGTGCCAGAGGTTATCGCCGCGGAGACGGTGATCGTTTGCGCCGGTCAGCAGCCGCGCAACGACCTGGCCGGCGCCCTGGCGGAAATGGATTTCGATGTTCACCTGGTTGGCGGCGCCCGGGAAGCCGGAGAACTGGATGCCGAACGCGCCATCCGCGAAGGCATGGAAGCGGCCATGCGCCTCTAGAAATGTTCAGTCGGCCTCGGCCGCTTCGGAGACGGTGCCCAGCAGGCGATCCGCGGGAAAATTCAGAATCGCCGTTGTGCCTTCGCCCGGCAGACTGAACAGCTCAATCGTCCCGCCATGCAGGTCCATCAAGGATTTGACAATGGGCAGGCCCAGCCCGGCGCCGCCGGCGGTTGCCGTGGCTGCCTGATCGAGACGCCCGAAGGGCGCCAGGATGGTCTTCATTCTTGATGGCGCGAAGCCGACGCCCGTGTCGGTAACAATAACCGCCAGGCCGTCGGAATTTGCCATCGCGTCGACCTTCACCGCGCCGCCCGGTTGGCTGAATTTTAGGGCGTTGGACAGCAGGTTCATAAGCATTTGCCGTACTGATCGCAAATCGGCCCGGACCATGGGCAAATCGTCGGCGATGGCATTCTCAAGGGAGATTTTCACACTGGCGGCCTCGCGCTCAAACAGGCGAAGCACATCCATTGCCGCCGCCCGCAGGTCGACGGCCGTAACCTCGATCTCATATTTGCCGGCTTCAATCCGGGACAGGTCCAGCAGATCGTTGATCAGGCTCAACAGCATTTCACCGCTGGTGTTGATGTCCTTGGCATAGTCCGCGTAGGCCGGCACGCCCATGGGACCGAAGGTTTCATCCCGGATGATCTGGGAAAAGCCGAGAATGGCGTTCAGGGGCGTCCGCAATTCATGGCTCATGCGGGCCAGAAAGTCAGATTTGCTGCGGTTCGCCGCCTCCGCCGCTTCCTTGGCGGCCATCATTTCGACCTCGCTTTTCTTGCGCTCGGTGATGTTCGTGGAGACCGTCGCGACGCTGCCATCGGGGAAGCGCTGTTCTCGAATATGGAGCCAGCGCCCGTCCTGGCGTTCCAGTTCGAAGGCCTCGCCGGGGCTGGCGTGACGGGCCATGCGGTCGGCCAACCATTCGTCCTCACGCCCAATGGCGGAAGGGTAGAGACCGTTGTCCAAGGCGGTCCGAATGTGGTCGGCAAACAAAGTTCCAGGTTCCGTGGTTTCGATCACTTCGGCATTGATGCGTCGAAACTGTTCGTTGCAGATGACCAAGCGGTCGTCGGGCCCCCACAGGACGAACAGTTCCGATAATTCGTCGATGGCGTTGGCGAGGCGTTCCTGGGCCAGGCGGGCGATTTCCGCGACTTCCAATTGGCGGGTGATGTCAGAGCCGACACCGATATAGCCGCTAAAATCGCCATTTGAATCGAACAGAGGTTTGCCGCTGGAGGTCAGGGTCTGCAATCTTCCGTCGTGGCCTTTACGGACGAAGCGGAAGTCGCGAAACGGCCGGTGGTGGGTCAGATCGTCCAGATGGCGCTGCCATTTCTCCGAATGGACTTCCTCTCCGGCCAGTTCCGCCCGGGTCTTGCCAAGGTGGAATTCCACCGGCACGCCGACGATCTCGGCGACGCGCGGTGAGAAATAGGTGAACCGCATGTCCGTGTCCATTTCCCAGAACCAATCGGACGCGGCTTCGGCGATGTGCCGGAACCGGGCTTCGCTGATGCTCAGTCGATCGCGGGTGTCGCGAAGTTCGCCGACCATGGCTTCCAGTTCCCGTTCCTTGCGCAGCAGGCCGTCGATGACCAGGAAGATCGGCAGCGAGACGACAAACGCGAAGGCCGCGCCGGCGGCCATCAGGGTTAGTGTTTCGTTCGAATCGATCGTTCGGCCGAGAAACCATTGGTGATAAATTGCATCGGCTGCGGCCAGGACCATACCGGCGGCGACGGCGGCCAGCACTGCCGATCCGGCGGCACCCATGGTGATGATCAGTCGTTGCAAGATACCTAACATCTGGCTCCGCACCCCGACGGTGAACCGCCTGCGTCTCTTTGCATCGGATTATGTTAGACCGGCACCGGATCGATGCAAGGGGTTGCGCGGTCACGATTGAGCTATCAGATGCGGCAGGCGTGTCATGTCATTGAACACCGATACGGCGCCGGCGGCGACCAACACGGCGCCGTGGCCCGGCCCGCAATGACCGCCGCCGGTGAACCCGAGCACCCGCATGCCGGCGGCGACGCCGGCCTCGACGCCGGCCCGGCTGTCCTCGATGACCAGACAATCGGCAGGTGCGAAGCCCATGCGCCTAGCCGTGAACAAGAACAGATCCGGCGCAGGCTTGCCCTTTGCGATGCCGGGGTCGTGGGCGCTGAACAGATGCGGCTCAAACAGATCGAGCATGCCCGTCAGGGTCAGCGAGTTCCGGATTTTCACGAGCGAACCCGACGATGCAATACAATAGGCCGACGTCAGGCCGCGCACCGTCTCAATGACACCGTCGATCACCTTCAGTTCCGTCTCAAAGGCGGCATCGTCGCGCCGCCGCAGCTCATCTTCGAAATCCGCGGGCAGATCGGTCCCGGTTTCCGCCTCCAGGGTTTCGCGGACCTTTTGCAGGGTGAAGCCGAGGAACCGATCATGGTCTTCGGCGCGGACGATGAGCGGATAGCCGAGGTCTTCCAGGTAGTGTCGCAGGACACGCGCCGCGATGGGCTCGCTATCGACCAGGACGCCGTCGCAATCGAAGATGATCAGCATCCGAATTTCCCGAGCGTCTGTTCCACCGAAGAAACATAGGAGCCGCCGAACAACCGCACGTGGACCAAAAGCGGATAGAGATTGTAGAGATCGCGCCGTTCCTCGAAAAACCCGGGCGCCAGCGGACGATGGTCGCGGTAGCGGGCAAAGAACGGGTCGCCGAAGGTGCCGAACAGGGTCGAAAAGGCCAGTTCGATTTCCGGGTCCGCGTGGTAGATGGCGGGATCGACGAAACCGGTGATACGGCCGGAGTCGCAGAGCACGTTGCCCGTCCACAGATCGCCGTGAACCAGCGACGGTGCCGCCGGCTCGCCGATCCAATCGCCAAGGCGGGCCGCCAACTTTTCCACCCGGCTCATGATGGATCCGGGAAGCCGGCCGACCCGCAGGGCCTCGCCGGCCATATACATGAGCCGTTGGTCGCGGAAGAATTCGACCCAGGACTGCGCCTGCGGATTGGGCTGCGTCAGGCCGCCGATGACGGTATTGCAGGCAAACCCGAAGGAAGGTCCGGTAATCTCATGCAGGGCCGCGACATGATCGGCGGCATGGATTTGCGCCGCCGCATCGAGCCGCCCGCCCGAGGGCAGATAGTCCATCACCAACAGATCGTCATCGGCATCGACCACCGCCGGCACGGGTAGCGGGCTGTGCTCGGCCAGATAGCGCAACATGAAACCCTCCAGTGCCAAGCCGCTACCGGCGCCACCGAGCTTCGCGACGAAGGTGCGCCCATCGGTCAAGTCAATGCGGCGGACATCGCCGATACAGCCGCCGGCCAGAGACGCAACCTGTTGAACGGTGCTGCCGGTGACGCGTTGGATTCGGTCTTCGACGTTGGCCGGCAGGCTCAACGGTTCAATTGCCGGCCAGATGGTTGCGGCGGATGTCGTCGAGCAATCCCGCCGACGCCGCTTCCACCAGATCGAGGACCTGGGCGAACCCATCGCCGCCGCCATAGTAGGGGTCGGGCACTTCCGTGACGCCGGTTGCCGGCGCGAAATCCAGGAACAGGTGAATCCGCTCCTGGCCCGCCGAGCCGGCCAGCATGGCCAGATCGGCATGATTGCGCCGGTCCATGGCGATGACATAGTCGAAACGGTCGAAGTCGGCGGCGCGCACTTGCCGGGCGCGCTGGCGGGAAAGATCATAGCCACGCGCCCGCGCCGCCGCCTGGGCCCGGCTGTCGGGTGGGTCGCCGATGTGCCAGCCGCCCGTACCGGCGGAATCGACGGTGATGTCGTCGGTCAATCCGGCTTGCTCGACCCGTCCGCGGAACACCCCTTCGGCAGTCGGTGAGCGGCAGATGTTGCCGAGACAGACGAACAGAACCTGGACCAAAAGGCATCTCCCTTGAAGCCATGGAGGCGGGATGGTTTGTTAACGGGCGCTATCATGGTCGCCGCCGCGGCGCCACGCAACCGGCTTAAATCACGGGGAAACCTGATGGACAACAACGCCCGCATCGTCATCCTCACCGGCGCCGGCATTTCCAAGGAATCCGGGCTTGAGACCTTTCGCGACGCCGACGGCCTATGGTCGCGGGTCCGCGTCGAGGACGTGGCGACGCCGGAAGCCTACGCCCGCGACCCGGTGCGGGTGCTGGAATTTTACAACATGCGGCGCAACTCCATGGCCGGCGGCAATATCCGCCCCAATGCCGCGCACGCGGCGCTGGCCCGCCTGGAGAGAGATTGGCCGGGCGAGGTTCTGGTGGTCACCCAGAACATCGACAACCTGCATGAACAGGCCGGCACGAAGAACCTTCTGCACATGCACGGCGAGATGGCGAAGGTCCGCTGTGCGGCCTGTCATGAGGTGATCGTGTCGGAAGGATCGCTCAGTGTTGAGAGTGCCTGCGCGGCTTGCGGGACCGTCGGCCGCATGCGGCCGCATGTCGTTTGGTTTGGCGAGATGCCGTTCTTCATGGATGAAATATATGCGGCGCTCGATGACTGCGGTCTGTTCATCTCCATCGGCACGTCGGGCAACGTTTATCCGGCCGCCGGGTTTGTCCAACATGTGCGAATGGGCATCGGCGCGCCGACCGTGGAATTGAACTTGGAGCCGTCGGAAGGCGCGTCCATGTTCGCCGATGCCCGCTACGGTCCGGCGACGGAACTGGTGCCGGCTTATGTCGATACGTTGTTGGCGGAAGGACTGCCTTCGTGAGTGAGGACTTAACCGCACTGCTGGCGGAAGTTGCAGCCTGCCAGATTTGCGCGGCCGATCTGCCGCTGGGCCCGCGCCCGGTGGTGCGCATGGGCGCGGGGGCAAAAATCCTGATTATCGGCCAGGCGCCCGGCACCAAGGTGCATGCCAGTGGCGTGCCCTGGGACGATCCGTCGGGAGACCGGTTGCGCGACTGGCTGCAGACGGACAAGGAAATTTTTTATGACGAGAACCGCATTGCCATCATGCCCATGGGGTTCTGCTATCCCGGCCGCGTTGAGCGCGGCGGCGACAAACCGCCCCGGCCTGAGTGCGCGCCGGCCTGGCATGGACGCTTGTTGGACGTGTTGGCGGATGTTCAATTGACCCTGTTGGTCGGCACCTACGCGCAGGCCCACTATCTGCCGGATCGCCGTCACAAGACCATGACGGAGACGGTTCGCCATTGGAAAGATTATCTGCCTGAGTTTATTCCAACCCCCCATCCCAGTTGGCGGACAACCCACTGGCAGAAGAAAAACCCCTGGTTCGAGGCCCAGGTGTTGCCCGACCTGCGCCGCCGTGTTGTCAGCTTGTTGTAAGATTTCTCGTGTTATTTCAACAGGTTCTTGACTTCTTTTCGGGTCCGGTTCATGCTCTGACCTGAATCAAGGTCAAATCGTTGATTTTATTATAAAATCAGTCTGTTGAGCTTGATTTGGCCGGCGAATCGAAAGATCTGTGCTCTATCGCCGGCGGGGAAGCGGCCATGCATGTCATTACCGACAACGACCTGTTCCACCGGCTGGCCTTCGACAACCCGTGGTGGGAATTCACCAAGGACACCCGGATCCAGTTCAAAAACCCGCAGCGCCGGGCCTTTTTTCCGGCCTTCTTCAGCCATGTCATGAAAGCCGGCGCCGGCAACGTGTTGGCCCTGGCGGGGCCACTGAGGGCCGGCAAGACCGTCTTGATGCGGCAAATGGTGGCGCGCCTGATCGAGAACGACGTGCCGCCGACCGCCGTGTTCTATTGCAACATGACCGTGCCCAGTTTCACGGCCACCGATATTCCCACCCTGTTTGAGATGTTCTGCCGGCGCTATCGTCACGGACCGAAGGCCGAGCTGTATGTGTTCTACGACGAAATTCAGTACGTGAAGGGATGGCAGGACGCCGTGTTGGCGCTGGCCAAGCTCCGGCCCAACGCGCGCATCGTTGTCTCTCTGTCGTCAGGCGCGCCGTCGATCACCACCGGCGACACCTCCGAAGACGGCCGCATCTCGACCTTCGTTTTGCCGCCGCTGACTTTCCTGGAGTTTCTGCGGTTCCGGGGCACGGAGGAAAAGCTGGTCGACACGGAACAGGACAATCCAAACGCCGGCATGGCGCTGAAAGCCAACGCCCTGCCGGCCTTGAACGCGGAGTTTCACCGTTACGTAAACTTCGGCGGATTTATCGAGGGTATTTTGCTGTCGAAAGAAGGCACCCCGGCGCCGGCGTTCATCCGCGATGGGGTCGCCGACCGGGTCCTGCACAAGGACCTGGCCAGCCTGCACGGCGTCAACGATGCCCAGGAGTTGAACCGCCTGTTCGGCCTTTTGGCCTTCAACACGGCCCGTGAAGTGACCATTGACGATCTGGCGAAGGCCGCCGGCGTCGCCAAGAATACGCTGCGCAAATATCTCGATTATCTGGAATCGGCGTTCCTGATCCGCCGGGTGCCGCGCGTCGATCGTGACGGCAACCGTTTCCAGCGTCAGGTCGCCTTCAAGGTTTATCTGACGGCGCCGTGTCTCTATGCGGCGCTGTTTGCACCGGTGCCGCCCAATGATCAGTTTTTCCAGCGCTTGGCGGAAACCGCCCTGGTGGCGCAATGGCTGGGCTCGCCGGCGGCCGCCAACCTGGTCTACGCCAGTTGGCGCAACGGCCAGATCGACCTGCTGACCCTGAACCCGGAAACCGGCAAGCCGGACCATGTCTATGAATTCGACTGGACCAACGCGTACGCCACCGCCGGCAAGGGCCCGCAGCAACTGGTGCAATTCGTCGAAGGCACCAACCGCAAGGCCCGGCCCTATATCCTGACCGGCGCCATTGCCCGGCCGGCCACCATGCGCGGCATCGACATCACCTTGGCGCCGCTGGCCCTTTACACCTACTGGCTTGAACGCGATCCGACGCTGCGGAATTTTCACGCCGAAGATTGAGATTTCGCGCCGGAATGTCAGATAACCGTCAGCTTCGAAGCGTATAAACAGTCCCAATAATCGGTAACTGAGACCGCTCTTTGGGATCCTATGATAATTTCACGTTACTTCCTAATCGCCTTGGCTGTTTTGCTGCTGACCCCATTCCGGTCCGCAGATGCGGCCTGTGAGCCGTTCCCCAAGGTTTCCTTGTGGGGAAATTACACCCATGAGCGGGTGAAAAATTACGTCGCCGCCAAATTGGAAGGCGATTGGGACACCTATGTCGGACATCTGCAAAAACGCCTGAAATCCCTGAAAGCGATAGAAGCGCGCGGCGATGTCCTGAAGCTTAAATACCGCGGCAAGCGCGTCGTTCTGAAGGACCGCAAGCTGGCGGCCTATGTGCAGGCGGCCGAACGCCGGGTTGCCGTCGCCCGATGCCTGGCGGCCGACGCCGACGTCGATAGTCTGGAAAACTTCGCCACCGCCGCTGGCGGTAACATGGTGAAACCGCAGGCGCCCGTGGTCACCAAGACCTCAACGGTTTCGACCAAGGCATTAAAAATGTCGGTGGTCAGCGAATGCCGCGCCGGTGTGGCGACCTTCAAGGTGACCAACAATGCAGGCGCCTGGCCGAAGGCCGGAACCATCGGCATCTACCGCACCGATGAGCTCAATCCGAAACCCATTTCCAAACGCCGCATCCGGTTCGCGAAGGGCCAGACCTCGACCTTCCGGGTGAAATCCCTGAAGGGCGGTGCCGGTGACCTGGCGCTTTGGGTCAGCCCCGGCTGGGCGCAGCGCACCTACACGGAAGACGCGACGCTGTCCTGCGGGTAACTTCTTCTAATCACCCAGCCGTTTGATCAACCTGAGCCGCAAGGCATTCAGCTTGATGAAGCCTTCCGCATCGCGCTGATCATAGACGTCATCTTCCTCGAAGGTCACCATGTCCGCATCGTAAAGCGAGTTCGGTGACTTGCGGCCGGTGATGATGACGTTGCCCTTGTAGAGCTTCAACCGCACCGTGCCGTTGACGCGTTCGCTGGCCCTGTCGATGGCGGCCTGCAGCATCTCGCGTTCCGGCGCGAACCAGAAGCCGTTGTAGAGCAGTTCCGCGTAGCGCGGCATGATCTCATCCTTCTGGTGCGTGGCGCCGCCGTCCAAGGTGATGCTTTCCATGGCCCGGTGGGCGGCAAACAGGATGGTGCCGCCGGGCGTTTCATAGACGCCGCGGGACTTCATGCCGACAAAGCGGTTCTCGACGATGTCGGTGATGCCGATGCCGTTGGCGCCGCCCAGTTCATTGAGCCTGGTCAACAGCTCGGCCGGCGACAGCTGTTCGCCGTTGATGGCGACCGGGTCGCCCTTGGCGAAGTCGATGGTGATTTCGGTGACCACGTCGGGTGCCGCCCAGGGCGGCACGATGCGGGTGTAGACGCTTTCGTCCGGTTCCACCCAGGGGTCTTCCAGGGCCTTGCCTTCCGATGAGATGTGCAAAAGGTTGGCATCCTGGGAATAGGGCGGCTCACCGCGTTTGTCCTTGGGGATGGGGATCTGGTTTTTCTCGGCGTAATCAATCAGCGTCGTGCGTGAGCCCAGCTCCCACTCCCGCCAGGGCGCGATCACCTTGATGTCGGGATTGAGGGCATAGTAGCCCAGTTCAAACCGCACCTGATCGTTGCCCTTGCCCGTCGCCCCGTGGGCGACCGCGTCGGCGCCGGTCTCGGCGGCAATCTCGATTTGCCGTTTGGCGATCAACGGCCGGGCGATGGAGGTGCCCAGCAGATAGGTGCCTTCATAAAGGGCACCGGAGCGGAACATGGGAAAGACGTAGTCGCGGACGAACTCCTCGCGCAGGTCTTCGATGTAGATATCCTTGATGCCCAACATCTCGGCTTTCGCGCGGGCCGGTTCCAGTTCCTCGCCCTGGCCCAGGTCCGCGGTGAAGGTGACGACCTCGCAATCGTAATTTTCCTGCAGCCACTTCAAAATCACCGAGGTGTCCAGCCCGCCGGAATAGGCCAGCACCACTTTGTTGATATCATTGCTCATGGTTTCTTCCCATCACTCCGGCGCCCGTAGGGCGCCCCTAAAAACGCGCCGCAGTATAGGCTAATGCCCGAGGCGGGCAAGTGGTGGGGCCGCACGGCGGGCAGCTTGCCCCTGACCTCACACCGCCTTAGAGTGCGGCAATGAATCTGCAAGGCCTGCCGACCCCATCGTTGATCGTCGACCGTGGCAAATTGACCGCCAACGCTGCCACCATGAAGGCCCGCATGGATGTTCACGGGGTCAGTCTCAGGCCGCACGCAAAAACCGCGAAATCCGCCGCGGTGGCGCGAATTGCCGCCGGCGAGAGCGCCAAGGCGCTGGCCGTTTCGACCCTTGCCGAGGCCGCCTATTTCCTTGAGAACGGATTTAGCGACTTGGTTTACGCGGTCTGTATCACACCGTCGAAACTGGATGCCGCCCGGGCGCTTCTGGATCGCGGTGCCGATCTCAAAATCATCACCGACAATGTCCAGGTGGCCCGCGCCATCGCCGATCATGGCGGCGCTCATCGGGTGCTGATTGAAATCGATTGCGGCGAGCACCGGACGGGCGTCGCCGCCGCCAGCCCCGAATTGCTGGAGATTGCCGCCGCCGTCGAGGCCGCCGGCCGGGCCAGGGTCGCCGGGATCTTGACCCACGCCGGCCATTCTTATGCCAGCCGGACGCCGGCCGAGGCGGCCGAGATCGCCGAGGCGGAACGCGCCGCCGCCGTTTCGGCGGCCTCACGGTTGCGCGAAGCCGGCTTTCAGACACTGATCATCAGTGTCGGTTCAACGCCGACGGCCACCCACGGACGAACCTTTGACGGCGTTACCGAGGTGCGCCCCGGTGTCTATGTATTCCAGGATCTGTTTCAGGCCGGCATCGGGTCGTGTGGCTTGCAGGATTTGGCCTTGAGCGTACTTGCGTCGGTGATTTCGCATAATCCCGCGCGGTCAAGTCTGATGCTCGACGCCGGTGGTCTGGCGCTGTCCAAGGACCGCTCCACGTCGGCCTTCGACAGTGACGGCGATTTGGGTTTCGGCCTCATATGCGGATTGGATGGTGCGCCCGTGGATGGGTTTGCCATCGCCAATGTCCACCAAGAGCACGGCGAAGCCCCGGTCGCCGATGCCGCCCTGTTTGATCGGTTTCCCGTTGGTGCGAAGGTCCGGGTGTTGCCCAATCACGCCTGCATGACGGCTGCCGCCTACGGCCAATATCACGTGGTTGACGGCAACTCGGCTGTCATTGATGTCTGGGACCGGTGCAACGGCTGGTAGCCGTTACTGGTTGACGCCGCGGGTACGGGCCAGAGTCTTCGCCAATTCGAAAACGTTCTTGCGCACGGCGGGGTCGGTGATGCGGTAGTAATAGCGGACCAATTCCAGGGTTTCGCGCCTGGCCATGGGATCGGCGCTCAGGGATTCCTGATCTTGGTCGCGCAGCCCCGCCTGATAGGCGCCGCGGCGCGATTTGATCTCTTCGGGCATGTCTTCGAAAAAATAGGCCACGTCGACGTCGAGAATTTCGCTGAACTGATAAAGGCGGCTGGCGCCGATCCGGTTGGCGCCCTTCTCATATTTCTGAATCTGTTGGAAGGTTAAGCCGACGGCTTCGCCCAACTTTTCCTGGCTGAAGCCCAGCAGGGTACGACGTTGGCGGACCCGGCTGCCGACATGGACGTCGACGGGATTGGCGACACCCGGCGGCAGACGACCGGTCTCCGCGCGGCCGTATCGCTTCGCCCGTTTTTCATCCGATTCAGACATATCTAACCCCCAAAGTGACCAAGTTGTCCCTGATATGATAATCCTGCATGTTGGGTGAAGGATACGGAAAGAATGCCACGTTTCCTCACGTGATGCTAGAACAACTTACGCTATAAAAGTCAAATTCATGCTCTTAAATCGATACGCCTGCGGGATCGAATCCGGCGGCCCGGGGCGGCCGCAAGCTGGCCGATTTCAGTTGCCCGCAGGCGGCCATGATGTCGCGGCCGCGGGGTACCCGGATGGGAGCGGAGAAGCCGCCGTCGTTGAGGATATCGGCGAAACGGTGCATGGCGTTGTTGGACGAGCACTCATAGGGCGCGCCGTCCCAGGCGTTGAAGGGGATCAAATTGAACTTTGCCGGAATGCCCTTCAACAGGCGGACCAGTTCGCGGGCGTCGTCGGGGCTGTCGTTGATGCCTTTCAACATGACGTATTCGAAGGTGATGCGGCGCGCGTTGTTGGCACCGGGATAAGCGCGGCACGCGGCCAATAGTTCGGCAATGGGATATTTGCGGTTGATCGGTACCAGTATATCGCGCAAATCGTCGCGCACCGCATGCAGGCTGACCGCCAGATTGACCCCCAGTTCCTCGCCGCAGCGCTGCATCATGGGAACGATCCCCGACGTCGACAGGGTGATCCTGCGTTTCGAAAGCGCGATGCCTTCGTTGTCCATGATGATGGTCAGCGCCTTGGCGACATTGTCAAAATTCAACAAAGGCTCGCCCATGCCCATCATCACGATATTGGAGATCATCCGGCCGCCGTCGGAAGGTGTCGGCCACTCGCCATAGGAATCACGGGCCAACATGAACTGGCCAACGATTTCCGCGGCGCTCAGGTTGCGGACAAGTTTTTGCGTGCCGGTGCGGCAAAAGGTGCAGGTCAGCGTGCATCCGACCTGCGACGAGATGCAGACGGCGCCCCGGTCGTCTTCGGGAATGAACACGGTTTCCGCTTCCTGAGTGTCGGCGAACCGAACCAGCCACTTGCGGGTCCGGTCCTCGGAGGTCTGCACCTGGGAGACCTCGGGCCGGCGCACCTCATAGGAATCTCCGATTACCGCACGCAGGGACTTCGCCAGGGTCGTCATCTTGGTGAAATCCGTCTCGCCCTGATGGTAGATCCAATGCCACAGCTGATTGGCGCGGAAAGGCTTTTCGCCCATGGCGGTAACTTCGGCGGCCAGTTCGGCGCGGCTCAATCCGGCCAGATTCTTGCGTTCAACTGCCATCCGGGCCTCTTGTTCAGACCTTGCAGGCTTTACTGATCGTTCTGTAGGCAGCGGTGAAGCCTTTCAGGGAATAGGTGTCTGTGGTCGTCGTGCCCCGTGACGATACACCCGTGACGACCAGGTTGGCACCGCGGATCATGGCCTTCACCAGGGCGTTGTCGGCGGCGGCGTCCGGGGCGAAGGCCCAGCGGTTATTGGTAAAAAGTTTAAACGCTGCTTTGCCGATGAGAACTTCCACCTGGGTCGTCTTTTTCAAGGTGTAACCGGCCTGGAAACTGACCACGTTCTTGCTTTTCTCGGCCGGCCGGTGGGTGATCAAAAGGAAGGTTCGGCCGCGTTTCTTGTATTTGCCGCGCGCCTTCGTCGGCACCGCACCCATGTAACAGGCCAGCTTGCCATTCTCCATTTCCGTGAAGGCTTCCCAGTCGCCGTGCTTGCCCAGCAAGGTCTCCGCCCTGACGTCACCGGCCGTTAAAAGACCCGCCAACGCCATCGCCAGGAGCGCGACGGTGCAGGCCTTTATGAAAAATACGTTTCGCATGGCGATTTACATAGACCGCCCGATAGGCACTTGCCAAGACCGGAACGAACGGGCACACATCGAAAATGCAAAGATCGCGACATTTAATGATCGACGTGAAGCGCGGCAGCCTGATCGAGAGCCGCCATTCGTGCCTTGCCGTGGCCGCCGATTCCGCCGGCAATGTGATTGAGTCGTGGGGTGATGCGGCGCGCGAGATCTATCCCCGTTCGGCCATCAAGCCCTTGCAGGCGATCCCCTTGCTGGAATCCGGTGCGGCGGACGCACTTGGCGTATCCGAGGCGGAAATTGCCCTGGCTTGTGCATCGCACATGGGTGAGCCCATGCACCGGGACACCGTCAGGGCCTGGCTTGGCCGCATCGGACTTGGCGCCGATGACTTGGAGTGCGGTGCCCATGCGCCGACCGATGTCCATGCGGCGGCGGATGTCGTCCGCGACGGCGTCCCTATGGATCGCGTTTTCAACAATTGTTCTGGAAAGCACAGCGGCTTTCTGAGCACCGCCATCCATCTCAGCGAACCGACGGCAGGCTACTCTGGCTCCGATCATCCGGTTCAGCAACGCTTGGCGGCCATCCTCAGTGAATTGGGCGGCGCCGATCTGTCGGCCACGGCGCGCGGTATCGACGGTTGCGGTATCCCGGTCATCGGCATGCCCTTGGATGCCCTGGCGCGGGCCATGGCGCGCCTGGCGGATCCCGAAAGTCTGACGCCGGTCCGGAAAATCGCCGCCGAACGCATTTTTCAGGCGATGACCCGCCACCCGGAACTGGTGCGCGGCACGCACGGCCTGGACACGGCGATCATGCGCGCCGGGCGCGGCCGCATTGCCACCAAGACCGGCGCCGAAGGGGTCTATATTGCCATTGTTCCGGAACGCAAATTGGGCATTGCGTTGAAGGTCGAAGACGGCGCCAGCCGGGCTTCGGGCATGGCCATGTGCGCCTTGCTGGACCACTTCGGTCTCCTCGATGATGCGGCGCGCGCCGATCTCAAGGATCACTTGCAGGTGCCCGTC